>NZ_CP041352.1:3777265-4121581 GCF_009746125.1 Casimicrobium huifangae
CGTCGAGAATCATGTTGGGGCCTTCGCCTTCGCTGCCTTTCGGGCCAAAGTCGAAGATGCGATGCGTGTAGTCCCAGTAGTCAGCCAGCGTCTCGCCCTTGACCGCAAACACCGGCGTGCCCTTGGCGGCGATGGCGGCGGCGGCGTGGTCCTGCGTCGAGAAGATGTTGCACGAGGCCCAGCGCACGTCGGCACCGAGTGCCTGCAGCGTCTCGATCAGCACGGCGGTCTGGATCGTCATGTGTAGCGAGCCGGTGATGCGCGCGCCCTTGAGCGGCTGGCTCTTCGCGAATTCTTCGCGGATGGCCATCAGGCCCGGCATCTCGGTCTCCGCAATGCGGATTTCCTTGCGTCCCCAGTCGGCCAGAGACAGGTCGGCGATCACACAGTCAGTAAAAATCTTGTCAGCAACGGCATTCATTGTTCACTCCAATCGGAGGTGACGAGAGCCAATGCCGGGGGAGACGGTTGCAACCGTGCACCGCTCGCAAGCATTGTGACTGCCGTCACCAAAACTGCGAGCGCCGTTGCCACTGAGAAATCGTTCGAGCCTAGCCGGCGGGGTGTGAGGACCTCGCGCCGGTTGCAGCGCTCCTCGAACGTGCCGCGATTCTATCGGCTTCTGCGCCGCCGCGCGACCCGGTAGCAAACGGGACCAGGCCGGTCAGGCGGCCAGCTTCTCGTACATCCCGGTAACCGTCTCGAACACTTCCAGGATGCGTTCACTGCTGTTGGCGACATTCTGCCGCCGGATCAGGTCGGCTTTTGATTTCAGCGAAGCCTCCACCGCGTTGTCGAAGAACAGCCACTGCGTTTCCGCCAGCCCGAGCTGGGTGCGGATGTCCTCGCTGGTCTCGGGATCGATGCGCAGCGTGTGGAGCGCCGTGCGGAACTCGGCGCGCGCGGCGTTGAGTTCGCCATCGACCGCTTTCGGCAGCCCCCATTCGCGGAACATGAAGAACTTGGCGATGCGCTGTGAAAGCATGCGCTGGCGCCCTGACACGTTGACCAGCCGGCCAATGGTGGTTCCGGCGTGGCGCTCAAGTTCACCGGCGCCGCGATTGGCAATGCGCAGCACGATCTCGTTCTGTTCCTGCACCTGCGCGCCGCTGTCGGGGTTCGGTGCCGTCGCCAGCAGGTCGCGGAAGGTCTTCCACGCGCCAGACAGCTCGCTATAGGTTCTGGCGATTTCGGCCGTCGGCGCGAAGCTCGCCAGTTCGTTCTGGTGCGCGTCGAATAGCGCGATCGAGTCGTTCATGATCTTGAACGCGCGATCCGGCAGCAGGCCGAGGCCCATCTGGGCGTAGGCCTTGGCCATGCGCTGCGACAGCATGCGCTGCCTGCCAGCCTTGTTGATGGCGGCGCCTATCGTGGTGAGCGTGGGCTTCGCGGCATTGACAGCCCCGCGCGGGGCGCCCGCCGACTGGGCGAGCGCCCCGGCAATGGGTGAAATGAGGGGAAGGCTGACCATTGCGATCAGCACATTGCGACGATCCATGTTGACTCCGAAATTGACATTGATGAATAAGACGTTTCCTATTCCATTGTCATTAACGAAGAAAACAATTGATTCAGTTAAAGAATTCCAAAAATCGTCGCAGCAACTCGACTTGCGTCAAATGGCGTGGGCCGGTGAACGGCAGAGTGCTGGCTACAGCTTCGCGCCGCTCGCCTTGATGATTGGCGCCCATTCGCTGATCTGGCTAGCCACGAGCGCGGCGTATTCCGCCTGCGTCATCTTGTGATAGACGATGCCCAGGTCCTCCAGCTTTTTCAGCACGGCGGGCTGGGTCAGCACCTCGGCGAGCGCGGCGTAGAGCCTGTCGGTCACCTCCTTCGGCAACCCGGCCGGACCGGAGACGCCGAAGTAGTTGTCCACGCGCAGCTTCGGGTAGCCTGCCTCGGCCGTCGTTGGCACCTCGGGCAGCAGTGGCGAACGTCCCGCCGAAGTCACAGCCAACCCCTTCACTTGCCCGCCCTTGACCAGCGGCACAAAAGCGGTGATGACGTCGATACCCACCGGAATCTGACCGCCGAGCAGATCCGTCGTCATCGGCGCGCCGCCCTTGTAGGCAACGTGCTGCATGTTGCCCTTCGCAAGCGCCTTGAAGAATTCGCCGCTGATGTGGCCGATGCTGGCGGGCCCGCCGCTGCCGAATGAAATGCCGTCCTTGCTGGTAGCCTGTTTGGCCAGATCCGCCAGCGAATTGATGCCGGCTTTGGGGCTGGCCATGAACAGCACCGGCGCCGAACCAGCATAGAAAACGTGGGTGAACTGCTTGACCGGGTCGTACGGCTGCCTGTCGAGCACAAACGGACCGATCGACAGCGGTGTGGAATTAGCCATCATCAGCGTGTAGCCGTCAGCCGGCGCCTGCACAGTGGCGAGGCCGCCGACGCTGCCGCCAGCGCCGGGCCGGTTGTCCACCACCACGGGCTGGCCAAGCTTTTGCCCCAGCGGCTCGGCAATGGTGCGTGCCACGATATCGCTGGCGCCGCCCGGCGCAAAGGTGACGATCAGCTTGATCGGCTTGTCTGGCCAGGCCGCATGGGCGCTGGCGCAGAGGGTGGCAACGAGCGCTGCGGTCTGCAGGCGGGTGATCAGACTCATGAATGTTCCCCGAGGTTTGTCGATTTGGTGTGGCAAGCAAAGCCCTTGCCAACAGACGCACCAAGCGCTTCCATTACGCTTGCGACTGACGATCAATCTTATGGCGATGCGGTGGTTTCATGCCTGATTTCTGGGCTTCTACGGGTTATAAGCTCCTGCACAAGCAGGGCGACGCGCTCACCGTAAGCGATGACTTTCTGCGCAGCCTGTTCCTGCGGCCAGAAGTGGCGCCGGTCGCAGAATCCTGCGATGCCGAGCTGCGGCTGCACGATGCGCTGATGGCGACCCCTCGCCGCGCGGTCGCCGGCGGCGAATTGCTGTCTATCGCCGACCCCGACGCCCAGGCCAACTATCGTGTGCTGCTGCGCTTTCGCGACCGCTTGCTGGCGGCGCCAACGCTGGAGGCCGCCTACGTCAACCTGTTCCGCGGTGACGGGGTCGACGTGCCGCCCATCTTTGTCTTCCTGCTCACCCAGATCTTCCTTCAACACATCCTTGGTCAGGACGCCGATCCGCTACAGGCGCGTATGGCGGAGTGCCTGTTCCGCGTGCAGAAGATCTCGGTGCTCGACGATGGTGCCGTGATGGCGGCAGACGATGAAACTGTCGAGCGTCTCGCCGAGACCGGCGGCTTTGGCTCGCTCGGCGAACTGCTGCGCAAGCAGAACACCCCGACGCGATCCATCGATCTTGATGTGCTGTCGGCAGACAACGCCGAAATCTACTGGCAACGCGACGAGCGCTTCGATCTCGCGGTCAGCCTCAATCGCGGCCAGCCGGCGCTGGATGCGCTAATGCGCGTGCTGGAGCGCTGGGTGAAACACTTTCTCGGCGTCGGTGTCAGCATCCAGCACCGCCGCGAGATCGACGACAAGCAGTGGGTATGGCATGTCGGGCTCGACGCCGTCGCCAGCAGCGTACTCAACGATCTCTACAACCGCGAAACAGTGGAAGACGGTCGCATGGAGCAGCTGCTCTGCCTGTTCGAGCTGCGTTTTGACGATCCGGCCGACATGCGCCCGGCGATTGCCGGACGTCCGGTTTATCTGGCGATGGCAATCGACAGCGAGAATCATCTGAAACTGAAACCGCAGAACCTGCTGCTCAACCTGCCGCTCAACCGGGCCTGAATAAAACACTTTCCTGCGATGACATTGGCAATTTTGCTGCGCCGCACAAAAGCGAAAAATCAGGCATACAATTCGCGCTCTTTCCTCCGAGAAGAACAAGAACCATGAGTTCTCATGCGTCGCAAGACGCAAAGCACATGAGTGGCAAACACCTCGCCGCTCTGGCGCTCGGTGCGGTCGGCGTGGTCTACGGCGACATCGGCACCTCGCCCCTCTACACAATGAAAGAGGTGTTCTTCAACAAGGCGCACGCGATTGCCTATACCGAGGCCAACGTGCTCGGCTTGCTGTCGCTGATCTTCTGGGTGCTGACCATCGTGGTGGCGATCAAGTACGCCCTGGTCATCCTGCGCGCCGACAACCAGGGCGAAGGCGGCACCATGGTGCTGCTGGCGATGGCCCTGCGCACCGCCAGCAACGCCAAACGACGGCGCTGGCTCACGCTGCTTGGCATCTTTGGCGTGTCGCTGTTTTTTGGCGATTCGATTGTGACGCCGGCCGTGTCCGTGCTCGGCGCGATGGAAGGGCTGAAGGAAATCAACGAGGACTGGCTGGTCGCGGTGGTGCCGGTTACTGTGGTGATCCTGATTGGCCTCTTCTATGTGCAGCGCACCGGTACTGGCAAGGTCAGCGCCTGGTTTGGCCCGATGATGGTGCTCTGGTTTGTGGTGCTCGGCGGACTCGGCATCTTCCACATCGCATCCAACCCGCGCGTGTTTTTTGCGCTGAACCCGTGGTACGCGCTGGCCTTTCTGGCGCACAACCCCGGCCTCTTCATCGTAGTGCTGGGCTCGGCGGTGCTCGCCGTCACCGGCGCCGAGGCACTTTATGCCGACATGGGCCACTTTGGCCGCAAGCCGATCCGCGTGGCGTGGTTTGTCTTCGTGATGCCGATGCTGGTGCTCAATTACTTCGGGCAGGGCGCGCTGATCCTGAAGACCTGCGGTGAGCAGGCGAAATGCACCATGCACCCGTTTTATGACCAGGTGCCGCATTCATTCCTGATCCCGATGGTGATCCTCGCCGGGCTGGCGTCGATCATCGCCTCGCAGGCGGTCATCTCGGGCGCGTTTTCGATCGCGCGACAAGGCATTCAGCTCGGCTTCCTGCCACGCATGCAGGTGATCCACACCTCACACCGCTCCGAAGGGCAGATCTACCTGCCCGCAGTAAACTGGACGCTGTTCGTGCTGGTGCTGATCGTGGTGCTCGCCTTCCGCAGTACCGACAACCTCGCGGCTGCCTACGGCCTGGCAGTGACGGGGGCGATGTGCATCGACACCGTGCTCTTTGCGGTGGTCGCCTACGGTTTGTGGAAGTGGCACAAGTTGGCCGCTGCAATCGCTGTTGCCGTGTTTGCCATTGTCGACGTGTCGCTGCTGGCGTCCACCGTGATCAAAATCCCCGACGGTGGCTGGTTTCCGCTGCTGATCGCTGCCGTGGTGCTGGTGTTCATGACCACCTGGAAGCGCGGCCGCAACCTGATGGCCGAGCAGCGGCAGCAGACCGCGCTGCCGCTGGCGCCGATGATTGAGGCGCTGTCGCGTGACGCGTCGCGGGTGCAGGGCACAGCCGTGTTCATGACCTCGGCCCCCGACGAGATGCCGGCCGCGATGCTGCATAACCTGAAGCACAACAAGGTGCTGCATGAGCGCAACATCGTGCTGCATGTGCAGTTCGAGGACGTGCCACTGGTGACGCGGGCGAAGCGGCTGGAGGTGACCGACCTCGGTCACGGCTTCTACCGCATGATCGTGCGCTATGGCTTCATGAACGCGCCGGACATCCCGAAGGCACTGGCGCACGCCAAACAGCACGGCATCGATTTCGAGATGATGGATACCTCGTTCTTCGTCTCGCGCGAAGTGCTGGTGCCCAACCCCTGCACGCGGATTTCGATCTGGCGGCAGCGCCTGTTCAGCGTGATGTCACGCAACGCGCAATCGGCTACGGCGTACTTCCAGATCCCGACCAATCGGGTGCTGGAGCTGGGTGCGCAGGTGAAGTTTTAGAACTGCTGGCTATCAGCTTTTTAGTCAAAGCCCGGTTGGATAAGGGCTCATGGGTATAAACGCCGGCAAGTCGATTTCAGGCGTTTTACCGCCATGAGCCCAATTCGAATGGGGATCTCCATCGAAAGCCATTAACCGTGAATGCCCGGCTGCGGCGCTGCGTTTGCGGCTAGCCGCTCGCCGGAAGCGCCGCCGATCGGGCGTCAATTCGTCGCCAGTAGAGCGCGCAGGTCATGCCGCTGACAATGTGCCAGATTCCCCAGAGGCTGGCGATGATGACCATGCCAAGGTCGGAGTTGAACTGCACCGCGATGATGCCCAGCGCGAGGCCGGAGTTCTGCATGCCGCCCTCAATCATCACGGCCCGGCGGTCGCGCACGCTGACGCCCATCGCAACGCTGGTCAGCCAGCCGAACAGCAAACCGCTGGCGTTGTGCAGGATCACGATGGCCAGCATCGGCAACAGGCCCAGCGTGAGCAGTTGCCGCTCCTTCACCAGTCCAAGCACGATGAAAGCGAGCAGCGCTGCCAGCGAAAAGTTCGCCAGCGGCTTCTGAATCCGGCCCGTCAATGACGGAAAGCGGTGCGAGAACAGCAAGCCGAGCGCCATCGGGATCGCCAGCATCACCAGCAGGCTGACCCAGATGCCGGACGCGTCGAGATTCAGCTCGCGCAGCCAGCCCGCCGTCGCCGGGTTGGTAGCGATCATCCAGCCAAAGTTGAACGGCGTGGCAAACAGCGCAATCACCGAGGCCACCGCTGACACGCTGACCGAGAGCGCGGTGTTGCCGCGGCCGAAGTGCGTCACCACGTTGCTGAGGCTGCCACCAGGGCAGGCAGCAACGAGGATCATCGCGGCCTCCACGTTGGCGGGCAAATCGAGCGCCAGCGTCGCCAGCCAGGTGCCGATCGGCAGCAGGATGAACTGCGGGATCAGCCCGCAGAGCACGGCTTTCGGCGTCTGCAGCACGCGGCGGAAGTCGTCCACGCGGAGTTCGAGCGCCACCGAAAATACCATCAGTGCCAGCACCGTGCTGAGCACAATTTGTTGCGTCGTCATCAATCCCCCTGTTGCGGACCACCCCGGATCATCGGTGCCCGGCGCTCAACGATAACCGCGAACGGCCATCGCCTCAAAACTGCGGGCCGCCACGCCAATGTTGTCGAGCTGGCAGCGGCGGACCGGTCGAGCGTTTCGAAATTGCTTCGCGAGCTCAGACGTGCAAACCTCTGCTAGATTCGAGTCATGAATTCGCCGCTTGCCCTTGTCGTCGTCGTGCTTGCCGCCAGCGTGCTGTCGGTCGGCGTCTGTCGCCGGCTGGGGCTGCCGTCATTGCTGGGCTATCTGACCGTCGGCATGCTGCTGGGGCCGCAGGCGTTCAAGCTGATCCCCGATTCGGCGCAGGCGCGCGCGATTGCGGAATACGGCATCGTCTTCCTGATGTTCTCGATCGGGCTCGAATTTTCGTTGCCACAGTTCCGCTCGATGCGGCGGCTGGTGCTGGGGCTCGGCTCGGCACAGTACCTGCTCTCCCTGCTGCTGTTTGCGCTGATTGCGCTGGCGCTGGCGCAGAGCTTCGCCTCCGCCGTGGTGCTCGGCGCTGCGCTGGCGATGTCGTCAACGGCGATCGGCATCAAGCTGCTGGCCGAGCGCAACGAGCTATCCGCGCCAGTGGCGAAACCGGTGATCGGCGTGCTGCTGTTCCAGGACCTCGCCGTGGTGCCGCTCTTGATCGTGCTGCCCGCGCTCGGCGTGGGCGCGCAGACGAGCATGGCCGAAACCGGCTGGCTGATCACCAAAGTCGTGGTGCTGCTCGGCCTGCTGCTTGGCTTTGGGCAGCCGGTGCTCCGGGCGTGGTTCCGTATCGTGGCGCAGCGCAAGACCGGCGAGCTGTTCATGCTGAACGTGCTGCTGGTGACGCTGCTGCTGGCCTGGCTGTGCCACATCGCAGGGCTGCCGCACGCGCTGGGCGCCTTTGTCGCCGGCATGCTGATCGCCGAGACCGAATACAAGCTGCAGGTGGAAGATGACATCCGTCCATTCCGCGATGTGCTGCTGGGCATGTTCTTCATCTCGGTGGGCATGCAGCTCGACGGCGGCATGGTGCTGCAGCAGTTCGTCTGGGTTGCGCTGGCAGTGGTATTGCTGATCGCCGGCAAGGCAGCGGTGCTGCAACCGCTGGCGCGCTACTTTGGCCTGAAAACGGCGGACGCCAACATCGCCGCCGCGCTGATCGCGCCCGGTGGCGAGTTTGGCTTTGTGTTGCTGACGCTGGGGCTGACGACCGGCGCGCTGCCCTCTCAGGCGGCACAGGTGGCCATCGCAGCGATGCTGATTTCGATGCTGCTGGCGCCCTTCCTGCCGCGCATCGCCGAACGCATCAACAAGCGGATCACGGCCAACGACTTCCTCGCCCGCTCCGCCGACATCTTCAAGATCGCCTCGGAAAGCATGGGCCGGCAGGACCACGTCGTCATCTGCGGTTTTGGCCGCAGCGGGCAATATCTGGCGCGGCTGCTCGACACCGAGGGCGTCAGCTTCGTCGCGCTTGATCATGACCCGGAGCGCGTGCGCGAAGCCATCGGCAGTGTTGGCGATACCGCCGGCCGGACTCATGACGTGGTGTTCGGCGACGCCCGCCGGCGCGAGGCTCTGATCGCCGCCGGTGTCGAGCGGGCACGCGCGCTGGTGGTGTCGTTTGCCGATCTCGAAGCCGCGCTGAAAATCGTCGGCACCACGCGCGCGATACGCACCGATCTGCCAATCGTGGTGCGCACCACTGACGAGGAACCGATTGAGCGGCTGCTGGCCGCCGGTGCCACCGAGGTAGTGCCGGAAGTGCTCGAAGGCAGCCTGATGCTGGCCTCGCATTCGCTGCTGCTGCTCGGCACACCGCTATCAAAAGTGCTGCGCCGCATCCGCGCAGTCCGGGAAGAACGCTACAGCCTGTTTCAGGGCTTTTATCGCGGCGCCAGTGACGGCAACGAAAACGAGGATGACGCCCGTCTGCTTCACACCGTGCATCTTGGCAGCGGCGCCAACGCCGTGGGCCGCACCTGGGGCGAGGTCGCCGCCGCCTTCCGTGGCGGCGATGTCGAGGTCACCCAGATTCGTCGCGGCGGTACCCGGCTGCCGCGCCCGGCGGATGAGTTCGTGTTCGAAAGCGGCGATGCCATCGTATTGCTCGGCACCCAGCGGGGTGTGTCGTCACTTGAGCTGCATCTGATCGGCTAGGGCCGATCCGGCCGTATCGGTAATTTCCGATACTGCAGGCCGTTCCGGCGCAATCTTCTTGCGCCGCAAATTAGGGATTTCCCGCAGTCCCGCGCTCGTACACCCGCGTTTTTTGAAATCCGTATCATGGCATGCCGTTTGCGTATGCAGCTGATAGCAATCTCTGGTGTAATGCCCGCCGAACAGGCGCAGCGGTGTCACAGGCTGGACACGATGGTGTCACAGGAAGGACGCCGTGATGTATTGCATGGCTGCGCTCGTGTTTCATTTCGCTCAAATTGAAGGAGAACCCAAACAATGATGATTTCCAAGACCAAGGTGGCGCTTGGTGCGCTGCTCGCGATCGGTGCACTGGCGTCAGTTCCGGCCCATGCTGGTGCAACGCTCGACAAGATCAAGAAAAATGGCCAGGTGGTTTGCGGCGTCAACACCGGTCTCGCCGGGTTCTCGCAGGCGGATGCATCCGGCAACTGGACGGGCCTTGACGTTGACGTGTGCAAGGCAATCGCCGCGGCCGTGCTGGGCGATGCCAACAAGGTGAAATGGGTTCCGCTCAACGCGCAGCAACGCTTCACCGCGCTGCAATCCGGCGAAGTGGACATCCTGTCGCGTAACACGACCTTCTCGCTGACGCGTGATGCTTCGCTCGGTCTGCATGTCACTGGCGTCACCTACTATGACGGCCAGGGCTTCATGGTCACCACCAAGTCGAAGATCAAGGACGCCAAGCAGCTCAAGGGGCAGACCGTCTGCGTGCAGTCCGGCACCACGACCGAGAAGAACCTGACTGACTTCTCCAAAGCCAACGGCCTCGGCATCAAGCCTGTCGTGTTCGAAAAAGTGGAAGCCGCCACCGGCGCCTACTTCTCGGGTCGCTGCGTGGCTTACACCACCGACGCATCCGGTCTCGCCTCGGTACGCAACAAGGAAGCGAAGAACCCTGACGAGCACGTGATCCTGCCGCAACTGATCTCGAAAGAACCGCTCGGCCCGATGGTCCGCCGTGGTGATGACGAGTGGTTCGCGATCACCAAGTGGGTCATCCACGGCCTGCTCGAGGCGGAAGAGTACGGCATCACGCAAGCCAACGTCGATCAGCAGAAGTCGAGCCAGGACCCGGTGGTGCAACGCATCCTCGGTACCACGGAAGATACGGGCAAGCTGCTCGGTCTCGACAAGGAATGGATGGCCCGTGCGCTGAAGGCGACCGGTAACTACGGTGAGATCTTCGAGCGCAACGTCGGTCCGAAGTCGGCGCTCAAGCTGCCGCGTGGTGCGAACAACCTCTGGAACAAGGGCGGGCTGATGTACGCCTACCCTGTTCGCTAAGACTTGCTGCGCGGGCGCATTGCGTCGTTGCTTGCCGGCTCGCGTACACCAGTACGCGTCGCCGACAAGCGCCTGGCACTGCATCCCCCTCGCTGCGTCTGAACCTTGGTTCGATTCGGCAGTTAATGTCGAACCAATCCTCTCCCCGTCCGGGAGAGGGTTAGCGAGAAGGCGTTGGTGGCGTTGCCATCAGCTCATTCCCTCTAACAGGATCAGCAAGAAATCCTGATTGCCGGATAACAAAACCATAGCGGGGAAATGCATGGCAGTTGCACCACGAACTCCACCCAAAAAGCGTGACTGGTCCTGGCGCAGCCAAGCCTTCCGCGGACTTCTCTACCAGATCATCGCGGTCATCCTGATCGGCGGTGTCGCCTGGTTCCTGGCCCACAACACCGCCGAGAACATGCGGATCCGTGGCATTCAGGGCGGTTTCGACTTCCTGAAATCGCCGGCCGGTTTCGACATCGGCGAATCACTCTTCCATTTCGACTCCAACGACCCTTACTGGAAGGCATTCCTGATTGGTGTCAGCAACACGTTGCGCGTTGCCATCGTTGGCATTGTGCTGACCACCCTCCTTGGCACCATGATCGGTGTCGGGCGCTTTTCGCGCAACGGACTCGTGCGTGGGCTTTGCCAGGCGTACGTTGAACTGTTCCGCAACGTGCCGGTGCTGATTCAGTTGCTCATGTGGTACCTGCTGTTCACCGAGCTGCTGCCCGAAATCTCGGAAGCAAAGAACATCGGTCCCTTCTTCCTGAGCAAGGGTGGCATGTCTTTCCCGATCCCGGAGTGGTCGGCCTCGCACTTGTCCACGATGGCTGGCGCTGCAATCGGGCTGGTGGCAGCCTGGCTGTTTCGTCGTCGCACGGTGAAACGATTTGAAGAAACCGGCCAGCTGGGCAGCATGTTTCTGGTGCCACTCATCATCGTAATCGCGGGTGCACTGGCCGGTTGGGTTGCAGGCGGCATGCCGACCACGTGGGTAGTGCCGAAGAAGGGTGAATTCGCAGTCGAAGGCGGCGGCTCGCTGACACCGGAATTCATGGCGGTGCTGATGGGGCTGGTCCTTTATACCGCCGCCTTCGTGGCCGAGGTTGTACGGTCGGGCATCCAGTCGGTTGCCCGTGGGCAAAGCGAAGCCGCGCAAGCGCTGGGCCTCAGCAAAGGCCAGGAAATGCAGAAGGTGCTGCTGCCGCAGGCGCTGCGCGTGATCATCCCGCCGATGACCAACCAGTATCTGAATCTCACCAAGAATTCGTCGCTGGCGGTGGCGATCGGTTACCCGGACGTGGTGTCGATCTCCAATACGGCGCTCAATCAGACCGGCCGCGCGGTGGAATGCATCGCAATCATCATGCTGGTCTATCTCACCACGTCGTTGTCCACCTCGTTCTTCATGAATTGGTACAACGCAAAGTCAGCCATCAAGGAGCGGTAGGAAAACATCATGGCTGAAACCATCATCTTTCAATCGCTGCCGCCCCGCCCCGCCCCGGTCAAGACCGAAGGTCTGGTGCCGTGGATTCGCACCAACCTCTTCGGTAGCTGGCAGAGTACGCTGACCACCCTGATCGTTGGCGGACTGTTGCTTTACTTTCTGCCCAAGTTCCTCAACTGGGCGGTGTTCACGGCGACGACGGTTGCCAACGCCGACGCCTGTCGCGCCGATGGCGTCGGTGCCTGCTGGGGTGTGATCAAGGAGAAGTACCGCCTGATCCTGTTCGGCCGATACCCGTTCGACGAGCAATGGCGGCCGCTGATAGCCACGCTGCTGATGGTGGCGCTGGTGGTCGCAAGCTGTACACGCGTGTTCTGGAACAAGTGGCTCGCGGTGTTGTGGATCGTCGTGATCGCCATTTACTTTGTCCTGATGTCTGGCGGCTATTTCGGCCTCACCACAGTCACCACTGACCGCTGGGGTGGCCTGCCATTGACCATCATGCTCACGACGATCTCGCTCGTGCTTGCGTTCCCGCTCGCTCTGCTGGTGGCCTTGGGCCGCCGCTCGCAACTGCCGGCGATCCGCACCTTTTGCACCATTTATGTGGAGTTGGTGCGTGGCGTGCCGTTGATCTCGGTGCTGTTCATGGCGTCGTTCATGTTCCCTCTGTTCATGCCGCAAGGGCTCACCATTGACGTGCTGATCCGTGCGCTGGCCGGCATCACGTTGTTTGCCGCAGCTTACATGGCCGAAGTCATTCGCGGTGGCCTGCAGGCGATGCCAAAGGGCCAAACCGAAGCCGCAGCGTCGCTGGGCCTGTCGTACTGGCAGACGCAGTTCAAGATCATCCTGCCGCAGGCGCTCGCGATGGTGGTGCCCGGCATCATGAACAACTTCATTTCGCTGTTCAAGGACACCTCGCTCGTCTCCATCGTGTCGATGTATGAGTTGACCGGGTCGCTGGGCCTTGCGCTCAATTCCGACGCCGACTGGCGGCCTTACAAACTTGAGGGCTATCTGTTCATCGTGGCGATCTATTTCGCCTTCTGCTTCGCCATGAGCCGCTACAGCCTGTGGATCGAGAAGCAGGTCAATAAATCCAAACTGCGCTAACCGGGGACGACCAACATGACAACCCAGGCACAAGACAACATCATCGTCTTCGACAAGGTCAACAAGTGGTATGGCAACAACTTCCACGTGTTGCGTGACATCAACCTGCAGGTGAAGCGCGGTGAGCGCATCGTGATCTGTGGGCCGTCCGGCTCCGGCAAGTCAACGATGATCCGCTGCATCAACCGGCTTGAGGAGCATCAGGAAGGTCACCTGATCGTCGATGGCACCGAGCTGACCGACGACGTCAAGGCCATTGACCGCATCCGCAAGGACGTGGGCATGGTGTTCCAGCAGTTCAACCTCTTCCCCCACCTCACGGTGCTGGAGAACCTCACGCTGTCACCGATGTACGTCGGCAAGGTGCCGAAGAAGGAAGCGGAAGAAAAGGCGATGGCGCAACTCAAGCGTGTGCGCATCGCCGAGCAGGCTGGCAAATACCCGCTGCAACTTTCCGGCGGTCAGCAACAGCGGGTGGCGATCGCGCGCGCGCTGTGCCTGACACCGAAGATCATGCTGTTCGATGAGCCCACCTCGGCGCTCGACCCGGAAATGATCAAGGAAGTGCTCGACGTCATGGTGGAAATGGCCAATCAGGGCATCACCATGCTCTGCGTCACCCACGAAATGGGTTTCGCCAAGGCCGTCGCCGATCGCGTGATCTTCATGGACCAGGGTCAGATCGTCGAGCAGAACAATCCGCACGACTTTTTCAATAATCCGCAGACGGATCGGTCAAAGGACTTCCTGTCGAAGATTCTCGGGCACTAGACGAAACTCCGTACAGTCCTCAAAGACGGCCGCAATTGCGGCCGTCTTTCATTGTTTCTGCGATTACGAAGGCTGTTATCGCGCTATCGCGTTACTGTGCGATACCGCCCCAGCGCCGTGGCAGGAGGAACACGTCCTTGGTTGACGAATCGATCAATGTCACCAGCAGCATCAGCAACACCTCCTGCGCCCATGACTTGTTCGATGACTTTGACATCAAGGGAAACGCGCTCGCCGCCGTCTGTGATTAGCCCACGTAACACGTCCCGGAGGCTCCGTGTGCCGTCCGACTTCTGCTGTATCTCGATGTCCCATAGCGCTGCAAGCAAAAGGCCGCGGTCGTATACCTGCCTGAAAGCGGACAAGTCCTTGTGAAACCGCTCGTCAAGCGCGGCGTAAGGCTCGGGGAACGCGATCTCACTCAGTCGCTGCCGCGCTTGAAGCAGAGCTTCCGACAGGGAGCCTTTACCCCTGATGCCGCTTTCTTGCAGCAACCAGTGTGTGACGTACTCCGTGAAGCCTTCGGTAAACCAAAAGAACTCCTTCTCGCGGCGACCACCCGGACTTAGCATGCGCTGCGGCAGCCAGGCGTGATTTAGCTCATGCATCCAGAGGTCGATCAGTTCGCTTCCCGCGCGGCTCGCTGTGGCAAACGTGAGAAAGACGTTGCCGAACGCCGAGCCTTTCATCGAACTTCTGCTGTCTGTGATTTCGCCAAAGTAGATAAGCTGGGTATCACTGGTGGAGCCCCAGTAGCCGTCAATCGCCTGCTTCACGACTGCGATGCTCCGCGCCATTGCGTCGAAATCGCGGCATGCTGGTTCGTTACCGCTGACGAGCAGAGTCACGCCGGCAGCGCCAGCGCCGGTACCGATGTGGTCGGTCATATGAGCCACATAGTCACCTGCGAACATGACACTGGCACCAATTGCTGCAGCACTCCAATGAAACTCAATTCGCTCGCCAGGCGGGCCAAGATTGGTTCGCACGAACATGGGCTCACCACGCGCGTCAAGAAAGCGCAACGACGCCGTACGACCTGTAAGCTGGGGTAGCAGTGGAATAACCAACGCCGTGTAGCCGAGCAATCTTGCGCGTTTCGGTTCGATCACGGGCAAATATGTCGTCGATAGCTTCAACCCTGAAAGCTGGTCTGCGCCGGAAAGCAGCAAGTAGTTCACCGTCACGCGTTCGTTCACTTCGGTGTCAAGCCGCACTAGGCCGCTGTCGGCGGGTTTCAATTCAATAGGTTGCTTCCCGCTTGCTCGAAGTTCTCGCACTGCGGACACGGCCCCCGTGCTACCTGCATAGTCCGACGGGAGGCGAAGTGCGGTGGTGGTCAGCCGATCATTCGCAAATGTCAACTCAATGCGCAAACAGGGTTTCGAATCGCATGTTGCTTGCCGCAGCGTGTACTCAATGTCTGCAGAATTCGCAAAAACGGCGAAGCAAGCTGCGGCGGTAGCGATCAGATAACGTCGCGCTCGCACAACTTGTGTTGTGAACCATCGTTGAGTCATGCGCATGGAGGAGCGGTTGAGATGACTGTGCGAGCCGCTGTGGCCCTACCAATACCGCATCGCCCCCTTGAACAGTTCCGCCAGCGAGGCTTTGGTCACGTCGCGCGGGGCGTTTTTGATGACGCGCTGTTGCGGGTAGGCACGGTCGGCGAGTGTGTCGGCGTCGGCTTCGGTGTAGCCCACGGCGTTGAGCCCGTTCGGGAAGTGCACGGCGCGCATCATCTCGATCAGCTTCTTCGCGACCACCTCGCCTGCGTCGGCTGTCGTGGCGCCACGCGTGTCTGCCCCGAGGAACTGCGCGCCTTCCAGGTGACGCTCCGGTGCCGCCTCGCCGGTGAAGCGGTAGACGCTGGGCGCATTGAGCACCACGCTCATGCCGTGCGGCACCATCGGCGCGTCCTGCGGGTAACCGGCAGGCGGTTTGTAGTCACGTACAAGCCCACTTACCGCGTAGCTCATGCCGTGTGGCAGATGGCAGCCTGCGTTGCTGAAGGTCATGCCGGCCACCAGCGCGGCATACATGACGGCGCCGCGCGCCTGCTCGTCGCTCGGGTCGTTAACCGCACGCACCAGGTTCTGCCCGATCAGGCGCAGTGCTTCGCGCGCACCCATGTCGCTCCACAGGTTGGCACCCTGGTTCATCGGGCGTCTGGCGCCGTCGAAGCCTTCGTAGTTCTTGGCCTTCGCGGAGTGCGGTCGCGCGGTGTAGCTCTCCAGCGCGTGTGACAGCGCGTCAAAGCCGTTGGCGGCGATGATCGCGGGCGACAGCGTGTGCGTAACCTCCGGGTCCACCAGCGCGCGCGACGGCAGCAGGTGACGCGAGAGGATGCCTGTCTTGCATTGCTGTTCGAGCAAGTCGAAGATGGCGATGCCGGTGACTTCACTTCCCGTGCCGCAGGTCGTCGGGCAGGCGATGTGCGGCTTGAGCGGCCCCGGCACCGCCTTGCCCTGCCCGATGGGCGCGTTCACGTAGGCGAGGAAGTCATCCGGATAGGTCGCATAGAGATTCGCGGCCTTGGTGGTGTCCATCACCGAGCCGCCGCCCACCGAGACGAAGCCGTCGAAGTTGCCCTCCTGCGCGAACTTTGCCGCCGCACGGAACGAGCGATCCGTCGGCTCGACCTCGCATTCCCAGTAAATCGCCACCTCGCAGCCCGCCGCCTCCAGCGAACGCTTCACCGTCGCCACGTACGGCAGGGCGTTGACCTGCTTGTCGGTGTAGAGCGCCACGCGCCGCATGCCCAGCGCCCGCGCATGCGAGCCCGCCTCGCGCAGGCAACCAGGGCCAAACGTGAAGTGATTGACCTCAACCGTGAATGAGGCATCGCCCTCGTGACCGGTCAGCCCCTCAAGCCCGTAATAACGGCAGCAGGTGTACATGATCTCTCCTTGTGGCGCGACTTTGCTCGCGACCTGTCACGTAATTGTCACCGCTTTCCGTACGCCCGCTCCACCTTCGCCACACGCAGCTCAAAATGCTCGTACCAGCGCTCGTGCCCATACAGCTGTGCCAGCTGGTGTTCGGCGTTCTTCTTCCAGTTCGCGATGGACGCTTCGTCCTGCCAGTAGGAGACGGTGATGCCGAAGCCGTCAGCGTCGCGGGTGGATTCAACGCCGAGATAGCCGGGCTGCTGTGAGGCCAGCTCGACCATGCGGTCGGCCATGTCGCCGTAGCCATCCTCACCCGGCGTGCGCTTTGATGAGAAGATGACGGCGTAGTAAGGCGGGGCGGGGAGTTTGGCGAAGGGTGTCATTGCTGCAGTTCTCTGTGACTTTGCGCCGTGGGATCAAACTTCGCCGTGATCGCTGCGGTGGTCGTTCGCTCCAACCCTGAAATTGACTGGGTGTGCCGGCCGATCGCGGCGTAGCCGCTCCTACAGTGCGTGCAGGTTATCGGCCTTGATCATGTCGGCCGCTTTCTCCGCGATCATCACCACCGGAGCGTTGGTGTTGCCCGACACCAGCATGGGCATGATCGAACAGTCGATCACTCGCAGTCCGGCAACGCCGCGCACGCGCAGGCGGGTGTCGACCACGCCCATCGGGTCATCCGCCGGGGCCATCTTGCAGGTGCCGCTGGGGTGAAAGATGGTGGCGCCGTACTGCCGCGCGAAGGCGAGCACTTCGTCGTCGCTCTCGGCGCTGTCGCCGGGGCGGTATTCCTCGCCAATCAGCGATTGCAGCGCCTGCGTTCGGGCGAGTTTGCGGGCGAAGCGGACGGACGCAATGGCGCAGCGGATGTCTGTCTCGCGCGACAGATAGTTCGAGTGCATCGCCGGCGGCAACAGCGGATCGGTGGATTTGAGCCTGATCTCGCCGCGCGACTCGGGGCGCAACTGGCACACCGAGAATGTGCAGCCGCTCCACGGGTGCGTGGGCGCGCCGGCCATCTCTGCCGACAGCGTAGCGAAGTGAAACTGGATGTCCGGCGTCGCTGACTCCGGCAAGACACGTGTGAACATGCCGCCGTGATTGATGCCGATCGCCAGCGGTCCAGCGCGACGCGTGATCCACTTCCAGCCCATCTCGAACTTGCGCCAGCTGCTCTGCAGGTCATCGTTGGTGGTGATCGGCTTTTTAACCTTGAACATCAGGCGCAACTGCAGATGGTCCTGCATGTTTTGGCCGACACCTGGCAGTGCCTGTCGAATGGCGATGCCCTGCTCGCGCAGATGCGCCTCCGGCCCGATGCCGGAGAGCATCAGCAACTGCGGGCTTTGCAGCGCCCCCGCCGTCAGCAGCACCTCGCGGTTGGCGCGCAGGGTAATGGTCTTGCCGTGCTGCACATACTCCACACCCACGGCGCGGGCGCCCTCGAACAGCACGCGCGTCACCTGCGCATTGACCTCGGTGCGCAGGTTTTTGCGCTTCTGCGCCGGGCGCAGATAGGCCACCGCCGTGGAGCAGCGCCAGCCGTTTTTGGTGAACAGCTGGTAGTAGCCCACGCCCTCCTGATCACCGCTGTTGAAGTCGATGGTGCGCGGCACGCCAAGCTCCTCGCCAGCGGCGGCGATCGCATCCATCAGCGGATGTGGCTCGGGAATGGTGGTGCCCCACAACGGGCCACCCTGCCCGTGCGTGCCATTGGCAACCAGCCTGGCGTCGCTGTTGTGCTCGCTCTTGATGAAGTATGGCAACACTTCGCGCCACGACCAGCCGTTGTTGCCGGCCTCGCTCCAGCGGTCGTAGTCAGCCGACTGGCCACGAATGTAGATAAGCCCATTGATCGACGACGATCCGCCCAGCCCGCGACCGCGCGGCCAGTAGATCTTGCGACCATTCATGTTCGCGTCCGGCTCGGTGTAGTAGCCGTAGTTGTAGACCGGGTGGAACATCGTCTTGGCATAGCCAATCGGAATGTGAATCCACAGATAGTTGTCGCGCGGGCCAGCCTCAAGCAGACAAATCGAATTGCGGCCGTCCTCGGACAGGCGGTTGGCAAGCACGCAGCCGGCGGTGCCGGCGCCGACGATGATGTAGTCAGGATTCATGGAAAGGAAGTGACGTGCGGTTACGCGGCGGGCACAAGATCGAGCGCCATGTACAGCACATCAGGTTCAGGGTTGTGGATGTAGGGCTCGCATTCGACGAACCCAAGTGTTCGATAGAGCGATATTGCCGCAGGCATGCGGCCACGCAGGGTGTCGAGTTTCATTCGAACATAACCTGCGTCACGCGCGAAAGCGATCGCCGTGGTCGCCAGCGTGCGCCCAAGGCCGCTGCCCTGAGTGCCGGGTTCCACCCACAGACGCTTCATTTCGCAATCGCTCGCGTCAATCGGACGCACGGCGATCACGCCTTTGGCAGCGCCTTCGCCATCGCGGGCTAGCCACAGCTGGCCCGCCGGAGGCACATATTTGCCGGGCAATGCGGCAAGCTCGGCGTCGAAATTCTGAAAGCAGAGGTTGACACCGGTCCATTCCGCATAGCGTCGCATCAGAGCGCGGGCGTCTTCAAGATCAGCTCCCGTCTGCGCCGGCGCGACGCGCCAGGTCATCCCTTGGCCTCCGGGCAGGCGCCCGTGTTGACCGTGCTGCCGGCAATCTGCGACTTCAGTTCTTCCAGTTTGCTGACTGTGGCCTGGGTGGGTTCTCGCAGCACGATCATCGTCTGCGAGACGGTCTGTTCGCGCTGCCGGTAAGTGGCGGTCTTGATGCCATGCGCTTTCACGTCAGCCAGGCGTGCATCGGCCGCTTCCTTGCTGCGAAAGGCACCCAGCGAGATGGCGAAATTCCACTGCCCGCTTTCCTGAACGATGACGCCGTCGTTGACGTTGTTCTTTTTCAGTTCGGCGAGCGCCCGCTCGGCCGATGGCTTGTTGGGCTTCGGCGGGATATAGATCCAGTGTTCGGCGGTAACGTCGACGCGGCGGGTTGACAGTGTCCGGCCAAGCGCCAGCGGCTCCAGCAGTTTGACCGCGCGACCGCGATCCGACTCCGCAAATGGCCCCCATTCGGCACAAGCGAGTGTCAATTGCGCGACCTTGGCCGGCCCTAGTTTGGCGACCTGCTGGGCACTCAACACCTTCACCAGCTCGGGGTTGACCGGCTTGTAGCGATCGGCGCTGGCTTGCGCCGCACTGTTCATGCGGTCGACATAGGCGTAAGCGAAGAGCGCTGCGTTGGCCAGCAGCAGGAAGATAAACAGCTTTTTCATTGCAAGGACGGTGAACTGCTCACGATTCTGCCAGCAGTCGCACCCCTTCCAGTACCAGCGAGTCGATCACCGAGTTTCCTTCGGGGAGGTGTGCCAGCAGACGATAGGCACTGCCACCGGTCAGGATGATGCGCGGTGTCAGCCGCGAGCCGCGCTCACGCAGCCGTTGCGTCAACCGCATGTGCCCGCGCTCAATGGCGCCGACCATCGCGTCAATGGCACCGGTGGCAAGCGCATCGCGGGTGTTGGTCGGTTGTGCGGCCCAGTCGCCCGCATCCACCGACAGCGCCGCTGTATTGCCGGCCAAGCCACCGAGCATGGCGTGATAGCCAGCAACGATGGCGCCGCCGAGGAACTGGCCGTTATCGTCAAGCTGATCGACGGTGAGTGCCGTGCCAGCGCACGCCACGATACAGGGCGCGTGGCCACGCTGCCATGCTGCCACCATCGCGGCCCAGCGGTCGGTGCCGAGCCGCGCCGGGTCATCGTAACCATTGCGTACGCCGCACGCCGAGGCGCTGGACGCCACCCATTGCACCGTGCGGCCGAGGGCGGCGAATTGCCGCTCAACCCGCTCTTTCGACACCAGATTGGCCACATGGCTGCCGACCACACGCTCGGGCACGCGTGCCGCGAAACCCGCACGCTCGACGAAGTGCTCCACTTCGGCCAGAAAGATCGCGCCACGGGCGCCGATCTGTCCATTGTGGAATTCAGCCCACTTCAGTCGCGTATTGCCGATATCAAGAACGAGCAGCACGTACGGATACCTCCCCGGAGACGAGTGTATGCAATCCCCAGTCGCTGGCCAGCACTAGCGCACCGCGCGACGTAACGTCGGTCACGTGCCCCTGCAACTCGCTGCCATCCGGCAACTTTGCCGTCAACGGCGCATCACCGTAGGCGCGCGCCCGCCACCATGCATTGCGGAATGCCGCGAAGCCATCCTGCGCGAAACGGGCAAGACCGATGTCGTAATGCACCAGCAGGGTTTCCAGCAGCGCATCTCGCTCAAATTTGGCGCTGATCAGGTCGTCAAGGCAGACCGGTTGCAGCGCGCCGGGTGAAAGCGTTGCTGCCGGCACCGAGCGCAGGTTCAGCCCGACACCAATGACGGCTGTGCGAGTTCCGTCACCACTGGCAACGGTTTCGATCAATATGCCGCCAAGCTTGCCCAAGGTTGGCGGCGCATCGTCGGATTCTTGTGCGAGTACGGGCGCTGGCGCCAGGATGTCGTTCGGCCATTTCAGGCGCAAATCGGCGATGCCGAGCGACTGCAAGGCGTCAAGCGTCATCACGCCCACCGCCAGACTGAGCCCGTCCAGCGCGCAGCCGCGATGAAACTGCCAGGCAAGACTGAACAGGAGCGCGGCGCCCGGTGCCGCCAGCCATTGCCGCCCGCGTTGACCGCGTCCAGCAGTTTGTACGTCGGCGACGAGGCATCGGCGGTGGCAAGCGCCGGCCAGCGCCATCTGCTGCAGCCGCGAATTGGTTGAGTCAACCGTCGCTAGATGTTCAATCTGAAAACCGGGCATGTCGTCAATTCTGTACCGTCCATGGCGACGGATCGGCGCCCCTCGTCGTACAACCGGAGACACGGAAATGCGCCTCCGCCGGCATTCATTAGTGATAACCCTAACGCTCAAGTCTTATATAAGACTTAAACTTATTTTATTCCCGACCCTGCGGTCGGTTTTGTTTGCGCGGTCATTTTGTCGTTGTGCGCTGCACGACTGCTAAATTGTCAGCGCACAAAAAGAATGGCGGACAACGCGATGATGCTGTGCATCAAGCGTAGTCCGAAAGAACTGGTCAGCGGTGTCGAGGAGGATCGCCCTGTCATGTCTGTAGTTTCTGGTGCTCCTGGCACAGCTACGCCCGATACCTTTCCGCGCCTGCTGCTGCAGCATGCTGCGGTTCGCCCGGATGCGCCCGCGCTGCGCGAAAAGTATCTCGGAATCTGGCAAAGCTGGACGTGGCGGCAAACCGCGACGGAAGTTCGCGAAATGGCGATGGGTCTGGCTTCGCTCGGGTTTCGGCGTGGCGACAATCTCGCCATCATCGGCGACAACCGGCCGCGGCTCTACATGGCCTTCGCCGCCGCGCAGTCACTCGGCGGCGTCGCGGTACCGATGTATCAGGATGCCGTCGCTGCCGAAATGACCTTTGTGCTTGAAAACGCCACGATCCAGTTCGCTATCGTCGAGGATCAGGAGCAGGTCGACAAACTGCTGGAGGCACGCGAGACGCTGCCGCAGATCGGCCACATCATCTACGAAGACCCACGTGGCCTGCGCAATTACGACGCGCCGGGGCTGATCAGCCTAGAGCAACTGCGTGAGCTCGGACGCAAGTCCGATGCTGCCAACGCTGGCCGCTTCGATCAGGAAGTCGCACAGGGAAAGGCCGACGATGTATCGGTCATGCTCTATACCTCGGGCACCACCGGTAAACCCAAAGGCGTTTGTCAGAGCCATCGCGCCTTCATCACGGCAGCGCAGGGCGGTGTCGAGTTCGACCGGCTCAGCGCCGACGACAACGTGCTCTCGTATCTGCCAATGGCCTGGGTGGGCGATCACCTGTTCAGCTATGCACAGGCACTGGTCGCCGGGTTCACGGTGAACTGCCCGGAATCAGCCGACACCGTGATGACTGACTTGCGTGAGATCGGACCGACCTACTACTTCGCGCCGCCGCGCATTTTCGAGAGCGTGCTGACCAGCCTCAGCATCCGCATGGAAGACGCGAGCCGCCTGAAACAGCGCATGTATGACTACTTCATGCGCGTGGCCCGAAAATTCGGCGCCGACATCCTCGATGGCCGCCCGGTGCCTCTCACCGGGCGCCTGCTCTACGCGCTGGGCAATGTGCTTGTCTACGGGCCGCTGAAAAACACGCTCGGCATGAGCCGCATCCGCATCGCGTATACGGCGGGCGCTGCCATCGGGCCGGACCTGTTCCGCTTCTACCGCTCGATCGGCATCAATCTCAAGCAACTCTACGGCTCCACCGAGACCTGCGCCTATGTCTGCCTGCAGCCGGACGGCGAAATCAAGTTCGACAGCGTCGGCAAGGCGGCGCCAGGGGTCGAGGTGAAGATTGCCGACAATGGCGAAGTGCTGGTGCGCGGCGCGATGGTGCTCAAGGAGTACTACAAGCGGCCCGACGCCACGGCCGAGTCGATCGACAGCGCGGGCTACTTCCATACCGGCGATGCCGGTGTGTTTGACGCCGATGGCCACCTGAAAATCATTGACCGCGCCAAGGACGTGGGCCATCTCTCGACGGGCGAAATGTTTGCGCCGAATTACATCGAGAACAAGCTCAAATTTTTCTCGCATATCAAGGAGGCGGTCTGCTTTGGTCATCAGCGTGACCACGTCGTCGCCTTCATCAACATCGACCTCACGGCGGTCGGCAACTGGGCCGAGCGGCGCAACCTGGTGTATTCCGGCTACATTGATCTTGCCGGCAAGGACGAGGTGTACGCCCTCATCAAGGATTGTGTCGAGAAGGTCAACGCCGAACTGGCCACCGAGGGCGAGCTGTCGCATTCGCAGATCCAGCGCTTCCTCGTGCTGCACAAGGAGCTCGACCCCGATGACGACGAGCTGACCCGCACCCGCAAGGTACGTCGCGGCTTCATCGCCGAGAAGTACGCCCCGCTGCTCGACGCGCTTTACTCCGACAAAACCGTGCAGCACATCGAAACCCAGGTGAAATTTGAAGACGGCCGCACCGGCAGCATCGCTGCCGATGTCAAGATCGGCGACGCCCGCCGTCTGCCCATGTCCGACAAGGCGGCTGCATGAGTGAAGCACGCAAGATCGGGGACGTGATCCTCAAGGTCGACAACATCTCGCTGCGCTTTGGCGGCGTGAAGGCGCTGACCGACATTTCGTTTGACGTGCGCGAACATGAGATTCGCGCCATCATCGGCCCGAACGGTGCCGGCAAGAGCTCCATGCTCAATGTCATCAACGGCGTCTACACACCGCAGGAAGGGACCATCACCTTCCACGGCCAGCAGCGCCGTGACATGGACACCCACGAGGCAGCTGAGCACGGCATTGCCCGGACCTTCCAGAACATCGCGCTGTTCACCGGCATGACGGTGCTCGACAACATCATGACCGGCCGCAATCTGAAGATCAAGGCCAGCTTTGTTGAGCAGGCGCTGTGGATCGGTCGGGCCCGCCGCGAGGAAATGGAAAATCGCCGCGTGGTCGAAGAGATCATCGACTTCCTGCAACTGCAATCGGTGCGCAAGACGCCAGTGGCACGACTGCCCTACGGTATCAAGAAGCGCGTTGAGCTGGCGCGCGCGCTGGCGGCAGAGCCGTCGATGCTGCTGCTCGACGAGCCGATGGCCGGCATGAACGTCGAGGAGAAGCAGGACATGTGCCGCTTCGTACTCGACACCAACGAGCAGTTCGGCACCACCATCGTTCTGATCGAGCACGACATGGGCGTGGTGATGGACATTTCGGACCGCGTGGTGGTGCTCGATTACGGCAAGAAGATCGGCGACGGCACGCCGGACGAGGTTCGCAACAATCCCGAGGTCATCAAGGCCTACCTGGGGGCGCACTGATGCAATTTTTCTTTGAAGTTCTCATCGCCGGCCTGCTATCCGGCGTAATGTATGCCCTGGTGGCGCTGGGCTTCGTGCTGATCTACAAGGCGTCCGGCGTGTTCAATTTCGCCCAGGGTGCCATGGTGTTCTTCGCAGCGCTGACGACCGTTGGCCTGCAGGAGAAATTTGGCTTTTCGATCTGGGTGGCGATCCCGGTGACGATGGTGGTGATGGTGGCGCTCGGCTTCGTCACCGAGCGCATCGTGCTGCGACCACTGGTGAACCAGCACGACATCACGTTGTTCATGGCGACCATCGGTCTGACCTTTTTCATCGAAGGATTGGCGCAGCTGGTCTGGGGCTCCGAGGTTCGCAAGCTCGAACTTGGCATCGCCGATGAGCCGATCGAAGCGATCATGAACAGCACCGGCATGGTGGTGTCGAAGTTCGACGTCACCGCAGCGGTGATCTGCGGTGCGCTGGTCGCCGCACTGGCGTTCCTGTTCAACAAGACCAAGATCGGTCGCGCCCTGCGTGCGGTCGCTGACGATCATCAGGCGGCACTGACCGTGGGCATTCCGCTGCAGCACGTGTGGGGCGTGGTCTGGGCGGTCGCGGGCTTTGTCGCACTGGTCGCCGGTCTGCTGTGGGGCGCGCGCAACGGCGTGCAGTTCGCGTTGACCTTCGTCGCCCTGAAGGCGCTGCCGGTGCTCATCCTCGGTGGCTTCACTTCGGTGCCAGGTGCCATTGTCGGCGGCCTGATCATTGGCGCCAGCGAAAAACTGGCGGAGGTCTACCTCGGGCCAATGGTGGGCGGCGGCATCGAAGGCTGGTTCCCCTATGTGCTCGCACTGTTGTTCCTGCTCGTCCGCCCCGAAGGCCTCTTCGGCGAAAAGATCATCCGGAGAATCTGACGTGCGTCCTCAACTTCGTCATTCGTCCTTCGTCACTCGTCTTGCGCGGAGCGCACAATGATTTACCGCGAAGCAGGTCAGTTCAAGACGTCTTACATCAGGGACTCGCAGATTTTCCCGATCGCGCAGGACCGCTATGCGGTGCTGGCAATGCTGCTGGTGGCGTTCGTGGTGGTGCCGATGGTCGCCACGCCGTATGCGTTTTCGGCCATCCTGATCCCGTTCCTGATCTTTGCGCTGGCGACGCTCGGGCTGAACATACTCACCGGTTACGCCGGCCAGCTCTCACTGGGTACAGCGGCATTCATGGCAGTTGGCGCTTTTGCCAGCTACAACTTCATGCTGCGCATTGAAGGCATGCCAATCCTGGTCGCCTTCATCCTCGGTGGTGTCTGTGCAGCGATGGTTGGCATCGTGTTCGGGCTGCCGAGCCTGCGCATCCGCGGCTTCTACCTGGCCGCATCGACGCTTGCGACACAGTTTTTTGTGGTGTGGTGCCTGACCAAGGTGCCATGGTTTACCAACAACAGCTCGTCGGGCGTGATCACCGCGCAGCAGATCGAGATTCTCGGTTTCAAGTTCGATTCACCGCAGGAGAAATATCTGCTGGTGCTGGGCATCGTGGCGGCCATGGCCCTGATGGCCAAGAACATGGTGCGCTCCACGGTCGGCCGCTCGTGGATGGCGGTGCGCGACATGGACGTCGCCGCCGAGGTCATTGGCTTCCGCATCATGCGCACCAAGCTCACGGCCTTCGCCGTCAGCTCGTTCTATTGCGGTGTCGCCGGTGCGCTCTATGCCTACTGTTATCTCGGCACCGTGGAGCCGGAGGCCTACAACCTCGATGTCTCATTCCGCATCCTGTTCATGGTGATCATCGGCGGGGTAGGGTCAATCCTCGGGTCTTTTCTGGGCGCAGCCTTTATCGTGTTGCTACCCATTGTTTTGTCGGTCATCGTGCACTACACCGGCCTGCCGAACTCGGTCACGTCCAACCTTGAACTGATGGTGTTCGGCGCGCTGATCATCTTTTTCCTGATTGTCGAACCACACGGCCTGGCGCGGCTCTGGCAGATCGGGAAAGAGAAGCTTCGCCTGTGGCCGTTCCCGCACTAGTCACTCGGTCCTAATCGTCATCCAGAATCGTTCAACGACACGCTTGCTGTTTCTCCAAGGAGGATTCATGAAATTCAAGCTCACCCGGTTGCTCGCCATGTCGGCGGTTGCAGCCACCACCGCGCTCACCGGCGCGCTTGCCTCGGCGCAAGACCAGTACGTCCCGATCCTGTCCTACCGCGTCGGCGCCTACGCCTCGGGCGGCTCGGGCTTCTTCGGTGGCGTGATCGACTACTTCAACCTGGTCAATGCCAATGGCGGTATCAATGGCGTCAAGCTGTCGTGGGAAGAGTGCGAAACCGAGTACAACGCCTCCCGCGGCGTGGAGTGCTACGAGCGCCTGAAGAAGAACAAGGGCGGCGCCAGCCTTGTCGAGCCACTCGGCACCGGTATCGCCTACGGCATTCTTGACCGCGTCGCGGTCGACAAGGTGCCGATGACCACGCTGGGCTACGGCCGCTCCGACGCTGCCAACGGCAAGGTGTTCCCGTATGTCTACCCGCTGATCACCAGCTACTGGTCACAGGCAGCCGGCATGATCAAGTACCTCGGCGACAAGGCCGGCGGCATGGACAAGCTCAAGGGCAAGAAGATCGTGCATCTCTATCACGACTCTGCCTTCGGCAAGGAGCCGTTCCCGGTGCTTGAAGCCTATGAGAAGCAGCTCGGTTTCCAGCTGGTCAAGATCGCCGTGCCGCACCCCGGCAACGAGCAGAACTCGCAGTGGCTGCAGATCCGTCAGGCCAATCCGGACTACGTGATCCTGTGGGGATGGGGCGTGATGAACGCGGTGGCGATCAAGACCGCCGCCCGCGTCGGCTATCCGCGTGAGAAGATGCTTGGCGTCTGGTGGGCGGGCTCGGAGGAAGACACCATCCCGGCCGGCGATGCTGCCAAGGGCTACACCACGATGACGTTCAATACGCCGGGCAACTATCCGGTGATCGACGAGATCCGCAAGAAGGTCTACGGTGGCGGCAAGGGCAACCTGGCCGACAAGGACCGCATTGGCTCCGTCTATCACATGCGTGGCATCACGGCCGCAATGCTGTGGGTTGAAGGCATCCGCAATGCCCAGACGAAGTACGGCAAGGGCAAAGTGATGACCGGCGAGCAGATCCGCTGGGGCCTGGAGAACCTGAACGTTGACGAAGGCCGCCAGAAGGCGCTCGGCGCGTTCGGCATGTTCCCGACCGTGAAGACCAGCTGCGACGACCACGAAGGTTCCGGCGCCACCAAGGTGCAGGTGTGGGACGGCAAGGCCTGGAAGGCAATCACCCCGAACTGGGTGGTGGGTGACCGCGCAATGGTGCAGAAGCTGGTCGCCGAATCGTCAGCCAAGTACGCTGCCGAAAAGAAGATCACCGCCGCCTGCGCTGCTGGATAGGGGTGCTGCTGCGCGCGCGTGATGCGTCGTTGCCCGCCAGTTCGTGTACACAAGTACGCGTCGCCGGCGGGCGCCTCGCCTGACGCGCGCTCGCGACGCACTGCACGATTGTTCGTGTCAGTGTGTTGCGGAAAACAACCGCCAGGGTTGTTTCCCGCAACATAGTGATCCGTTGAAACTTATCTCGAGTCCGCATCGCAACCATGTCCGCCTATCTCAGCGTCAACAACATCGAAGTCATCTACGACCACGTCATCCTGGTGTTGAAGGGTGTGTCGCTGGACGTGCCGAAGGGCAAGATCGTGGCGCTGCTCGGGGCCAACGGCGCTGGCAAGAGCACCACGCTGAAGGCGATCTCGAACCTGCTGCGCACCGAGCGCGGCGAGGTGACCAAGGGCTCCATTGAGTTCGATGGCCAGCGCACCGACAAGCTGACCACCAACGACCTCGTCCGCATGGGCGTGGTGCAGGTGATGGAAGGCCGCCACTGCTTTGGCCACCTGACGGTTGAGGAGAACCTGCTCACCGGCGCCTACACGCGCAAGCTCTCGCGTGCCGAGCTGAAAGACTCGCTGGAGAAGGTTTATCACTACTTTCCGCGCCTGAAAACGCGGCGGGCGTCACAGGCGGGCTATACGTCTGGCGGTGAACAGCAGATGGTCGCGGTCGGGCGCGCCCTGATGGCGAAACCATCGATGATCCTGCTGGATGAGCCGTCGATGGGTCTGGCGCCGCAAATCGTGGCCGAGATCTTCGAGATCGTGAAGGACTTGAACAGCAAGGAAGGCGTGAGCTTCCTGCTCGCCGAGCAGAACACCAACGTCGCGCTGAAATACGCCGACTACGGCTACATCCTCGAAAGTGGCCGCGTGGTGATGGACGGCGCTGCGTCCGATCTCGCCAGCAATGAAGACGTGAAAGAGTTCTACCTCGGCATCTCATCGGGCGAACGCAAGAGCTTCCGCGACGTCAAGAGCTACCGCCGCCGCAAGCGCTGGCTGGCGTAGTCTGGCTGATCAGCTTGTTGCCGCAAGCCGCATTCAACTTGGGCTAGCAGCGCGAATTTTTGATATGGCTTCAATCTGGCCGCGGGTTTCCGGTATCGGACGATTTTTAAATAATCGAAATATGTAACGATCTAAACCCGGAGCGGCAAGAGCGGCTTTTGGCTACGGCACGAGACTTGCCAACCGCTCAATAGGGCACTAAACCTAGCGCCAGAGCCCCATTCCCAAATGCACCGAAGCCTCCTAGATCGGGCAAGAAGTAAACGAAAGGAGCACGTCAATGAAGCCCGCTAGTGCAGTTGTCTTGAGTCTCGGGCTGATCGTTAGCGGGTGCGGCTCCGTACCGCGCAGCGCTAAGGTACCTGTTACGGAATACTTCGCTGGCGGATTGAGCGATACACAGCTGTGCTCAGTTGCCGCAAATGGCCCGTGGACAGAGGCGGATGGCGTAATTCTGGTTGCCGAATATGAAAAGCGGGTGCGCGCCGGTAGGCTTACGCAGGATCGTTGTCAATCCATTCAAAGACAGGCGCTAATAGACGCTCGCGCTATAGCCAAAGCAAAGGAAGACGGCGCCGCTGCTGGCAGGCTAATGGGCGACATCATTGGTACCGTCATTGGTGCTGCCGCGGTTGGAGCGGCTGGCTACTATGGCGCCAAGGCCGGCGCACCAGCTCCAACCTACCAGATTCCCGCGCCAAGCCCTGTTCCGGCCGCCGTGCCGTATGTACCGCCACCACCGCTGACCAAAATGCTGCTGACCAGGGAGCCGGACACGTATATGACACAGGGCATTTTCATGGTGACGTGTCGCTACGCAGCGTCATCTACCGTGATCCGCGTGCCGATGCACCAGCCGTGCCCGGAGAGCGTGCCGAATTGAGGCGCCTTCATGACGATAGAAAGGACGCTTGTAAGCTTTCTGGATTTGAGGAAAGTCGACTTCTGGCATTTTGAGCGGTCAGCCCATGTTCAGTGGGCATAAAAGTCAATTGTCCGACGCCCTACTCCGACGACCCACCACCACCCGAGTCGCCGCCACCGCCGGAGTCGCTGCCGCCACCGGAATCACCTCCAGAGGAGCTGCTGGAGCTGCTCCATGACGAGTCACTGCTGCTTGACGAGTCGCTGCCGCCGCTGCTGCCGCTGAACGCCCGTACGGCCGACGCTGGCAGAAACGGAATGCTCATCTGGCCAGCCAGCCCCAATGCACCGATGGTGGCGAAAAAGCCGCCGGCAAGGCCGAGCGCGATGTGCTCGGCCCGAAACCAGTAAAGCGCGATCACCGCCGCCATCGCCAGCCACACCACCCACACATAGGGCACCCGTGGCTTCCAGTCAGTCTTCACCTCCTGCTTGCGGCTGGTGCCAGCTCGCGGTGGCACCTCCACCGGCGGCGGATACCGGAAGAACGATACCGCCAGCGCCAGCAATACCACCAGCCACACGCCCGCCGCCATGCGCACCGGATGCGGCCCGGCCGCCCACACGTACGCCGCTGCCGCGAGCGCTGCCAGCACAACGCACACCGCCGCCGCCGTGGCACGCCGGGGTCGTTTGCTGAACACGCCAATCGCGATGAACATCAGGATGAAGTAGATGAAGGCGAGCGCAAACAGTTTGATCTCCGCCGGTGGTACTTCTGCTTCCTTGCGCCCGCTGTGGTCGGGCGTCACGCCGGCCGCAGTCAACGTCTTCTGGATCGCCTGTGCTGCCGCCGTGGCCGCGGCCGTGGCGCCGCCCTGGTCCAGCGCCGGTCTCACCTGCTCACCGAGAATGCGCCGTGCGGTGGCGTCGGGAATCGCGCCTTCGAGCCCGTAACCCACTTGCAGACGCGTCTTGCGCTGCTTGTTGTTCGGCGCCAGCACCAGCACCAGCCCGTCGTCGGCGCCCTTGCGGCCGGGCTTCCAGGTGGTGAACACGCGTTGCGCAAAGTTCTCGATCGGCTCCGGGTCGGTGTGATCGACGATCACGGTGAAGAGCTGGGCACCGGTCGACTGATTGATCTGCCGCGCCAGCCCAACCAGCCGCTCACGGTCAGCGGTGCTGACGCTGCCGGTGGTGTCCACGACATAACCCGCTGCGGCAGGAACGGGCGTCTCGTCATCCGCCCGCGTGCTGGCACATAGCAGCAGCGCCCCGGCAACCAGCAGACCAGCAGGCAGCCACCATGCCTGGCGTCTGCGCTGCCCATCGATGCCGTCCGCCCGTCGCGCGGATGTGGCGACGCTGGCTACCCGAATGCGTGCAAAACAGTTCATGGTTTTTCCCCTCGTTCGCCATCACCAGCGATTGCCCGACATTCGGCGGTCGAGAACGCCGTCACTCCGACGAACCACCGCCGCCGGAATCACCACCGCCCCCGGAATCGCTGCTGCCGGAATCGCCGCCGGAGTCGCTGCTCCAGCCGCTGTCGCCCGAGTAGTAGCTGTCGAACGATCCACTTGATCCCGGCACGCGAGGCCGCGGCATCAGGGCGTACACCATGCTGTTGCAAAGCATCAGCGCAAACACCGCCCACAGCAGCGCCGCGATCACCAGCAACACAATATCGACCTCCGAGGTGCCAACAAACACGATCGCCAGGAAGCCGGCGACCATGCCCAGTCCGCCACGATGCGCCCAGCTCGGGCGGACGCCGCTGTAGCGTGCACTGAATGCATGCTGCGCCCGGCTGCGTAGCTTCTTGTGCCGCTTTGATTTCGGCGGTGGCGGTGGATGCAGTGCCAGCTTGCGCGCCGGCTGAGGTCGCCACGTTGCCCAGGTCAATAGCAGCAGCAGCAAAATCGCCGGCCAGCCCGCGGCCAGCCACGCGCGGGGCGCGCCAACCCCGGCGAACCAGTACAGCGCCGTCATTGCCGCGCAGGCAGCCACGCAAAGCAAGACGCGGGTAAAGATGGACGCGTCCGGCCGGGCGAGCATCAGCATCAACGGCAACACGATCACCAGGTGGATGAAGATTCCCATCAGCAGATAACCGCCAGCGGAACCGGCCGCCAGCGTACCGGGGGTGGTCGGCGCAACGGTGTCGGCCGCACCTGCCAGCGACGCCAGCATGGCCAGACCCATGGCACAAACCACAGCAACACAGCGCCCGCCCCGAACCGTCGCTGCTTCGTCTGACCACGCGATACGTGCCATCGCTTCCCCCGTGTTCCGGGCTGCGCCGTTGCGTCGCAGCCGCGTCCGGTCGCCCTGTGAACGTCCGTGCCCGTGCAGACGCAAACGATCCCTGCACTGCGACGTCAGGGTAGCATCTTTTTCGTCAAAAGCGCAACGACATTGGGCTTGGCACGTGATTTACCACGTTATCGACTTTTCGGTGATTTGGCCAGTAAGCCCTTGTCGAATAAGGGTTTCAGCAAAAAGCTGTCAAGCTCAATAAAGTCCGCGCACTCGCCCGGTGAGCCGTACCAGGCCGAACAGCGCGCTGGTGTAAGGCGTCGGCACACCAACTTTGGCGCCGATTTCGACCACCGCTGCCACCAGCGCATCAAGCTCGATGCTGCGGCCGGCCTCCACGTCCTGCAGCATTGAGGTTTTCATGGCGCCAAGCTTGCGGGTGACGGCATGACGCTCGTCGGGCGATTGCGCGATCGGGATGCCAATCTGCTCGCCGATCGCCTTCGCCTCGCGCATCACCGCAGAGCAGAATTCGCGGGTCAACGGGTCGTCGAGAATCAGATCGGTGGTGGCGCCGGTGATCGCTGACACCGGGTTCATCGTCATGTTGCCCCACAGCTTGAACCAGACATCGCGCTGGATATCCGCGCTCGCTTCGGACTCAAAGCCCGCTGTCGTGAGCGCTGTATGCAACGCCGACAGACGCGCGCTGATGCCGCCCTGCGCAACACTTTGCGCCGCTCCGTCCGGTTCGCCAATGATGAGCCGCGTACCCATCTTGTGCCGGATCAGCCCCGGCGCATCCACCGAACACGCAGCGTGCACCACGCAGCCAATCACGTTGGCCGACGGAATGCTGGCGGCAATCTCACCGGTAGGGTCGATGCTCGCCAGCGCGGTACCGGCGAGCGGGCGGTCGCTGCGCTGGAAAAACCACCACGGCACGCCGTTCATCGCCGTTAGCACTATCGTGTTCGGTCCGATCAGCGGGTTCGCGGCCAGCGCCGCGTCACGCAACCCCTGCGATTTCACGGCGACGATCAGCAGGTCGGGAAATGCGTCCGCCGTGAGATCGCCCGGCTTGTCACTGGCCGCGACTTTTACCGCTGCCGTCTCACCCGCTTCGATCAAGCGCAGCCCTTCGGCGCGAATCGCCGCCAGCGTCGCGCCGCGCGCCAGCACGCTCACCGCATGCCCCGCCTGCGCGAGCTTGACGCCCATCCAGCCGCCGATGGCGCCGGCGCCCAGCACACAAACTCTCATGCGAAATCTCCCAACGCCTTGCCCGGATTCATGATGCCCTGCGGATCAAGCGCCTGCTTGATCGCGTGCATCAGTTTCAGTTCAACGGCTGATTTGTAGCGCGCCGCCTCGCCCCGACGCAGCACACCAAGGCCGTGTTCCGCCGACACCGAGCCGTTGAAGGCGTGCACGGCGTCATGGGTGATGCGGTTGACTGCGCCTTCGATCACTTCGAAGTCCTCGCCGCGTGTGCCCTTTGGCGGCGACACGTTGTAGTGCAAATTGCCGTCACCGAGATGGCCGAACACGATCATGCGAACACCAGGAAACGCTTTGGCAATTGCCGCGTTGGTCTGCGCGACGAAATCGGCGATGCGCGAGACCGGCACCGCAATGTCGTGCTTGATGTTTTTGCCGGCGCGCTGCTGCGCCTCGGTCATGTGCTCACGCAGGCTCCAGAACTCGCGCGACTGCGTCAGGTTGGCGGCAATCGCGGCGTCACTCACCCAGCCCGCTTCCATCGCGTGTTCCAGCAAGCCCTCCAGCGCCACGCGGCCGGCCGCTTCACTATCGGGATCGGAAAGCTCGATCAGCACGGCATCGGTGGCGCGCTCATCCATCGGCCAGCGCAAATGCGGCAGCTGTTCGCCGAGGATGTCGATGCACGGCGGCGTCAGCGCCTCGAACGCGGTGAGTCGTGCGCCGAGTGTGTTCTGCGCGCGTTCGAGCAGCTGCATCGCATGATGCAGCGAGGGCACGGCGGCCCACGCGGTCACCTTCGCCGCCGGCAGCGGGAACAGCTTCACCGTCGCCGCGGTGATGACGCCCAGCGTACCTTCAGCGCCAACGAAAAGATCACGCAAATCGTAGCCAGTGTTGTCCTTGCGCAGGCCGCGCAGGCCGTTCCAGATCTCGCCATCGGCGGTCACCACTTCGAGCCCGAGACAGAGCTCGCGCGCATTGCCGTAGCGCAGCACCGCCACGCCACCGGCATTGGTCGACAGATTGCCGCCAATCGTGCACGAGCCTTCCGCGCCCAGCGACAGCGGAAACAGCCGGTTGGCATCGCGCGCCACGTCCTGCAGGTTTTGCAGAATACAGCCCGCCTCCACGGTCATTGTGTTGTTCAGCGCGTCAACTTCGCGCACGCGGTTCAGCCGCGTCAGCGACAGCAGCAGTGCCCGACCGGAACCGTCCGGCACACAGGCGCCGGACATGCCGGTGTTGCCACCCTGCGGCACGATCGGCACCTGATTGGCGGCACACCAGCGCACGACGGTGGCGACGTCCTCGGAGGTATCGGGCAGCGCCACGGCAATTGCCTTGCCCGTCCAGCGCTTGCGCCAGTCGATCAGGAATGGCGCCATATCGGCGGGGTCGGTCAGCAGGCGGCCAGAAAAGCTGCCTTGAAGGGAGTGGATTGGCATGGAAACTGAAACTGGGAGTGCCGAATTACGTAGCAATGAACTGCGCTGCGGACTGCGGCGCAATATTTGCGTGAAGATGAGCTGATTCTATGGGCTTGATGTGATAATGGCCGAAGCGCGTATCGCCTTGCCAGGCAAGGGTTTGCGGCCGATGACCGGGCGCAGGGCAGACGCGCAGCCGCTGCACGTCATGGCATCGACGAAAAATCAGACCGGGGTCCGCAGTATCGGGACTGTGGCCATCCGCTTGCCAGACCATCGAACTGTCGAACCCGCAACACCGAAAAGGTACGAGGCGCCAGGGAACACGCATGGCTGACACCAGTGAACTGATCAACGACAACGCGCTGCCGGCCCACCTGCCGCGCACGGCGCTGAACGCTGGTCTGTCGTTCGCCTCGCTGGGACGCATTCTCGACCACAATCTGGGCGCCATCGTCTCGCTGCTCGACCTCGACGCACGTCTGCATTACGTCAATGCGCGTTTTGCGAAATCGTTCAACATGACGCCGGCCGAGATGATCGGCAAGTCACTGTTCGATCTCTACACCAAGGAACATACCGACGCTTTCATGCCCTTCATCCGGCGTGCCTTCGCTGGCGAAGAGGTGTACTACGAACGGCTGGGGCCGGTGGTCGGCAGTGCCGGCATCTGGCACACGATTGCTGTCACCCCGTGGCGTGATGACACCGGCCGCATCATCGGCGCGGCGACGTCGTCGATGCGGGTACATGAGCTCAAGGTGAAGGTGGAAGCGCTGCGCGTGGCCAACGAGCGACTGTCTTCGCACTTCGACAACAGCCCGCTGACGGTGCTTGAGTTTGATGGCGCACTGCACATCACGCGCTGCTCGGCGCAAGTCGAATCGCTGCTGGGCATGGCACCAGAGCCGCTGCTTGGCCGCTCGCTGCTGCCCGTCCTTGGTGACGACCGCCAGATGCGACCGCTGGCGGATGCCTTTGCGCGTCTGCAGCAAGGCTTCGAAAGGAGCAACCGCGTCGAGGTCACGCTGACCCATCGCAACGGCGCACCGGTCTACAGCGAGTGGTTCAACTCGGCGCTGACCGACGCCAGCGGCCGGGTCAGCTCGATGATGTCGCTGGTGCAGGACGTGACCACGCGAACCATCGCCGAATTGCAACTGCGCAAGTTTGCAACCCATGACCCGCTGACCGGCCTCTACAACCGCCGCGCCCTCACCGACCGGCTTGAACAGGCAGTCGCACGACGCAAGCGCAACGGCTCGCTGATCGCACTGTTGTTCCTCGATCTCGACGAGTTCAAACTTGTCAACGACCAGCACGGTCACGGTGCCGGTGACGAAGTGCTCTGCGAAGTCGCGCGACGGCTGCTGGCCATTACCCGCGAGGCCGACGTCGTGTCACGCTTCGGTGGCGACGAATTCGTGGTACTCACCGAGACCGATGTGACCTTGCAGTCGATGAATGCACTCGCCCAGCGCATCCTGCGCGCACTTGAACATCCCTGCAATTTCGGCAGTGGTCGCGCCAAAGTCGGCGCCTCCATTGGTGTCGCGCTGTGCCCGGAAAGCATCGGCCACGCCCGCGAGCTGATCCAGTGGGCAGACGACGCAATGTACGAAGCCAAACGCTCCGGCAAGGGGCGGGTGTGTCAGGCGAAGATGGCAGCGGCTTAGACGCTTTCGCTGATCGCGGTATCACCCTCGTTGATAGCCGCGTTGTAGAGCAGCAAGTCATCGTTGGAGAAACAGCAGAAGACCACAGTTTCCAGCCCGTCTGACTGGCGGCACACCGCACGCACGGACGCCACCGCGATGCTTGCCGCCGGCTGCTTCGGGAAGCCATAGATGCCCGTACTGATCGCCGGAAACGCGACGGTGCGCAAGCCATTCGAAAGCGCCACTTCCAGGCAGCGGCGATAGCACGACGGCAGCAGGTCTGCCTCACCATAACCGCCGCCCCGCCAAACCGGCCCGACCGTGTGGATAATGAATCGCGCGGGCAGTCGATATCCGTTAGTGAGTTTGGCATCACCCGTCTTGCATCCGCCCAGCAACCGGCACTCGTGCAGTAACTCCGGCCCTGCAGCGCGATGGATCGCACTATCGACGCCACCACCGCCGAGCAACGACGAGTTGGCTGCGTTGACAATGGCATCGACCGCAAGGGTGGTGATGTCGGCACGAATGGCTGACAACTTGGTACCGGTCACTCCGCCCAGTTGAGCGGTAGGTTCAGGCGAAATCGGTGGCATCGTGCAGCGATAATGCAATTAATGGACGGCAAGCGTAGCCGCTGCCCGTTCACCCGACAACGTATCGAACATCCGAGACCATGCAGACCTTCCCCGATCCCCGCGAAACACGCGCTGCCAGCGAGCGCGAAGCCGAGCTGTTTTCCCGTCTTGGCCAACAGATTACACATGCCAAAGCGACGACTGCGGCATTCGCCAAATCGCTGGCGGGCGTTGATCCGGCTAGCGTGACTTCACGGGCGGCCCTGGCGAGACTGCCGGTGATCCGCAAGAGTGAATTACTGGAGGCGCAGCAGGTTTCGCGCGCTGCCGGCGGTGACCCGTTTGGTGGTTTCGCGGCGATTGGTTTTGCCGGCTGGGGCTCGCCCGCGCGGCGGGCTGCGCATGTGTATGCCTCGCCCGGTCCGATCTATGAGCCCGAGAGCGCCGAAGCGCATGCGTACCGGCGCACCGCGCGCGCGCTATACGCGGCGGGCTTTCGCGCGGGCGACCTGGTGCACAACACCTTCAGCTATCACATGACACCGGGCGGCTGGATCATGGACGCGGGCGCCGTGGCGCTGGGTTGCGCGGTGTTCCCGGCGGGCGTCGGCAACACCGAGCAGCAGATTGCCGCGATGCATGACCTGAAGCCCGTTGCCTACACCGGCACGCCATCGTTCCTGCGCATCCTGCTGGAAAAAGCGGACGAGCTGGGCACGCCCATTACTTCGCTCAAAAAGGCGTCCGTCTCGGGTGAATACTTCCCGCCGCAATTGCGCGAGATGCTGAAATCGCGCGGCATCGTCGGCACCCAGACATACGGGACGGCTGATCTCGGCCTCATTGCCTACGAAGCGCCGGATGCCAACGGTAACGTGCAGGGCATGGTGATCGACGAGGACATCATCGTCGAGATCGTCCGCCCCGGCACTGGCGAACCGGTCGCCGATGGCGAGGTCGGCGAGATCGTGGTGACCACCTTCAACGCCGACTACCCGCTGATCCGTTTCGGCACTGGCGACCTCTCTGCGGTGCTCGCCGGCCCCTGCCCAAGCGGCCGCACCAACACCCGCATCAAGGGCTGGATGGGCCGCGCCGACCAGACCGCCAAGATCAAGGGCATGTTCGTGCATCCATCGCAGGTGGATCAGGTCGCCAAGCGCTTCCCCGAGCTCGGGCGCGTGCGGCTGGTGATCACCAATCCGGATCAAAAGGACGCGATGGCGCTGCATGCCGAATGTGCAGCGCCCTCGGATGCGCTGAAGGCAAAGATCGTTGAGGCGCTGCGCGATGTCACCAAGCTTGGCGGCGACGTTGTGTTTGCGGGCATTGGATCACTAGCCAACGATGGCAAGGTGATTGACGACGCCCGCAAATACGAATAGAGCGCTTAGCAGCTTTTTTCGCAGAAGCGCCATCACTCAGGGCATGGCGCCCGATTCATTGCCAGGTCGACTTTCATGAAAATGGGGCTTCAGGCCCGATGGCTGCTTGATTTCGGCCCGTAGCTGGTCTGCCAGCTACGGCATCAACCCGGCCAGCCACGCCTCAATCTCCATGGCAGTGGACCGCGCTCGTGGCGCCGGGCCCAACGCATCAGTGACCAGCGCATTGCCGCGCAGCCCGAGCATGTAGCGCAGGATCAGCAGGCCGTCGGTTGCAGCGTCAATCGAGCCGTTGCCGTCGATGTCGAGCAGCGTGTCCAGCGAGGCGAGATAGGTCGCGATCGCCACCGGGTCGGTAACTGCCGCACCGCTGACCGCCAGATTCGTAGTCAGCGCGCCGTTACGCAGCCCCTGCATGTAGCGCACGATGATCTGGCCGTCAGTGGGGCCGTGATAAAGCGTCGCAGCCGAACTGCCATCGACATTGAGGGTCGGCACAAAACGGGCATTGACACTCTGCGCCGCGGTGACATTGCTCAGCATGCAGGTGGAGCCGATGCAACTGCCGCTCCAGCCGGCAAACAGGTACGCCGGGTTGGCAACGGCCGTGCAGGTGGCGCTGCTGCCCTGGTTCACCGGGTTCGGCGTGCAGCTCGCCGTCCCGCCAGCGAGCGGGCTCACCGTCACCGTGATGTTGTAGGTATTGGGCGGCGTGGCGAATTGCACTTTCAGCGGTGCGAAGCCGAGGGTCGTCAGCACATCCTCGACGACGACATAGAGGTCGTAGGCGGTGTCGGCGGTCAGGCCAGTCACCGGGAAATTGGTCGCGACGCCCTGCGTCATGGCGCCACTGCCGGACGCGACGATTGTGACACCGGCATAGGAAACCGCCGCTTTCACCTGGGCGAAGGTTGGCGCCTGCGCGTTGCGCGCGACGACGATCCACTCGCCCTTGCCGGTTTCGCGACTGGTCGCGGTCAAAGTCGTGGTGGTTTGGGTGGTGCCTGACACGGCAGCAGCAGCCAACACGGGCGGCAAATCGGTGTGCTGCACCGTGCCGCTGCGATTGCCGGCGTGAAGCGTGCGCGCCGCTTCCTGTGCCTGCGCTACTGCGGTGAATTTGAGTGGCCCCTGCCCGGTGGCCTGCGGCCCGCTGCCAGTCCAGCCTGCCGTGATGCTGGACCAGCTGGCACAGCCATCGCCGCTCAGCGCAACGCCGGATTCGGTCCCCGCGACCAGCGTGCCCAAGGCATCGATGCTGAGCGACAGCGTATTGGCACTGCCCGGCAGTGCGGCGCAGGCAGACCAGCTTGTGCCGCTGTCGGCGCTGACGAACACGCCGCCGCCCATCGTCGCCGCATAGAGCGTGGCAACCGCAGCCGGCTTGATCGCCAGCGCCGTGACGCGCAGGTTGGCGGGTTGCGCGGCTACCGCCGTCCATGCCGTACCGCCAGTCACCGTTCTGTAAATGCCCGCGCCGTCGACACCGGCGTAGAGCGTGTTGGCCGCCAGCGGATCGGGCAGCAGCGCAGTCACCGGCATCGTAGTGGCAACAGGCAGCCCGCTATTGGCGATACTCCAGTTGCCACAATCGTTTGACTTGAACACGCCCGCCTCGGTGCCGACGACCAGCGTGCCAGTCGCGTTCATCGCCATCGAATTGATGCGCAAGCTGCCCAGACCGGTACTGCCGCATGCGGCCCAGGTAGTGCCGGCGTTGGCACTCTTGTACACACCACCGCCACGCGACGCCGTGTAGTAGCGCGTACCGTTGGCAGGATCGACCAGCAGCGCCGTCAGCCAGAGATTGCCGGGCTGGGTGGTGGCTGCGACCCATGCGTTGCCGCCATTGGTGCTGCGCCAGATGCCGGAGCCATACAGCGCCGCGGTCACTATTTGCGGATTCACTGCGTCGACCACAATCGCCGTCACTGCGCGGCTGGTGTCAAAGGTCACACTGTTATCGGTGGAGGTGGACGCGGTGTTGAAGCTGCTGGTGCTGCGGTCAGTCGCCACACTGGCTGGAATGCTGGCGCGGATGGTCTCGCCGCTGGCGGCACCGGTCACGGCGACCGTAAAGTGCCGGTGGTCGCCGCTGTCGGTGACGGTCACGCCGGGCGCCGCCGCCATGCCGGAAATGACCACATCGGTATTGATGAAGCCGTTCACCGGGGCACTGAAGACGACATCAAAATTGATCGGACTGGTCGAGGCGGGATCGGTCTGCGCGGCGGCCTGATTGATGGTGACGCTGAGTGGCTGGCAGGTGGCAGTCGCGTTGGCTACCTCAACCCCGGTATTGCTCTTGATGCGCACCGCGAGGGCGCCGTAGAGCCCGTTGATGGTCAGCACCTGGGTGGCTCCGGGTGTGCCGGCGGCTGTCAGCAAAAACGGGCCGCTGGTGAGGAAAACGCTGTTCTGGTAAAGCTCCCACGTGTAGTTCACCGACATTGCGCCGCCGATATTGGTGATGGCGAACTGCGAGTTGGCCGAGGCGTCGCAGGTGCCAGCCACCGTAATCACCGGCGGCGCCTGATAGACCACCGTGTTGTCGTTGGACGTGGACGCGAAGTTGCCAAGTCCATCGTTGACCGCCTGCGCCGCGTCTTGCGGAATGGTCACGCGGACAGTTTCGAGATCACGAACACCATTGATCGCGATGGAAAACGTGCGCTGGTCGCCAGAATCCGTCAATGTCACGATGGGCGTATTGGCCATGCCAGTGATCACCAGGTCGCTGGCAGTGAAGCCGGTCACCGCCCGCGAGAAGACGGCGGTGAACATGATCGGCAGCGCATTCGCCGGATCAGCTTGACCCGCCGCCTTGTTGATCGTGACCCGCGGCCGTTCAACGCAGGTGGCCGACGCGTTGGCCACCTGCGCGCCGTTCTGGTCCTTGACACGAACCTCGATAACACCGAACAGCCCGTTGATAGTGAGCACCTGGTGATCGCCAGGCGTTCCGCTCGCAGTCAGCAGGAAGGGGCCGCTGGTGAGGAAAACACTGTTCTGGTAAAGCTCCCATGTGTAGTTCACCGTCATCGCGGTGCCGATATTGGTGATGGTGAAGGACGAATTTGCCAGCGTGTCGCAGGTGCCAGCCACAGTGATGATCGGCGCCGCTGACGCGCCGGATGCGGTCAATGCAAGGCACGCAGCAAGCAACGCAAGCGCGCTGCGCGCCTGTGCATGCAAACGGTTCAGCCAATCTTTAGCCCAGCTGTATGACATGCTCATCCCCGTCATCGATTGCAAACCACCCGGCACCGTCGGCGCGGGCAGCATCGCCGCAGCAGCCTTAGTCTGGTGTGGCTCGCAACTATAGTGCGGCCATCGCCCAGCAGTGAGCCAGGCATGTCAAAACTGCATGGCTGGCAGAGCGTCTTCCGGGAAATAATGCGGTCGTGACATTGTTAGCGAAGCGTCGCATCGGCGGTCCGTCGCGCGCAGGCGACTGACGACCTGGGCGATCAAAGGCAATGCAAAAGCAGCGACATCTTTTTCATGAAAGCATTATCCAATAGGGCATGCAGGTCGATTTCAATTGAAGTCGACTTTCTGGCTTTTACGCTATCCAGCCCTTATCCAGTAACGCTTTCGCAAGAGAGCCATATCCGGAAACTGACATGACGACACCCACTACGCCCGCCGTCTGGCCCCCCGAAGTCACCCTCGAACGCGACGGCATCCGGCTCGAACCACTCACGCTGGCGCATGAGGCCGGCATCGCGGCGGCCGCAGCAGACGGCGAGCTGTGGAACATCCGCGTCACTTCCGTACCCGAGCCGCAGGAGACGCGCGGCTACATCGAGACGGCGCTCAAGCAGCGCGCCGAGGGCTCGCGCCTCGCCTTCGCAGTGATTGACGTCGCTGCCAACGACGGCAAAGGCAAGGTGATCGGCAGCACCAGTTATCACGACATCGTAGCCAACATCCGTCGCGTCGAAATCGGCTGGACCTGGTACGCGAAAAGTTACCAGCGCAGCAAGGTCAACACCCTGTGCAAACTGATGCTGATGCAGCACGCGTTCGAGACACTCGGTTGCGCGGTCGTTGGCTGGCGCGCCAGCCACATGAATTTCGCCTCGCAGCGCGCCATCGAGCGACTGGGCGCAAAACGCGATGGCGTGATCCGCCACCACTTGGGCATCCGCGACGGCAAGGTGCGCGACACGGTGATGTATTCAATGCTGGCCGACGAGTGGCCGGCGGCGAAGGCAAAGCTGGAAGAGCGGCTGCACAGTGACGCATCCCCCTCTCCCCAACCCTCCCCCACGAGAGGGAAGGGAGGAGCCGATGTGCGCCTTGAGCCCATCACCAGCGACAACCTGCTCGCCGTTCTACGGCTGACCCCCGGCGCCGTCGGCGAGCGCATGGTGGCGACCAATGCGGTGTCGATCGCGCAAGCGAGTGTGAGCGCCAACGCCGTGCCCCGCGCGATCATGGCCGGGGCCGGAGACGCGGCAAAACCGGTCGGCTTCATCATGCTTTACGACCCCACGCTCGATCCCGCGTTGGCCGCCAAGGATGAAGCGCACGCCGACAGCATCGACATCTGGCGCCTGATGGTGGACTTTCAGCAGCAGGGGCGTGGCTATGGTGCCGCCGCGATCATCGGCGCTGCACGCTATGCGGCAACACGGCCCGGCATCACACAGGTGCGGCTGTCGTACGTGCCGCGTGAAGGCAATCCGTCGCCGTTCTACAAGGCGATGGGGTTCACCGAGACCGGTGAGAAGGACGGCATCGAGATCGTCATGGCGCAGCCGTTGGCGACGTTGCTACGGAACATGCCATAGATACCGGCATAGGCACGAACGTTCGCGTGCGTGACGAACATCAGCTGCTGCAGGGATGCTATCGGCGCGGCCGCGCCTGGCGGGAGAGGACAAGACAGGCGCCGGAGCAGATACCCCGGCGCTTGCAACGACCGCTCAGCGCGCGTCGATTTGCGGCAAAGCTATTTCGCGCACTGACAGCCAACGCCGCGAGCGTCAGCTTCGACCTTCACATCTTCCCCCGCCTTGAATCGCAGATGCCCTTTCCCGGTGCGGGCGTGTGGGTACACAATGACGTCGCACTTGCCAATCGCCTTTACCTGACGTTCCTTGCCCGCCATTTTTGTGTCGGTGAACACCTTTGAGTAGTTCGGCTCTTCGCCTGTCAGGTTGGTGTTGAACCGGGTGAGATGGTTGTTTTGAATCACGCCCCCATCTGAAAATTTGCATTCAGCGTGGACATTCGCGCTCATGCCTGCCACCAGCGCGGCGATACACAGCATCAGAGACTTTTTCTTCAACATTTTCAGTTACCTCCGTGAAACTATTGTTGTTTGCCGGGAACTCCGACGGTCATATTCAGCAGTTCCCGGTACTTCAGTCTAGCAAAGATAAGAACATACGGAGCGCCCTCGCGCGACTGGTTTTCAATTGGATGCCTCAGCTTGCGAACCGGTGAGAGCAGCGCCGGGTGAACCCTGTCCGCGCGTTCTGCGAGAATCGCGACGTGCTGCTCGACTTTTTCTACCACCTGCGTCACCGCGGCGTTAAGCCTTCGACGCGCGAGTTCCTGACGCTGCTGGAGGCGTTGAAAGAGGACGTGATTTCGCCGTCGATCGACGATTTCTACTATCTGTCGAAAGCGACGCTGGTGAAGGACGAGACGAAGTTTGACCGCTTCGATTTCGCGTTTGCGGAATACTTCAAGGGCGTGTCCGAGCTGGTCGATCTGAAGACCGCGATCCCGGACGAATGGCTGCGCAAGGTCGTCGAGAAAATGCTGACGCCCGAAGAGCGCGAGAAGCTCAAGGCGCTCGACTGGAATGAGCTGATGGAGACGCTCAAGAAGCGGCTCGAAGAGCAGCAGGGCCGGCATCAGGGCGGCAACAAATGGATCGGCACCGGCGGCACCTCACCCTTCGGCGCCTACGGCGAAAACCCGGCTGGCATCCGCATTGGGCAGGACAAGAGCCGCAATCGCAGCGCCGTGAAGGTGTGGGACGAGCGGCAGTTCCGCGATTACGACGACAACGTCGACTTCAACACGCGCAACATCAAGGTCGCGCTGCGCCGCCTGCGCCGCTTCGCGCGTGAAGGGGCGGTAGACGAGCTTGACCTGCCGCACACGCTCGAAGAGACCGGCAAGAACGCCGGCATGCTCTCGATCCAGATGCGACCGGAGCGCCGCAACGCAGTAAAGGTGCTGTTGCTGCTCGACATCGGCGGCTCAATGGACGACCACGTTGAACAGGTCGAGGCGCTGTTCAGCGCGGCCAAGATGGAGTTCAAGCGGCTAGAGCATTTCTACTTCCACAACTGCCTGTACGACTTTGTGTGGAAGACCAATCGCCGCCGCACCACCGAGCGCACGCTGACGATGGACCTGCTGCACAAGTACGGCCCCGACTACCGCCTGATCTTCGTCGGCGACGCCGCGATGAGCCCGTACGAGATCGAGATGGAAGGTGGCAGCGTTGAATACAGCAACAGCGAAACCGGCAAGGTCTGGCTGCAGCGAATGACCAACCACTTCAAGCGCGTCGCCTGGCTGAACCCGATGCCCGAGCGCAGCTGGGAGTACACCTACTCCACCGACATCATCAAAAACGTGATGGGCGGAAGGATGTACCCGACGACGGTGCAGGGGTTGACGGATGCTATGAAGGCGCTGGCGAAGTAGCCACTTTGCTTTTTTGCCCGCGCAAAGTATGCACCGGTAAAAATTGCGTAACTCGGTAGAGATACGCGATAAGTCAATGGATTGCGTTTAGATTGTTCAAATGACTTCACAGGCTATTCAAGCATTCAAACACGCGATTCAGGATTCCACTGACCTCCTCAAGCATTTCGATTCGCTGAACACAAAGCCGCCGCCCCCAGATATTGAGGTTCTCAAGCGCGCAAGCTTGGTTATGGCGCTTGCCGCGTTGGAAACGTATTTTGAGGATCGACTAACAGAGGCAGTTAACTCCATCTCCGGACCTAAGAGCGCCGTTTCAGACTTCTATCGCAACTCACTTGAAGTCGATCTCAAAACGTTCCACAGCCCAAATACAGAGAGAGTTCGGCAGATCTTCCAGAAATACCTTTCTATTGATATCTCTGAAGCGTGGAGCTGGAACAACTGCGATCCGACAATGGCAAGAGCCGAGTTAAGTCGGCTTGTTAAGAAGCGAGGAGACATAGCGCACCGCTCTCTACGTCCCACTTCCGGCGAAGCTCAACCAAAGCAGCATGCAGTGACGCGCGACGATCTTCGTAAGCACATTCATTTCATTACCGAGATTGCCAACGCAACGGATAAGTACATGGCTGGGAAAATCTGACGACTCTTGTGAAGCAAGTCGCCACCAAGTTACGACTTAGCTTATGCGCCAAGCCGCGTCCCGCCTTTCAATCGAGCAACCATGACCAAAGTCTTCGTAAACATCGGCCTAACCCTCGACGGCTACCTGGCCCCAGATGGCATGAGCCTCGCACACTGGAGCGATCCAACCTACAAGAACTGGGGCGCGAAGTGGGGCGGGTTGATGGGCTGGATTCTCAAGCAGCAGTATTTCCGCGAGAACCTTGGCTTTGGTACGGGCGGGGAGACCGGTCCGGTGAACGACATGCTGCGCCATACGATGGAGCGCAGCGGTGTGAGCATCATGGGCAAGCGGATGTTTGAGCAGGGCGAGGTCAGCTGGCCTGCGGAGGCGCCGTTTCACACGCCTGTATACGTGCTGACGCAGACGAAGCGCGAGCCGTGGGTGCGGCTGGGCGGGACGACTTTTTTCTTTTGCAACGACGGGCCAGCAAAGGCGCTTGAGCAGGCCCGGGCAGTGGCTGGCGACCGCGACATCCGCATCTCGGGCGGGGCGAACGTGATCCAGCAATACCTGAGCATGGGCGTGGTGGACGAGCTGGAGATCGCGCTCGCCCCCATCCTGTTCGGCAGTGGGCGGCGGCTATTCGAGAATCCGGGTGAAGCGCTGCCGCAGTTCCGCATCGACAGCGTGCTCAATACGCCGGACGCCACGCACCTGCGCTACGTGCGGGCGTAAGCGCCCGGGCGCGGATGCGTCCTTCTCGACTGAGATCGCATCCTGATCTTGCGACCGGTGCGCAAGATGTGGCTGCGCTGGTGATTTCGCCACGTCGGTGGAACACCAACTCACTGTCCGTCCTCTCCGTTTAACCACGCCAGAACACTCGACCACTGCGGTCGGGGCGCCGTTATCGCCTCCCACATTCGCGCGCCTCCCTTTGTCTGAATAGTCCAGCACCCGGTTTCGTTGCGCACGTTTCATGATAATGTCATTTCTCGTTACCAAAATCGGTAAACCAAACCATCACGACGACGGCCCTGCCTTGTACGGGCCTCACCCGCCACTCCTCCCCGATGACCACACCGCAAACCGACTACAGCCACACCGGTGGCTTTGATGAAGCCAAGTTCCGCGCTGCCTTCGAGGCTCGCCGCAAGATGCATCTTTACTTCAAGGTGCGCTACACCAACGCGGCCGCGACCAACGCCTGGCAGCTGATCCAGATGATGCAGGCGGATTCACGCGTGACCGACGTGCGCTGGATGGCCTATATGCTGGCAACCGCCTTCTGGGAGGCATCCCACACCATCACCGAGACCGTGCAGGTACCCAAACTTGGCAAGGGCAAAAAGCCTGTGCTGGGGCCGGACAAGCAGCCGCTGATGGTCGACAAGCACATCAAGGTGTGGGAGGTGATGGTGCCGATCGACGAGATTGCGGTGGCCAACAAGCGGCGGTACAAGGCGCCGGTGAAGATCAAGAAGATCGAGAGCGACGATGTTGTGCTGCTGGCGAAGCTGAGCAAAATCTTTCAGAGCGCCAGTGTGCTGGGCGGTGCCTGGATCGTTGAAAAGGACGGTGATCAGTTCGTGATCGGTGCGACGGGCACCGAAGTCTGGCACAGCAAGAAAGCCGCTGTCGGCGCGGCATTCGCAGGTGGCGCATCGGCCACCTACACCCACTTTCATGGCGACGAGCACGTCTACTTTGGGCGCGGCTACGTGCAACTCACGTGGTGGAACAACTACGTGGCGGCCGGCGTATCGCTCGGGCGCGGCCTCGATCTGCTGTTCGACCCGCTGCTGGTGAAGCAGCCGCAGGTGGCCTATGACATCATGGCGCACGGCATGCTGACCGGTGACGGCTTCGCCAACAAACACAAACTGGCGGACTACATCATTGGCAGCAAGACCGACTACTTCAATGCGCGCAAGATGGTGAATGGTGGCGATGCGGCGTCGTATCAGCCGATTGCTGACATCGCCAAACTGTTTGAAGAGATGCTTCTCGAGGCAAAACTGTGACAACCATCGGCACGAAGCTCCGTGCGTTGATTCACCTGACGCTGCTGTCGTTCGCCCTGCTCGGCGCGGCCGCCACGCCGGCGTTCGCGTTGGCGCCAGCGGCGGGCGCGTTGAAAGCGGTCACCGACAAGGCCTCGGGGCTGACCGGGTATCAGGACGCCAGCGGTGCGTGGGTGATCAGTCCGCGCTTCCGGTCGGGATCGGACTTCGACCACGGGCTCGCGATTGTTGAAGACCGCAGTGGCGAGTCGGCGCTGATCGACAGTCAGGGCAACGTCCGCCTGCAGGGCGTCGAAAGCGCGATCTGGGTGTCGCTGCCCACCATGACCGAGGCCAAGCTCAGCGAGGGCCTGCTGGCGCTGCGGGTGCAAGCCTCCGGCAAGGTGGGTTTTGTCGATGCCGAAGGGCGCTGGGTCATCCGCCCGCGCTTTGCCGATGCGTTTGAGTTTCATGAGGGGTTGGCCGCGTTTCGCCTGCGCGAGAACGGGCCGGTGGGCTTCATCGACACGCACGGCCGTGTGGTGATCACTGCCAAGTTCGGTACCCGCTTCCGGTCACCGCCGGTGTTCGCCGAAGGGCTCGCTGCGGTCGGGCTGAATGACCTGTGGCCGCGAACCAATCTCGATCCACCCGGCAAACTGGGTTACATCGACCGCCGCGGGCGCTGGGTGATTGCCCCGAAATACGCGAACGGCGAGTCTTTCAGCGATGGCCGGGCGAAAGTGATGCTGGATGAGCGCGAAGTGGTGATCACCAGGCCGGACGGCGCAGCCAAACGCTGAACCTCGTCCGTAGTACGTAGCCCGGATGCTCGCATCCGGGTTTCGATCTGTTTCCGATCAGATGTGCATCACCGCCAGTGCGCCAATCACGCAGCCCAGGCCAGCAACGCCGTAAACGCCGTACTCCAGCCAGCGGCGCTTGGTAAGCAAAGCGATCGCCGCGAGGGCAATGGCAATTTGCAGCGCCGTGGTGGCCTGCGCCCAGCGATGATGCTGGTGCATCTCGTCATCGCTCTTCTTGTCCCATTCCTTCGATTCTGCTTCGAGCTTTTCGGCGTCCTTCTTGATGTCCGCCTTCTCTTTTTTGTAGCGGTTGATCTCTTCGGTGTAGAACGCTCTTTTGCTCTCGGGCGCCAGCTCAATGGCCAGCTCACTCAGGTTCTGCTTGCTGCTCTTGGCCTGGTAGTAGTTCCACTGGTTGGAGGCCTCGGTCTTCTTGATGGCCGCGTTGTTCTTGTAGAGACCTGCGTTGGCCTGGGTGGCGCCGCCCATGTAGGCGAACATGGCGCCCACCGTTGCAATGATTGCCGTGACCACGGCAATGCCGCCAGCGTGGGAATCACCGTGCGAGCCGTGCTGCGCAGCGTGCTCCAGCTCGTGATCGTGGGGGCCGTGTACGTGAAATCCGCCGCCTGACATGGGTGTCCTCGCTACGTCAAATTGAATGGCGGCTGAATGTTAGCGGGAATGCGTGACAGCTTGAACGTCTGTCAAAGTTCGGTGCGCACCTGCCAGAGCTCGGGGAACAGCACCACCTCCAGCGCGCGACGCAGGTAGCCCACACCGGTGGTGCCGCCGGAGCCGGTCTTGTGCCCAATCAGGCGCTCCACCGTGGTGACGTGATTGAAGCGCCAGCGGCGGAAGTTGTCTTCCACATCCACCAGTTTTTCGGCGAGGTAATACAGGTCCCAATGCGCCGCCGTGTTGCGGTAGACGGTGAGCCAGGCGGCGAGCACTTCGGGGTTGCTTTCGGTGACGGCGTCAAACGTGCTGCGCAGTGCGGACGCCGACAGCAGGCCGCGCTTGGCCAGCGCCTGTAAGGCGATGTCGTAGAGCGAGGGACTTTCGATGATCGCGGTGAGTTTGGCCAGATGGTCAGGCTGCTCGGCGAAAGGCTTGAGCATGTAGCGCTGGCGGTTGCCGAGCAGGAACTCCACCGTGCGGTATTGCCAGCTCTGGAAGCCGCTGGCCTTGCCGAAGGCACTGCGGAATTCGAGGTAGTCGGCGGGCGTCATGGTCTTCAAGACTTCCCACGCCGCACCCATCTGCTCCTGCGCGCGCGACACGCGGGCGAGCATTTTCATCGCCGGTTCAAAGTCACCGGCAGTGAGCTTGGCCATCGCGCCGGTGAGCTCCTTGATGATCAGGCTCATCCACACTTCCTGCACATGGTGGATGGTGATGAACAGCACTTCGTCGTGCGCGTCGGTCAGCGGCTGCTGGGCGGCGAGCAACTGTTCAAGGCGCAGATAGCTTGAATAGCTGAAGCTATCCTTGAACGACTGATGGGCGTTTTCGGCGCCCGCGATGGTGATTGCTGGTGGTGTGCTCATGTCACCTTGCTCCTGGCGCGGAATTCGGCGCGCTCATATTCGCGCAGCTTCATCACATCACGCAAATGACTGGCGGCCGCGACGACATCGGCCTCAGTCACATACAGCGGCGTAAAGCCGAAGCGCAGGATATCTGGCGCGCGGAAGTCGCCGATCACGCCACGTGCGATCAGCGCCTGCATGATGGCGTAGCCCTCGGCGTGACGGAACGATACCTGCGAGCCGCGAATGCTGGAATCGCGCGGGGTAGCGAGCGTCAGCCCCATGCCGCCGCAGTGCTGCTCCACTTCCGCGATGAAGCGCGTGGTCAGCGCGACCGACGCTTCGCGCACGAGGTTCATGTCTGCGCTGAGCCAGACATCGAGCGCCGCTTCGAGCGCAGCGAACTGCAGGATTGGCGGCGTGCCGACGGTGAAGCGTTCAACGCCACGCGCAACCCGGAATTTCGGGTCGAAGGCAAACGGCGCTTCATGCGCGAACCAGCCCGAAATGGGCGCCGGCACCGCGGCCGCATCAAGCGCATCAAGGTGCCGCTTGGCCGCGAACACAAAGGCTGGCGCGCCCGGCCCGGCGTTGACGTATTTGTAGGTGCAGCCCACCGCGAGATCGGCCTTGCAGGCATTGAGTGACACCGGGAAGGCACAGGTGGAATGGGCGAGATCCCAGAGCATCAGCGCGCCGTGTGACTGCACGACCTCGGTGACACCCTGCATCACATAGCGTCCGCCACTGCGATAGTCCACCTGCGTCAGCATGACGACGGCAGTACGCGAGCCGACCTCACGCAGCGTGGCCTCAAGCTCGTGGCGTTTGACAAAACGCAGTTCAAGCTTGCGTTCGGCGAGCAGCGCCTGCAAGCCCTGCGCGATGTAGAGATCGGTCGGGAAGTTATCGATGTCGGAGACGATCACGTTGCGACCGGCCGCATCCGGTCGCAACGATTGCAGTTGCAGCGCCGTGACCAGTGCCTTGAACAGATTGAGCGAGGTGGAATCACAGGCGATCACTTCACCCGCGTCGGCGCCGATTAGCCGCGCGATCTTGTCGCCACAGCGGCGCGGCGCGTTGACCCAGTCCGCCGTGTTCCACGAGCGGATCAGGCCCTGCCCCCACTCCTCCTCCACCGTGCGCCGCACCGCCGTGATCGCCGCTTTCGGCAGCACGCCGAGCGAATTGCCGTCGAGGTAGATCACGCCATCGGGGATCACGAACTGATCGCGGAAGCCAGCGAGACTGGCCAATGCATTGTTTCCGGCAGTCATAATGCTTTAGGTCTAAAGTAATTCTGCAAATGTTACCTGTTCGGGCCAGCTTTGTTGCTGGCGCGAAGCGGCTATTGCGAGATCAACTTTTGTCTGAAAGCCGCGCCCAATTTGGGCGCAGGCCGCCTTTTCGGCTTGGGTCGACTTTAGCCGGAATCGGGTTTTGAGCCCTAGCGCAATGCGACTTTTCGCAAAAAGCCGTTACTTCAGAAACGAGGCGAATTTGGTCGCGAAGATTTCCGGCGAGATCGGGCCAACATGTTTGGCGCGGATGATGCCGTCGCGGTCGATCAGGAAGGTTTCCGGGGCGCCGTAGACGCCCCAGTCGAGTGCGGCCTTGCCGCCCGGGTCGAAGGCGTTCACCGTGTACGGGTCGCCGGTTTTGCGCAGCACGTCGAGACCGAGCTCCCGCTTGTCTTTGTAGTTAAGACCGATGATGGGCACCACGCTGCGCCGCTTCAGGTCCATCAGGTCCGGGTGCTCGTCCTTGCAGTTCGGGCACCAGCTCGCCCACACGTTGAGCAGCCAGACCTTGCCCTTCATGTCGGCCGGCGAGAACTTCGCCGCGGGATTGTCCAGCGTTTCCAGCGTGAACGCGGGCGCCGGCTTGCCGATCAGCGGCGACGGCACCTCGCGCGGATCGCGGAACAGCCCAAAGTAAAGCACTGCGGCGAGCGCAAAAAAGGCGATGGGAAGGAGAAGTTTCTTGTTCATACGCAAACTCCCTCCCCCCTCGTGGGGGAGGGCCGGGGAGAGGGGGCGGCCGTCGCACAGCGATCAGGACTGGGGCAGGCTTCACCCTCTCCGCTGGCCCCTCTCCCCTCAAGGGAGAGGGAGAAACTCATCGCGATCATTGCTTGAGTGTCTTCGCCGCCATGTCGCGCGCCTTGTGGGCCTTTTCGATGGCGGTAGCGGCCTCGGGCGGCATGTAGTTTTCGTCGTGCTTGGCCAGCACTTCCTTGGCGCGGAATACCCCGTCGTCACCCAGCGAGCCCTGCGCAACCACACCTTTGCCCTCGCGGAACAGGTCCGGCAGGATGCCGCTATAGGCCACTGGCACCACCTGCGCGGTGTCGGTCACCTTGAACTGGACGTTGACGCCATCGCGCTTGACGCTGCCGGCCTCCACCATGCCACCAAGGCGGAAGGTGCGGCCGACCGGTGCCTCTTTGGCAACGATCTGCGAAGGCGTGAAAAAGAACACGAGATTCTGGTTGAACGCGGTCAACACCAGCGCCACGGCCACGGCGATGACGCCGAGGCCGCCGAGAATCAGTGCGAGTCGTTTCTGCTTAACTGTCATGGTCTTCCTGCAATGCCTGTAGCGCCGACTTTCGAGCTTGCCGCAGGCTCACAAGTTCCGCAATGACCGCTATCAACAAGGCGCCATAACTGCCCCAGACAAAGAAGCCACGGCCGCCCATGTCCCAGAACGCGCTCCACGATTCCCAGTTCATCGCAGCCATCCTTTCACCGCGTCGCGCAGCCAGGCAGCATTGCCCTCGCGCTCAATGATGCCGGTGCGCAGCCGGTGCATCGCTGCGGCAATGCTGTAGGCCCAGAAGGCGAAGGTCATGATCAGCATCGCGGCCAGCATGGTGGTGGCCATCGACGAACTGCCCGGCCGCACACTGGAGCCTTGGTGCAGCGTGTTCCACCACTTTACGCTGAAGTAGATGATCGGCACATTGATGGCACCGACCAGCGCGATCAGCGCCGAGGCGCGGTCGCCTTTCTTTTTGTCGTCGAACGACGCCGCCAGCGCCATGTAGCCGACGTAGAGGAAGAACAGGATCAGCGTTGAGGTGAGCCGCGCGTCCCACACCCAGTAGGTGCCCCAGGTGGGTCGGCCCCAGAGGGCACCGGTCCAAAGCGAAATCACGGCCATGATGGCGCCGGTGGGCGCCAGCGCGTGACTCATCATGAACGACAGCCGGGTGCCAAGCACCAGCCCGAGCAGCGACCAGAATGCCATCGCCAGATAAATCACCATGGCCATCCAGGCCGCCGGCACATGGATGAAGATGACGCGGTAGACCTCGCCCTGCTGGGCATCGGTCGGTGCCACAAAGAAGCCGAGGTAGAGGCCGATGGCGGAAAGCACAATTGCCAGCACCCAGCACAGCGCTTCGATGCGGCCGGCGAGCGGAAAGAACGCAGCGGGCGAGGCGTAGCGCCAAAACCAGCGCCCGCCGTATTTTTCGTTGGATTGTTGCTCGGTACGTGCCACGGCTAATCGGTACTTATCTTCAATGCAGCCGCGGCTGCCAGCGGGCACAATGCTAGAGCAAGCAGCATGAAGGCGGCCTGAAGCGCCAGCTCCGCCGACGGTGACTCCCCGTAGAGCACGCGCAGCGCCGCGCCGGCGCCGAAGATCAGCGTCGGGATGGTCAGCGGCAGCACCAGCACGGCGGTCAGGATGGCGCCGCCACGGGCCGAGACCAGCAGCGCCGCTGCAATCGCCCCCACCAGCAATAAGGTTGGAACGGCCATCGCTACGGTCAGCGCCAGCATGGCGGCGACGTCACCGGGCAGGGCGTAGAACAGCGCGAACACCGGCGACACAGCGGCAAGCGCAACGCCGAGCGCCAGCGACAGCGCGGTGACACGAGCAAGGATCAGCACCGCGAGCGGTTCCGGCGAGGTCAGCAGCAGTTCCAGCGAGCCGTCGCGGGCGTCCTCATCAAACAGCCTTGGCAGCGAGAGCATCGCCGCCAGCAGCGCGCCGACAAAGATGACGCCGATGCCGATCAGCTTCAGCCGCTCCGATTCGCTGCCGACCGCGAACGGAAACAGCGAGCAGACGATCAGGAAGAACATCAGCGGATTCGCCCAGTCACTCTTGCGCCGCGCGAAGAGCTGCATCTCGCGGCGGAACACGGCGCCGACAGCAACGCGCAGGCTCATAGCGCCAGCTCCTGGGTGCGCGCAGCGGCGATGTCGACCGCCTGATGCGAGGTATAGATGACCAGCCCGCCTGCGGCAAGCCGCGCAGCGATGACGGCAGCGAGCTGCGCCTGGGTGTCAACATCAAGCGCAACGAAGGGCTCGTCAAGCAGCCACGCGCGGGGCGATGCGCTGCCGCCCGCGCTGCCCGCGAGCAGGCGGGCCAGCGAGGCACGCTTGCGCTGCCCCTGCGACAGGGTCCCGAAGCGGCGATTGAGCAGGCTGCGCACGCCCAGAGCGGTGAGTGCCGATTCGATGCCCTGCCGGCTATCGTCAAGCCCGGCCAGCGCGGCGGCGTAGGCGAGGTTTTCACGCACGGTCAGTGCGTCGTTGAAGGCATTGGCGTGGCCAACGTAGCTCGCCGCCTGCGCAGGCGCCAGCGTGGCGTCCCCCGCCAGCCACTGCACCTCGCCAGCGGCTGGCGCGGCGAGCCCGGCGAGGATACGCAGCAGCGTGGTCTTGCCAGCACCGTTAGCACCGGTCACGCGCAGCAGCGAGCCTGCTTCCGCCGCAAACGACACGCCGTCGAATACAGCGCGGCCACCGCGCTCGGCGGCAAGCGACGTGACGGTCAGCTTCATGACACGGTGCGGATCTTGAATGCTGTCCACAGCGACGCCAGCGCGAACAGGCAGGACAGCAGTCCAACCGCTTCGAATCCGGCGAGACTGCCACCGGCGGTATGGCTCAACATCGCGCCGCCAATCACCGCAGCGAGCCCGGTGAACAGGTTTTGCACGGCAGAATTGAACGACATCACGCGGCCGCGCAACTGCGGCGTGGACGCAGCCGTCACCAGCGCCATCGACGGGATGAAACGGCCGCTGACGAAGATGAAGAACAAAGCGGCAACGACCAGTTGCCAGAACAGGTTGACGCCGAGCGTGTGGGTAATCAGCAGCATCGGCGCGATCGACAGCAGCACCAGCCAGTAGTAGACGATGGCGCGCGGATAGCGGTCAGACATGCGGCCGAACAGCGGCCGGCTGAACAACGTCACGGCGCCGCCGACCAGATAGAAATACGCAAGCTGCACCTCGCTCATGCCCTCGTTGGTGATGCGCGACGGCGCGATGTAAGGGATCACGATCATGCCCGACAGCGTTAACAGGGCCGACGTGGCAAACGCCCACCAGTGGTTCCGTACTCGAAGCAGTTCGGCATAGCCGCGCCACAAGCCGGTCCAGAGACCGGCATGGCTGGCCGCACGCATGTGGCCGCGCATGTTCGGGATCAGACGGAGCGCGACGACGAACAGCAGCGCGCAGGTCGCCGCCAGCGCGAAGAACGGCACATGCCAGCCGCCATGCGCGGCCACGTAGATCGACAGCGGCACGCCGAGCACGGCGGAGAGCGACATCGACAGCATCACCAGCCCCATCGCCCGGCCACGACGCTCGTCGGGCACCAGATCGCCGACGATGGAAAACGCGATCGAACCCTGCACGCCGCCAAACAGCCCGGCCACAGTGCGCGCCGCCAGCAGAGCCGCGTAGTTGGGCGCCAGCGCGCAGCCCAGCGTGCCGACAATCAGGCCGGCGTAGACCACCAGCAGCGCGTGCTTGCGGTCAAAGCGGTCAGCGATTGACGCCATCAGCAGTGACGCTGCCGACGCCGCGAACGCGTAGGCCGATACCAGCAGGCCAAACTGCGTGGTGTCGATGCCGAATTCGCGCATCAGATGCGGCGACAGCGGCATCATGACCATGAAGTCCACCACATTGGTGAAGCTCATCAGCGTGATCACCAGCAGGATTTGCCGCTCGCGCGCGGGCGACGGCGTCAGGCTGTGCGCGCTGCTGGTCATGCGGCAGGACGACTGCGTTGGCCGCAGCGAAGTGCCCGCGACAAAAGGGAACTGCCGTCGCGGGCAGGGAAAAATACAGGCACCGGGAAGAATGGCTTTTTGACTAAGGCGTTATTCTAATTGGGCGTCGGATGGTAATCCTTGCCAAGTCGACTTTTGCAATTTCACGCCATGAGCCCTTATTGAATATCGCTTTCCGATAAAAGTTGATCTGCCAACTCGCAACTGAGTCTGAGTAGTCTTCGGCTGAATCGATGCCGGATTGACCGGCGTCAGCCTGCCCTTGCGCCAGCGCACCGACCTTCCCTGCAACAATGCCGAACCAATGTGAATTCGCACTGAAGGGCGCGCCCCGTGGCACAAGCTGATCTGGCAAAACTGAGTCTCAACAAGGGCGCAACACCTGCGGCGACGCTGGCGGCGCGGCGGCGGCGCAAGTGGATCAAATGGGGATTTGGTGCCGGGGTGGTTGCGCTGGTCGTCGCCCTGCTGGCGTTGCGCAGCGCCAACGCACCGGCGGAGGTGGAGCTGGGAACCGTCACGACGGCCTTCCCGACCCAAGCCTACACGCTGCTCAACGCCACTGGCCGCGTGGTGGCCGCGCGCAAGGCGGCCGTTTCGACCAAGGCGACCGGCCGGCTGGAATTTCTGGGCGTGCAGGAAGGCAGCGTAGTGAAGGCCGGGCAGGTGCTGGCGCGGCTGGAAGCGCTCGACGTCTCCGCCAACCGTGACCAGGCGCGCGCCGGCGTCGCCGCAGCCAAGGCCAATCTCGAGCAGGGCAAGGCCGAGTTGGTGGACGCGGAAGCCAACTACCGCCGAACCGACGATCTGTTCAGGAAAAACTTCGTCTCTGCCGCCCAGCTCGACACCGCGAGGGCGCGGCTGGATCGCGCCAAGGCGAGCATGGTCAGTCTCGACGCCGCCATCGGCGTCGCTGATGCGCAGACGCGGGCCGCCACGGTGTCAGTCGAACAGACGCTGATCCGCGCGCCGTTCGACGGTGTGGTGCTGACCAAGAACGCCAACGTCGGCGACATCATCACGCCGTTCTCGTCCGCTGCCGATTCCAAGGGCGCGGTGGTGACGATGGCCGACATGAGCACGCTCGAAGTGGAGGTGGACGTCACCGAAGCCAGCATCGGCAAGGTGGTGGTGGGCGGCCCCTGCGAGATCACGCTGGATGCGCTGCCCGAGGTGCGGCTGCTGGGAGAGGTCTCGCGCATCGTGCCGACGGTGGACCGGGCCAAGGCGACCGTGCTGGTGAAGGTGGCGTTTGTCGAACGCGATCCGCGCACCCTGCCAGACATGAGCGCCAAAGCCGCGTTCCTCAAGCAGAAGCCACTGGAAGCCGACCGCAAAGCAGTGGCTGCGGTGCGCAAGGAAGCGCTGGTCGAGCGCGACGGCAAGGCGGCGGTATTCGTGTTCGACGGCAAGACCGTGAAGCTGACCGCCGTCAGCAAGGGCCGCGACCTGGGCGACAGCATTGAAGTGAACGGCGTCAAGAGCGGTGACCGCGTGGTGCTGAAACCCGCCGACAAGCTGCGCGATGGCGCCGCCGCAGTGCAGGCGGCAAAGAAGTGAGCGACGGCGCAGTCAGCCCGGCAGAGGCGGCGGCGGCGCCACCGCTGGTGCGCATCCGCAACCTGAGCAAGCACTACACGCGCGGCGATCAGGACGTGCCAGTGCTGACCGACATCTCGCTCGACATTCCTGCCGGCGACTTTCTCGCGCTGATGGGCCCTTCCGGCTCTGGCAAGTCAACGCTGCTGAACCTGATCGCCGGCATCGACAAGCCGAGCGGCGGCGAGTTGACTGTCGGCGGGCTCGACATCGCCGAACTGACTGAGGCCGAGCTGGCGGACTGGCGGGCGGCGAACGTTGGCTTTGTATTCCAGTTCTACAACCTGATGCCAGTACTCACGGCGCTGGAGAACGTTGAACTACCGCTGATGCTGACCGATCTGTCGCGCCGCGAGCGACAGGAACGTGCGTTGCTGGCGCTGTCGCTGGTCGGCCTCAGCGACCGTGTCGATCACTACCCCAATGAGCTCTCGGGCGGCCAGCAGCAGCGTGTCGCCATTGCCCGGGCGCTGATCACCGACCCGACGCTGATCGTGGCTGACGAACCCACTGGTGACCTCGACAAGCGCAGCGCCGCCGACGTGCTGGCGCTGTTGCAGCAGCTCAACCGCGAGATGGGCAAGACCATCATCATGGTCACCCACGATCCCGGCGCGGTGAAGGCGGCCACCCACGTCACGCACCTTGAAAAGGGCGAGCTGCTGGGCACCGAGCTGGTTGCGGCTGGCGATTGACGCATTGATCCGATCATGCTGTTCAAACTGATCCTGAAGAACATCTTCCGCGCGCGGCTGCGCAGCCTGCTGACCATTGTCGGGCTGGTCATCGCGGTGATTGCCTTCGGTCTGCTGCGCACTGTAGTGGATGCCTGGTACGCGGGCTCGGATATGGCCTCCGCGAATCGCCTGGTCACGCGCAACTCGATATCGCTCACCTTTACGCTGCCCACCTACTACACCGAACGCATCCGTGCGGTCGACGGTGTGACACAAATCTCGGCCAGCAACTGGTTCGCTGGCATCTATCTGGAACCGAAGAATTTCTTTCCGCAGTTCGCCGTCACCGTCCCGGTGTTCTTCGATCTGTACCCCGAGTTTCTGTTGCCGCCAGAGCAGATGCAGGCGATGCTGCGCGACCGTACCGGCTGCATCATCGGTCGCGCGCTGGCCGAAAGCTACGGCTGGAAGATCGGTGACAAGATCCCGCTGCAAGGCACGATCTACCCGGGCACCTGGGAATTCACCGTGCGCGGCATTTTCGACGCGCGCGACGACACTACGGTGACACGGCAGATGTACTTCCACTGGGACTATCTGAACGAGCGAGTCAAGCAGAGCTTCCCCCGGGCTGCGGACCGCGCCGGTGTGTTCGTCGTCGGCATCAAGGACGGCCAGCGCGCCGCAGAGCTGAGCGCAGCCATCGACAATGAGTTCAAAAACTCGATCGCCGAGACATTGACCGAGACGGAAAAGGCATTCCAGCTCGGCTTTGTCGCGCAGTCCGAGGCCATCGTCGGCGCCATCCGGATCGTCAGCTTCGTGGTGATCATCATCATCCTGGCCGTAGTGGCGAACACCATGGCGATGACCGTTCGCGAACGCATCAGCGAGTACGCCACGCTGAAGGCGCTCGGCTTCGGGCCTAGCTTCGTGGTGTCCCTGATTTTTGGCGAATCGCTCTGCCTCACCTTGCTCGGCGGCTTACTCGGCATCGCGCTGAGCTTTCCGGTGATCGCCACCTTCAAGAGCCTGATCGGCACCATCTTCCCGGTATTCAGGCTGTCGCAGGAGACGCTCTGGTGGCAGCTTGGTGCGGTGATCTTCGTGGGCGTGCTGGCAGCCATCCTTCCGGCGATCCGCTCGGCCCGCATCCGCATCGTGGATGGCCTGCGCCACGTCGCGTAGCTGCAACCCATGAAGATCCCCTTCAGCTACATCCTGCGCAACCTGTGGACACGGCGCCTGACCACCGCCCTGACCGCGGGCGGCATGGCGCTGGTGGTGTTCGTGTTCGCTGCCGTACTGATGCTCGACGCGGGTTTGCGCAAGACCCTGGTCGCCACTGGCAGCGCCGACAACGTGATCCTGCTGCGTCAGGGCGTGCAGACCGAAAAATCGCTCTGCCTCACGCTGCTTGGTGGCCTGCTCGGCATCGCGCTGAGCTTTCCGGTGATCGCCACCTTCAAGAGCCTGATCGGCACCATCTTCCCGGTGTTCCGGCTGTCGCAGGAGACGCTCTGGTGGCAGCTTGGTGCGGTGATCTTCGTGGGCGTGCTGGCAGCCATCCTCCCGGCGATCCGCTCGGCCCGCATCCGCATCGTGGATGGCCTGCGCCACGTCGCGTAGCTGCAACCCATGAAAATCCCCTTCAGCTACATCCTGCGCAACCTGTGGACACGGCGCCTGACCACCGCCCTGACCGCTGGCGGCATGGCGCTGGTGGTGTTCGTGTTCGCTGCCGTTCTGATGCTCGACGCGGGTTTGCGCAAGACCCTGGTCGCCACCGGCAGCGCCGACAATGTGATCCTGCTGCGCCAGGGCGTGCAGACCGAAATCCAGAGCGGCGTCAGCCGCGAGCAGGCGGCACTGGTGGAGACCAATCCCGCAGTGGCGCGCGACCAGCGCGGCGAGCCAATGGTGTCGAAGGAAATCGTGGTGCTGATCGGAGCACCGAAAAAAGGTGACACCAAGCCGCAGAACGTGATCGTGCGCGGCCTCACGGTGGCCGGTATCAGCCTGCGGCCGCAGGTGAAGTTGATTGAAGGCCGCTGGTACCAGCCGGGGGCGAGCGAAATCGTGGTCGGCCGCAGCGTCAACACCGGCTTCGAAGGCATGGAACTCGGCCAGAGCACCCGCTTCGCCGGGCGCGACTGGCGAATCGTGGGCGTCTTCGATGGCGGTGCCTCAGGCTTTGACTCGGAGGCGTGGGGGGACGTCGAACAGCTCGGTCAGGCGTTCCGTCGCTTTGGCTACTCCAGCGTGATTGCGCGAATGACGGACCGCGGCCAGTACGAACGTCTGAAGGCAGATATCGAGACTGATGTCCGGTTGAAGCTGGACGTCAAGATCGAGCCTCTTTTCTACGAGGAGCAGAGCAAGGCGCTATCGACCTTTCTCTCCATTCTGGGTCTCGCGCTGTCGCTGATCTTCTCGATCGGCGCCATCATCGGCGCCGCGATCACCATGTACGCCGCCGTGTCGAACCGTATCGGCGAAATCGGCACGCTGCGCGCGCTGGGATTTCGGCGCACGTCAATCCTCTCGGCCTTTCTTCTCGAATCGATGCTGCTGGCGCTACTCGGCGGCGCCGTGGGTCTGGCCTTTGCGTCCTTCCTGCAGCTTTTCACGGTGTCGACACTGAATTTCGCGTCGTTCTCGCAGCTTTCGTTCGGTTTTCACCTGACGCCGGCGATCGTGGTGCAATCCACGGTGTTTTCGTTGGTGATGGGCGTCATCGGCGGCTTTCTGCCCAGCGTTCGTGCCGCGCGCATGGAAATCGTGGATGCCCTGCGCGCGGGCTAGGGCCTGTTCACACTATTTTCGCGAGATGCGTTGTCACGAGACGGCGATGGATGCAAGGAGCACTGCGCCGGTCGTGGTGGCTCCACGGCCAAGCAGGGCGACGCAGCAGACGCGCCGTCTCGTGGCAACCCTTCGGGGCGTGTCGTATTTTCGCGCCCGGTGTTGTTGCGAAGCCCTTGTGGTGCCCGCACCACGGCGGCCTTCGCGCCTAACCGTGCATCGAAAATACGACCGCCGCACTCGCGAAAATAGTGTGAACAGGCCCTGGCAACTGTTCAGGTTACTTAACCTTCGAGAAATCCCCAGCAACAAACGACGACAGCTCGGGCATGCGCAGATACTTGCGCAGCGTGGCATCGAAATCGGCACGGGTGAGCCTGGCGATACGACCCTCGAGGTCGGCGACGAAAGTGAACGTGCGATCAGCGTCAGCCAGCGTCACCAGCTGCGCCGCCAGCGTGGCGTCCTGCGAGCGGCGTACCAGCCGCTGGTCGAGCAGTGACTGACGCTGGGCGTTGAACTCCTCGTCGGTGAGCGCGTTGCCGGCCAGCAGCTTCTGCAGCTCGTCCTTCAGCGCGGCTTCGGCCCTGGCTGCGTTTTGCGGATTGGCGATGTAGCCGAACGTCCAGCTCGCTGCATTCGAGAAGGTCGGTACCGCGAGCGTACTGAAGACGTCGTAGCTCAGACCCTCCTTTTCACGCACGCGCTGAAACAACCGCGCACCTGCGGACCCGCCAACAATGAAATCCGCCAGCACCAGCGCCGGGTAGTCTGCGGCCTTGTCCTGCAACGGGAAGGCGACACGCGCCACAAACGTGGCGTTTTCCTTGTCCGGAGTGGCGATCTTCTCGACCTTGGCAACCACGGAGCGATGCTCGCGATTGACCCGGGTGAACGGTGCTGGTAGTTTGCTGCCGCCGAACGCAGCAGCCAGTGCGGTCTTGACGCTTGCGGTGTCGAAATCGCCAACGATTGCGATCTCGGCGGCCGACAACCCGCGCATCGCGGCGGCGTAACGCAGCACTTGTTCGCGGGTGACCGCCTTGAGCTCGGCAATGTGTTCAGCCACCGTTGGCACATAGCGAACATCGCCACGCGGGTAATGCGAAAAGTGACGCTCCATCGCAGTAAAGGCAACGCTCTCCGGATCCTTGGCGGATTCTTCCAGGGCAGTGATGGCTTCCTTGCGAACCAGCTCCAGCTCGTCAGCGGGGAAGGTCGCCGTGCGGTAGGTCTGTGCGATGAAAGCGATGAGATCGTTGACGTGTGCTTTCTTGGTCTGGAACGAGCCGCCGCCAAGACCGAGGCCGCCGCTGGCGCGGAGCGCGTCGAGACGGTCGCGGATCTGCTGGCGGTCCAGCCCTTGCGCGCCACGCATCAAGAGCGCGCTGGCCAGCTCGTCAACAGCCGACTTGCCGGCGCGTGACTTTTCGTCGCCGTAGCCGATGCGGATCGCGAGCTGCACGGTACCGCCGCGCGTTTTCTTCGGCAGCAACACCACCTTCATGCCGTTGGCCAGCGTGAAGCGCTCGCTGCGCTTGTCGATGTTTGCCGCACTCGGTTCAAAGGCTTCGCCGTCGGCCATGCTGTCATCGCCGCGATAGCCGGCGAGCAGGGTGCCAAGTTCCGGCGCCGGCGGCATTTCGGCGCGATCAGGTTTGTCAGTGGCGAGGAAGCGGCCCAGCGTGCGGTTCTGTGGCTTGAAATAGGCCTTGGCGACCCGCTCGACATCGGCCAGTGTGACCTTGCCAATACGGTCACGCTGGTAGAAGTAGAAACGCCAGTCGCCAATCGCTACCGCCTCCGACAAGGCAACGGCGAAACGCCCGCTGTCGGCGATCGTCTGGTCGTAACTCTTGGCGTATTGCAACTTCACGCGGTCGAGCTCGGCCTGGGTAAACGGTTTGCGCGTTGCCGATTCAATGGTGGCGAGCATTGCCTCGCGCGCTTTATCAACTGATTGCGATTTGTTCAACGTGACCCAGAAGCCGACCAGCGTCGGGTCGAACATGAGGTCGCTTTCGTTATCAACCGATACCGCCAGTTTCGATTTGACCAACGCTTGGTAGAGCCGCCCTGCCGGCTCGGACGTCATCAGTGCCATCAGCACCTGGATCGCCGCCGCATCGGGGTGGGCAGCGGCGGGGACACGGTAGGCCGGGAACAGGATCTGGCTGTCGCCAACCCGGCGCACGGTCACTTCGCGCTCGCCGTCCTGGGTGGGCTCGACTGTCCACAGTTTGGGCAATTTCCGAGTCGGGCGGGCCACCTTGCCGAAGTAGTCAGCAATCCAGGCCAGCGTCTTGGCGCTGTCAATCTTGCCCGCCACCAGCAGCACGGCGTTGTCCGGCTGATAGTAAGTGCGGTAGAAGGCGCGCAGATTATCGATACCGACGTTTTCGATATCGCTGCGGTTGCCGATGGTGGAATTGCCGTAGTTGTGCCACATGAACGCCGTGGCAAAAACCTTCTGGTACAGCGCCCACTGTGGCCGGTTTTCACCCATCTCGAACTCGTTGCGGACCACCGTCATTTCGGTGTCGAGCTCTTCGCGCAGGATGTTGGAGTGGACCATGCGATCGGCCTCCATCTCCAGCGCCCACTTCAGGTTGTCGTCACTGGCGGCAAAGCTCTCGTAGTAGTTGGTGCGATCAAGCCAGGTGGTGCCGTTGTTGATGAAACCACGATTGGCCATGTCCTGCCAGAGTTTCGGGTATTTCGGCGTTGACTTGAACAGCATGTGCTCGAGCAGATGCGCCATACCAGTCTCGCCATAGCCCTCGTGCCGGGAACCGACGAGATAGGTGATGTTGACAGTGACCTTCGGATTGGAGGCGTCGGGAAACAGCAGTACCCGAAGCCCGTTGGACTTCAGCGTGTATTCGCTGATGCCTTCCACCACCGGGCCGACGTCAAACGCGGCAGCGGGAGGGGCCGCCATCGGCACAGGTTGTGCAGCGAGCGAAGCAGCCAGCAACAGGCAAGCAGCAGCAAACGGACGGAAAGGCGAAGAGAGTGACAACACCATGATGGTATGCAGAGTGAAGCGCTGAGGCTGATTTCGCCGATTATGCGTGCTGCCTCGCTGCCACCGCGCGGAATGCGACGAACGTCGAATTCCGGGGTTTGTTCAGACGCCGGCGTGCTCGGCCTGCAGCGCCCAAAGGCGTGCGTAGAGCCCTTGTGCGGCAAGCAGTTCGGCGTGCGTACCACGCTCGGCGATGCCACCTGTATCCATGACCAATATGCAGTCGGCGTCGACAATGGTGGACAGCCGGTGAGCAATGATCAATGTGGTGCGCTCACGGCTGACCGCGCGGATCTCGGCCTGAATCGCCTTTTCGCTTTCGGAATCGAGCGCCGATGTCGCCTCGTCGAAGATCAGGATGGCGGGGTTCTTGAGTAGCGCTCGGGCAATTGCTACCCGCTGCTTTTCGCCACCAGAGAGTTTCAGGCCGCGTTCGCCCACTGTCGTTTCCAGCCCCTTGGGCAGCCGGGCAATGAAGTCGTCGAGTCGCGCCGCGCGAATCGCCGCCTGCAACTGGGCCTCGCTCGCTGACGGCATGCCGTAACTCAGGTTGTAGCCGAGCGTATCGTTGAACAGCACGGTGTCCTGCGGGACAATGCCGATGGCGGCTCGCAGACTGGCTTGGGTGTAGTCGCGAATGTCGCGCCCGTCAACGCGAATGCTGCCGACAGTGACGTCATAGAAGCGGAACAGCAGCCGCGCCAGCGTGCTCTTGCCACCCCCGCTGGGGCCAACCACGGCAAACGTTTGCCCGGCTGGCACGTGAAAGTTGACGCCGTGCAGGATGCTGCGATCACTCTCATAGGAAAAGTGCACGTTGTCGAACACCACATCGCCTGCCGGTGGCGCATCGGCACCGAGCGCTACCGCACCGGGGCGATCGGCAACTTCCTGATGCTCGGCCATCAGGCTGAACATGCGCCCCATGTCGGTCATCGATTGCCGAATTTCGCGATAGATGACACCCAGAAAGTTGAGCGGGACGTAGAGCTGGATCAGGAAGGCATTGACCAGCACCAGATCACCCACCGTCATGCGACCGGCGATAACGCCCTCAATCGCCCGCCACATCACCAGCGTGGCGCCAGCAGCGATGAACAGGCTTTGCCCGAGGTTGAGCAGCGACAGCGAAGTTTGTGAGCGAACGGCCGCCCGCTCCCAGCGTTGCAGGCTCTCGTCATAGCGGTCTGCCTCGAAGCGTTCGTTGCCGAAGTATTTGACCGTTTCGTAGTTGAGCAGACTGTCGATCGCCTTTGAATTGGCTTTCGAGTCGAGCTCATTCATCTCCTTGCGAAAGGTGGTGCGCCATTCGGTGACAAAGATGGTGTAGGCGATGTAGCCCACCAGCGTGATCAGGGTGATGGTGACAAACGTCCAGTCATAGTTCCACGCCAGCACGCCGCAAACCAGCGCAAACTCCACCAGCGTTGGCAGAATGGAGAACAGCACAAAGCTCATCAGCGAGGTGATGCCGCGTGTGCCACGCTCGATGTCGCGGGTCAGGCCACCAGTCTGCCGCGCCAGATGAAAACGCAGCGACAGCCGGTGCAAATGTTCAAATGTCTCCAGCGCGATGCGGCGGACGGCCCGCTGCGTCACCTTGGCGAAAAAGAACTCGCGCAGTTCGGTCAGCAGCGTGACCGAAAACCGCGCCAGACCGTAAGCCAGCAACAACAAGAACGGCACCACGACAACCGCCTTGCCAATGCTTGCAGCACTCAGGTCATCGACGATCCACTTCAGCACCATCGGCACTGTCACGTGTGCGACCTTGGCCAGCAGCAGGCAGGTCATCGCCACCGCGATGCGGGCCTTGTACTGGGCCAGGTAGGGCACCAGCAAGCGGATGGGGTTGGGGCGCGGCGCGCCGGGCGGCAGCGGGTCGCCGGGTGGCACTGTGGGGTGGCGCCTGCTCACGGGCGCGACAGTTTTCCGGCGATCGCGAATTCGCGCAAGGTGTTGAGGAATTCCTGCATGCGCGTCGGCTTGGTGAGATAAGCGTCACAGCCGGCGAATTTGGCGCGCAGGCGATCGACAGCACCGGTGCGCGAGGTGAGCATGATCAGCACCGAGGGGCACTGTGCGCCGAGCGCCCGCAATTTGCGCAGGACCTCGGGGCCACGCATACCCGGCATCTCGAAGTCCACCAGCGCGACGTCGTAAACCTTGTCTGCCGCCTTGCGCAGCCCCGTCTCACCACCATCGGCAGTATCAACGGCAAAGCCCACCTTGACCAGAGCAGCTGAGATGGCTTCCCGCGAGAAATGCGAGTCGTCGATCACCAGAACATTCAGCGCCCGCTGCCAGGGCAAGCCGGCGCTGGCAGTGATGGCAGCCAACGCAGCGGAGTCAGCGTTGGCCGGTTTGGCAGGTGGCGCGGGCTCAGGGGTCGAATTGGCGGATGCGGGCGCCGGTGCATCGCTTGTCGCGTCCGGGTCGTCCACCGTCGCTACGCCGGCAACATCACTTTCGACCTCGTTTGCTGCGCCAACGGCGCCGACCGATGCGGACGTCGGCCCCGGCGGCATCCAGCCGCTGCGAATGCGGTTGATCGCCTGGGCGAGGGAGAACAGCATCTGACCATCCTGCGCCACCTGATAGAACGGCGCATCGCTTTCGAAGCGTTCAACGATGCCAATCGCCGGGCAGGGACCAGACCATCCGCTCAACGCAGTCGCGCCATCCGGCAACAAGGCGTTGGCAATCAGCAGATCGCCGTCGTCGTCAACTACGGTGAGGCTAACGCCGGCCCCGGGTGGTCGCCGCAAAAACAGTCGGAGCAGTTCGCGATCCCGCGAACTGAAACCGGCAAGGCGAACGGACTGGATCGTTCTCTGTTGCGGCGGTTCAGTATCCGTGGACGCAATTTCTGACATCTTTTGATTATAGGAAGCCCTCGCCAGAGCGCCATGCACACGTGCGCTTGAGCCGCCGCTGTCCGGATATTCTGTCGATCAGCGACAACAGGACTGCGGATGACGGCTTAATGCCGCCCGTAACCAAGAACACTCATCAGGCCGCGGGCGACACCGTAGAGCACCCAGGTCAAAATCCGGTCGAGAATGGGCCGGTTGCTCCACCGCGCGCGGTGAATGGCGACGGAGTCGTTGCGAATCGCCGTTTCCAGGCTGTGCAGCAGCTGGCCGGCAAATTCGGCATTGCGCACAAACACATTCGCCTCTCGCGCCAGCAGCAGGCTGAAAGGGTCGATATTGGAGGAACCTACCGTCGCCCAGTCGTCGTCGACCACCGCCACCTTGGCGTGCAGGAAGCTCGGGCGGTATTCGTAGAGTTCAACGCCGGCGTCGAGCAGCGTTCCGTACAACGCACGCGTGGCATAGTGCTGCAGCAGGTACTCCTGTCGCCCCTGAAGCAGCAGCCGCACCCGCACCCCCCGACGACGGGCGCGTAGCAGGGCGCGGCGGAAACGGCGCCCGGGAAAGAAGTAGGCGTTGGCGATCAGGATGTCGCTTTTCGCCGCGAGGATGGCAGTGAGGTACTCACGTTCGATGTCACGCCGGTGCTGCACGTTGTCACGGAAAGCGAACCAGGCGTGATGGTCTCCGACGGCATTGGCAACCGGTGGAAAGGCAGCAATCGCCGCACGCAAATGGTCAATGCCGTGCTGATGAAGCCGCGACCACAGCTCGCACATCGCCTTGTGAATGGGTTCCAGCAGCGGGCCTTCCACACACACGGCGTAGTCGAAGCGCGGCGACCTCGGCTCCGGCATGTTGAGGTCATCGATGATGTTGATGCCGCCGACGAAGGCGATACGGCCGTCGACCATCGCCAGCTTGCGGTGCAGGCGGCGCAGGCGCGAACGACGCAGCTTGTTCCACGAGGTCTCCGGGCGAAACACCGCCACCTCGATGCCCTGCCCGCGCATCCAGTCACCGACCTGCCCGATGTGACTTGCCGAGCCAAAGCCGTCGTGCACCACGCGCACCGCCACGCCACGTGCCACGGCACGCGCCATCGCCTCGGCGATGCGGCGACCCGTGGCGTCGTCGGCAAAGATGTAAGTTTCAAGCCGCACCTCGCGCTGCGCTGAATCAATCGCCCGTTCCAGCGCCGGAAAGTACTCGCCACCGCACTGCAGCAGGCGTACATGGTTGCCGTGGTGGTACGGCCTCACGCCAGCACCAGATTGGCCGCCAGCGGCGCATGATCGGACAGCCGGGACCAGTCGCGACCGCGATGGACCTGGGCGCTCTGAACGTGAAAGCCACGCACATAAATGCGATCCAGTCGCAGGATGGGCAGGCGCGCCGGAAAACTGCGAGCCGGACGCCCGCGGGTCGTCTCGAATACTTCGTGGGCACCGATTTCCCCGAGGGGATCACCAGCGCGATGCCGCCAGTCGTTGAAATCGCCAGCGAGGATCAACGGCGCATCCTTGGGTACCAGCGTATTGATGCGTGCGCAGACGGCTTCCACCTGTTTGCGCCGGGAGCGGCCGAACAGACCCAGATGCACACAGACACAGTGCAGGTTCGCTGGCCAACCGGGAATCTCGATCTCAGCGTGCAGCAGCCCGCGCTGCTCGAAACGATTGGTGGAAATGTCCTCATGATCGCAGCGAATCATCGGGAAACGCGACAGGATTGCGTTGCCGTGGTGACCGTCTTCGTAGACTGCGTTGCCAGCGTAGGCAGCGGCCGGCCATTGTGTCTCCGCCAGAAACTCATGCTGGGGTGCATCGGGCCAGGCCTCATGCCGTTCGACATGCTTCGTGTTGTGGCCGACAACCTCCTGCAGGAAGACGATGTCGGCCCCCATCATGCGCAGGCGCTCCCGCATATCGTGCACCACAATGCGGCGGTTGAAGTGCGAAAAGCCCTTGTGAATGTTGTAAGTCGCCACCGTCAGCGACGCGGATTTTCCGTGCGGCATGAAGTGAAGCCTATCGCAACTGCGCGTCGGCGTCCTGCACGCGGACAGCCTTGCTATGCTCTGCGGGAGATGCCCGACTACCGTTTTTCTGACCTGCTGCGCCAGCGCACCTTCGTGCAGTTCTGGACCACCCGGCTGGCGGGCACGGCTGCCAACCAGATGTTGATGGTGGCGGTGGGCTGGCAGATGTATGAGCTGACCGGCAGCGCCTGGGATCTCGGACTGGTCGGGCTCTACCAGTTTCTGCCGGCGCTGCTGCTGACACTGGTCGCGGGCTATGTGGCGGATCGGGTTAACCGGGCGCGCATTGTGGCCGTCTGTCTGGTCGTGCAACTGGTGGCTGCCGGAATGCTGGCGGTGGCGAGTTACCAGTTTGAACGCGACGCCGGAACGCCGTCCCTTCCCGCGCAATTGCTGTCGCGGGATTTGCTGCTTGCCGTGTCAGTGCTGCTGGGCGTCGCCCGCGCCTTCCAGATGCCAGCCCAGCAGGCGTTGATCGCCCTGCTGGTACCGACGCAGCTGTTGCCGCGAGCGATGGCCTTCAGCGCTTCCGGCCTGCAGGCAGCAGTCATCGCCGGGCCAGCGGTTGGTGGTGTGATCTACGTGGCGGGCGCGGCAGCGGTGTACGGCACCTGCGCGCTGCTTTTCGCGCTGGGGATGGTGCTGGCGTTATGCCTCCGTTACGAACACTCGCCACCCCGCAGCGAGCGACCGAGCATGGCTACGCTGCTGGCTGGCGTGCGCTTTATCTTTGAGCGCAAACTGCTGCTGGGCGCCATTTCGCTTGACCTTTTTGCGGTGCTGCTCGGTGGCGCTACTGCGCTGCTGCCCATGTTCGCCCGCGACATTCTGCATGTCGGCGCGTGGGGGTTGGGGTTGTTGCGCGGGGCTCCGGCAGTCGGCGCCCTGATGATGTCAATTGCGCTGACACGATGGCCCGTATCGCAGGGCGTGGGTAAACGGTTGCTTGCTGCCGTGGCCGTGTTTGGTATCGCTACCGTGGTGTTCGGCGTCTCGACCAATTTCCTGCTCTCGTTGATCGCATTGGCCATCACCGGTGCGGCAGATATGGTGAGCGTGGTGATCCGGCAGACGCTGGTGCAGCTGGAAACGCCCGACGACATGCGTGGGCGCGTCAGTGCGGTGAACTCGGTATTTATCGGCGCCAGCAACCAGTTGGGCGAGTTTGAGTCCGGCGCCACCGCAGCCTGGCTCGGACCGGTCGGCTCGGTCGTTGTTGGTGGGCTGGGAACGGTCGCGGTCGCACTGGCGTGGCTACGCTGGTTCCCGACGCTGGCGCAGCGCGACTCGCTGCAAGGCGACGGCGTCAAACCCGGTTAGGGTGAAACGCGCAGTATCTTGCCATTGCGTTCGTCAGTCAGGACGTACAGGTAGCCATCAGGTCCCTGCCGCACATCGCGGATGCGCTCATTGCGTTCACCGAGCAGTCGCTCTTCAGCCACCACGCGTTCGCCGTCAAGTGTGAGACGAGCCAGATGCTGGCCGGCAAGGGCGCCGACAAACAGCGAACCTTTCCACGCTGGAAACCGGTCGGCCGTGTAGAAGGCCATGCCCGACGGCGCAATCGACGGCACCCAGTAGTGAACGGGCGGCTCCATGCCTGCCTTGCCGGTGCTGTCATGCAACTTTTGTCCGGAATAGTCGATACCGTAGCCGACAACCGGCCAGCCATAGTTCTTGCCAGCCGCCGGGATGTTGATCTCGTCCCCCCCTTTGGGGCCGTGCTCATGCGTCCACAATTTGCCGGTGACCGGATGGATGGCTGCGCCCTGCAAATTGCGGTGGCCATAGCTCCAGATTTCCGGCTTGGCGCCGGTCTTCCCGACAAACGGATTGTCCTTCGGAACGCTGCCGTCGGGATTGATGCGAATGACTTTGCCCAAGTGCGAGTCGAGGGCCTGGGCGCGATCTTTTGCGACGTAGCGTTCACCGGTGGTGACATAAAGCGAACCATCGCGTGCAATGGCAATCCGCGAGCCAAAGTGATGCCCACCAGCAACGATATCGGCCTGCGCAAAAATCAGTTTCACCTCCGTCAGTGCCATATCGGCGAGCCGCGCACTGACCACTGCCGTGCGGGCACCGCCTTCCACCGCCTGCGCGAACGAGAGATAAAGCCGGCGACTCTGCGCGAAGTCCGGCGCTACGGCTACGTCGAGCAGTCCGCCCTGATTCACGGCGTGCACCGATGGCACGCCGGCAATCGGCGCGCTGACCTTGCCGTCAGCGGTGACCACACGCAGGCGGCCAGCCCGTTCGGTTACCAGCATGCGCAGCGGGCCGTCGCCAGGCAGAAAGGCGAGCGACCAGGGGTGATCGAGCCGTTCGGCGACCACCGTCGCCGTGGCGCGACCTGAAACCGCATTTGACAGGGTAGATTGGGCAGCCGCGCTCGCCACCGTAATCAGCGCGGCTGCGGTGAGGGCCAGCAGTCGTCGAAGATTGTGGCCTCCGGTCAACTCTGATCTGCGTTCGTACATCACAAAGTCCTCGCCAAAAAACAAAAAAGCCGGGCGAACCCGGCTTTTTCACGTTGCAGACAGCAACGATTAGTAGTTGCCACCGCCGTAGCCGCCACGGCCACCGCCACCGCCACCACCGCCGTAGCCGCCACCGCCGGTACGCGGACCGCGGAAACCACCGCCGCCACCAGGACCGCGCGGCGGACGATCGCCGGCCGGAGCCGGACGCGCTTCATTGACGACCAGCGGACGACCTTCGATCGACTTGCCGTTCATGCCTGCGATCGCGGCTTGTGCAGCCGCGTCAGTTGCCATCGTGACGAAGGCAAACCCGCGCATACGACCGGTTTCGCGGTCCATCGGCAGGTGAACATCCGACACTTCGCCAAAAGTGGCGAATTCCGAGCGAATCATATCCGGCGTAGCGCGGAAGCTGATATTGCCCACAAACAAACGATTACCCATAGTGTGTAAATCTATCCTTGACTAACAAAAAACGCGGATTTCAAGGACTCGTCAGTATCGCAGCCGCTCGAAAAGCAGCCCACACACTCGGGAACCAGGAAACTCGCCAGGGCGAGGAAAAACGCTTCTATACGCAGTGACGTTCATCCACGTGATCGAAAGAATGCCACAAATTTCGTTTTTGTGCTTGCTTTTTTTGTTTTTTCGTTTGTAAATGACCAATTCTGCGTGATTTCCCGGTTGATACGCAGAAACTTTGCCCTACATTACGGGCGTTCTGGACTTATTGCCCTGGAGGCTCACTTGAGCAGTGACAACGTAACCCCCATCGCTTCCGGCGATTTCGTCGCCGCATCGCAAAACCGCGTTCTGCGCAACACCTATCTGCTGCTGGCGATCTCGCTGTTGCCCACCATCGCCGGCGCGGCGCTGGGCGTGACGCTTGGCTTCAAGGGCTTTGGCGCCTGGTGGCTCAACTTCGTGATCCTGATGGGTGCCGTGATGGCATTTGGCTTCGGCATTGAGCGCACCAAGAATTCCGGCGCCGGTGTGGCGGTGCTGCTGGCGTTCACGTTCTTCATGGGCTTCTGGCTGTCGGTACTGCTCGGCCGCATCCTGGTGCTCAAGGATGGCGCCACACTGATCGCCTACGCGTTCGGTGGCACCGCACTGATCTTTGCCGGCATGGCGGCCATCGCATCGAGCATCAAAACCTCGCTGTCCGGCATGGGCAAGTTCCTGTGGATCGGCTTCTGCGTGATCCTGCTTGCGGCCATCGGAGGCATCGTGTTCCAGATGCCGGCGCTGATGATCACCTGCTCGGTGTTGTTCATCGGCCTGTTTTCGGCGTGGACGGTGTACGACCTGAACCAGATCATCACTGGCGGCGAGACCAACTACATCACGGCGACGCTGTCGATCTACGTCAATTTGTTCAATATTTTCAGCAACTTGCTGAGTCTGCTGGGTCTCAGCAGCAGCGACTGATCGCGGGCTGCAACCGCACGAAAAGGCTCCTGCGGGAGCCTTTTTTCCTTGTGCCAGTCTTTCATCTTTTTGGCTAAATGACCAAGAGACAAGGGCCGAAGGCCGTATTCGACGAAAGTCGATATCCTGCTTTTTTGGCCACTGAGCCCAGTTCACACGGGCATTCTGGAGAAAAGCTGATTCCCGCCGAAGTGCTACACGCGCCCCTTCCACGGCACTAGCCACTGCTCGATGCGGCGCATCAGGAGGTCAAACAGGTAAGCGACCACACCAATCACGATGATGCCCATGATCACGATGTCGGTGCGCAGGAAGTTTGACGCGTTGAGCACCATCTGCCCCAACCCCTCGGTCGCTGCGACCATTTCCGCTGCAACCAGCGTGGTCCAGCCGAAACCAATGGCGATGCGCATACCGGTGAGAATTTCCGGCAGCGCCGCAGGCACGATGACATGCCAGATTACCTGCCACTTCGACGCGCCCATCGAGTAAGCCGCATTGATCTGCTCGATAGTGACCGACTTCACGCCGGCCCGCGCTGCCATTGCCAGTGGCGCGAAGCAGGCCAGGTAAATCAGGATGATCTTGGCCGTCTCGTCGATGCCGAACCAGATCACGATCAGCGGCAGGTACGCGAGCGGCGGCAGCGGCCGGTAAAACTCGATCGGCGGATCGAAAATGCCGCGCATCACGCGCGACACGCCCATTGCCACACCGACCGGCACCGCCGTCAGCACGGCAAGGAAGAACGCCGAGAACACGCGGATCATGCTCCACATGAAGTGCTCCGGCAGCGCCTTGCCGCCCTGAATGTCGCCTTTCATGGCGCTCACGAAGGCGCTGAAAATCTTCTCCGGCGTCGGCAAAAACAGATCCCTGATCCAGCCGAGATGGGTAGCGAGCCACCAAAACGCCAGCAGGAGCACCACCGTGACCACGCTGATGACCACACTGCTGCCCTCGCCGGGCAGGCTGTAGCCCTTCACCGCGCGGACGGTTGGCGGCGCGGTGCCGCGCGGGTCACTGGCCATCGTCAGCCCCCGGTGACGCGTGGATCAGCGCCAGCACTTCCTCGCGCATGTCGATGAAGGCGGGCGACGACTTCACCGCCCGCGAATCCTGGCAGTCGATGAACTGCTTCGAGAAAGGCGGTTGAAAGCGGTGAGCAATGCGGCCCGGCGACGGCGTCATCACGATCAGCTCGGTGGCGAGAAACAGCGCCTCCTCGACGCTGTGAGTGATGAAGAAAAACATCTTCTTCGTCTGCCACCAGAGGTTCACGATCAGGTCCTGGATGTGCGCGCGGGTCAACGCATCGAGAGCGCCCAGCGGCTCGTCCATCAGCATCACAGCAGGATCGCTCGCCAGCGCCCGCGCCACGCCGGCGCGCTGCTGCATGCCCCCGGAGATCTGGTAGATCGGGTAGTCAGCATACTTTTCGAGTTGCACGAGGCGCAGTTTGTCCATGGCGATGGCACGCCGCTCGGCTTTCGCCATGCCGCGCATGCGCAAGCCGAATTCAACGTTCTCCAGCACCGAAAGCCACGGCATCAGCGCGTGCTTCTGAAACACCACGCCGCGTTCGGCGCCGGGGCCGAGCACAGGCTGCCCGCCCAGCAGAATCTGCCCGCTGGAGGGCGGCATGAAGCCGGCGATACAGGACAGCAAGGTGGTCTTGCCGCAGCCGGAGGCGCCAAGCGCGACGACAAAGTCGCCCGGCTTCATGCTGAGGTTGACGCCGGATAGCGCCAGCGTGCCCTGTCCGTTGGTTCCTGCGTAGTTGACGCTGAGGTTGCTGATCTCGAGTGTCGACACCGGGTTCAGGCCTCGCGGTCGACGACTACTTCGCCACCTCGGCCGCGTAGCTGGCGTTGACGACTGCCGAATAGTCCGACAAGGTCTTCTCGATCTGCTTTTGCGAGAGCTGAAATTCAGCCGTGGCTGCCAGCGCTTTGGCGGCGATCGCCGCCTTGCCGCCGCCCAGCCAACGGGTCGCCTGCTCTTTCGCACTCGGAAACTTGTAGAGTGCAATGGCCGCAGGGACATCTTCCGGTTTGGAGCCCGACCACTTGGCGATTGCCTTCACCTCAGCGCCATCGGCCTTCCAGTTCTTGCCCCCATCGCGATATTTCGCATCCGCGTCGGCCATCACCTTGACGAACTTGATCATGAAGTCGCGATTGGCCTTGGCCCAGTCCTTGTTGGCGACGTAGCCGTCAAAGGTGGCCTTGCCGGTAGCGGCCGTGATCTGGCCGGAGGTGATCACCACCGCGCCATCCTTCTTGGCCTCAGCCAGCACAGGGTCCCAGATGAAGGTGGCGTCGATGTCGCCGCGCTGCCAGGCAGCACGCACTTCCGGCGGCCGCATGTTGAGGATCTTCACGTCAGCGGGATTGATCTTGGCCTGATCCAGCGCCACCATGGTGTGGAAGTGGGTGGTGGAGTTGAAGGGCATCGCGATGCGCTTGCCCTTCAGATCGGCCACTTTGGCGATGCCGGAACCTTTCCTCGCCACCAGCGCCTCGGCGTCGCCGATGTCATCGAGAATCCAGAACAGTTCCAGCGGTTCGCCGCGCGACACTGCTGCCGCAATGCCGGCAGAGCCCACTTCGCCCACCTGTACCGCGCCAGAGGCCATCGCCTTGATCACCTCGCCGCCACCACCGAACTGCTTCCAGTTGATCTTGTAGCCGGTCGCTGCTTCGAGGGCCTTGGCTTCCTGCGCCATGCGATAAGGCACCACCATGTCCTGATAACCGATGGTCACCTCTTTCGCCTGCGCGAAGACCGATGTCGAAACAAGCGCTGCGACCGCGCCGGCAAGCAATCCACGATTCATGGTTGGTGTCCTCTCGAAGAAGTCAAACAATCCAGCACTGTAGCCGACGCTACCGCCGCCGGCCACCAATTTATTCGGCTAACGATATGAATCGCAGCGCACTACGCACTTTCCGGAACCGCCAATGCCTCATGCCTTGGCCAGCACGTCGCGCATGACCGAGACGACGTGGTCGATGTGTGATTTCTCGCTGATGAAGGGTGGCGCGATGATCAGGTTGTCGCCGGTGCTCTTGATGTTGACGCCCGCATCAAACAGGCGCTTCTGCATCTCGTGGCCACGCGCACCGGGCGTACCGTCCACCGCCACTTCCACCGCTGCCAGCATGCCGACGGCGCGGATGTCGACCACTACCGGCAAGTCGGACAGCGAGAACATGGCATCGATGAAATACGGCGACATCTGCGCCGCCCGCTCGACCAGTTTCTCCTTGCGGAAAATGTTCATCATGGCGAGACCCGCCGCTGCACACGCGGGGTGCGCGCTGTAGGTGTAGCCGTGGAAGAACTCGATGCCCTTCGCCGGGCCGGCGTTGGTGATGGTGTCGTAGATATCGGTGCGGGCAGCCACCGCGCCCAGCGGCTGTGCGCCATTGGTGATGGCCTTCGCCATCGTCATCAGGTCGGGCGTCACGCCAAACGCCTGCGCAGCGAAGTTGGCGCCCATGCGGCCCCAGCCGGTGATCACCTCGTCGAACACCAGCAGGATGCCGTGCTGGTCGCAGATTGCGCGCAGGCGGTCGAGATAGCCCTTGGGCGGTGGCAGGCAGCCGAACGATCCGGCAGTGGGTTCCACAAACACTGCGGCGATGTTTTCGCCGCCGTACAGCGCGCAGTAGCGCTGCAGATCGTCAGCCAAGTCGGCCCCGTGTTCGGGTTGGCCCTTGACGAATTTGTTCTGCGGCAGCGCCGTATGCCGCATGTGATAGACGCCCGGCAAACCTACGCCGAACGCCTTGCGGTTGTTGATCATGCCGGCCAGCGCCACGCCGCCCATGTTGACGCCGTGATACGCCCGCTCGCGACTGATGAAGAGCTGGCGGTGACCCTGCCCACGGGCACGGTGATAGGCCAGCGCCATCTTCATCGCGCTGTCGATCGATTCCGACCCGGAACAGACAAAGAAAACCCGGTCGAGCCCTTTCGGCGTGAATTCGGCCACCTCACGGGCGAGCTGGAAACCAAGCGGATGGCCGCGCGTGAAGGGCATCGAATAGTCGAGCGTGGTCAACTGCTGGTAGACAGCTTCGGCGATTTCCGGCCGGCAGTGACCGGCGGCGACGCAGAACAGGCCGGACGAAGCATCCAGCAGTTTGCGGCCGTCGGCCGTCCACAAATACATGCCTTCGCCCTTGACGAACATCCGCGGCTCCGCCTTGAACTCCTTGTTAGGCGAGAACGGCATCCAGTAGTTGTCAAGCGCGTGGGCGTCCTGCGCAAAGGCGCTGGCGGTGGTGACGGTATTAAGATGGGGGTCAGCGTGGCCCATGGTTGGCATCCTTGACGCAAAACGGTCGGCAGTCGGAACAGTCGACAGGGTAGGCAAGCGCCAGGCGCGACAATAGAGCCAGTTATGCGACAGCGATTAGGCCAGTTGTGGCAAACCCGGTTTGCCCTGAGCGATCCTACCGAGACGCTGCAACAGCGTATCGCCGGGATGCTGCGCCGCGCCGTACTGGAGCGGGCCATTCCACTGGATGCCCCGCTGCCCTCAACACGGGAGCTGGCGTCCGAGCTGGGCGTGGCGCGTGCCACTGTGGCGATTGCCTACGAACGGCTGCAGATCGAAGGCGCCATCGAGTCGCGTGAGCGGCGCGGCTTTTTCGTAACCGCCACGTTCGCGCAGAAGCGGCCAGAGTTTCACGAGAGTGACCAGCTCTCATTACTGCCACCACCCGACTGGGCCCGTCACTTCCGCTCGCTTGACGTACCGTATTGCCCGGTACGCAATCCGCAGGACTGGTACCGCTATCGCTACCCCTTTGTCTATGGTCAGATCGATGCCCGGCTGTTCCCGCTGGCCGACTGGCGGGAATGCGTCGAACGCGCGACCAAGCAGGAAAGCGTCGAGACCTGGACGGTGGATCGTGGCGACCAGGATGATCGCGATCTGATCGAACAATTGCGCACCCGGGTGCTGCCACGGCGCGGCGTATGGGCTGCTGCGGACGAGATTCTGGTGACGGTCGGCGCCCAGCAAGCGCTGTATCTGATCGGCCAGTTGCTCGGCGGACAAGGGCGGCGGATTGCGGTGGAGGAGCCCTGCTACCCCGATGTGCGTGCCATCTTTGCGATGACCGGGGCGAGCCTGCTGCCGCAACCGGTGGACGCGGAGGGCATGCGTCTGACCGCCATCGGCGTCGATCCCGCGTCGGCGCCCGATGTGGTGGTAGTGACGCCATCGCACCATTGCCCAAGCGGTGCCCGCATGAGCGGCGAGCGGCAGCGTGCCCTGCTGTCGTGGGCGACCGAGTGTGACGGCCTGATCGTCGAGGACGACTACGAGCCACAGCTCGGGTCCGGCCATGACACGTGTCCGGCCATGAAAAGTATCGACATGAACGGCCGCGTCTTCTATGTGGGCAGCCTGTCGAAGACACTGGCGCCTGGGCTCAGGCTTGGTTACGTGGTGGCACCGCGCGAGGCGATTGTGGCGCTGCGCCGCCTGCGTCGCCTGATGCTGCGGCATGTGGCAAGCAACAACGAACGCGCGCTGGCACTCTTCCTCGCGCAGGGGCACTTTGAATCGCTGCAACGCCGGCTGGGCCACGCCTATCAGGTGCGACTGAAGCTGTTGCGCGAAGCGCTGGCGAAATCGTTGCCGACGTGGCACATCGAGAGCCCGGAGGGCGCTGGTTCCTCGCTATGGGTGCGGCTGCCGGAAGGCTTGACGGCGGAGTATGTGGTGGCGCGTGCGCGCGATGCTGACATTGTCGCCGAGCCTGGCGGTGGCTTCTTCGGCGGCACACCACCGGGAGAGTACCTGCGCATGGGGATCTCGGCGATTCCGACGCATCTGATCGCGGAAGGAGTGGCAGCGCTGGCCGAAGCCGTGTCTACGGCGTGAGTTGCAGCAGGGCCAGGGTACGGGCGGTGGCGCCACGGTGCGCAGCGACGAACTGGCGGGCCGCATCGGCTGCCTGTGCGCGCGCCTGCGGCTCATCCAGCAAGGCAGCAACAGCATCGAGTGCGGCGGGTGCGTCGTTTACTGCCAACGCGGCACCGGCCGCCAATGCCTCGTCGGCAGCCTGCTGGAAATTGAACACCGAAGGTCCAAGGATGACCGGCACGCCGAGCGCGCAAGGCTCGATCAGGTTCTGTCCGCCGGTGCCAGCCAGCGTTCCCCCCATCACCACGGCAACGGCTTCTGCATAGTAGGCCAGCATTTCGCCCATGCTGTCGCCAACGACGACCTCGGCGTTGGCGTCAACCTCCACTGCGCTGCGACGAGCAACGCGAAAGCCAAGCTCGCGGGCAAGTGCCACGGTGCTGTCCCACCGTTCCGGATGACGTGGCACGATCACGGCAACCGCCTGCTGGCGAAGCGGATGAGTCGCCAGCACCTGCAGCAGCAGGGTCTCCTCGCCTTCCCGCGTCGAGCCGGCCACCCAGAACGGTCGCCCATGCGAGAGCAATTGCGCCAGGCCGCGGCCCTGTTCGTTGATATCAGCAGGAACATCGAGATCGAACTTGATGTTGCCGGTGACGTGAACGTTGCCGCCGCCAAGGGCACGAAAGCGCTCGCCATGCGCTTGGGATTGCGCTGCAATGCCGGCAAGCAGGCCGAGCATGCGTCGCGTCAGTTCACCGCCTTTCGCATAGCCAGCGGCGGAACGCTGTGACAACCGCGCGTTGATCAGCCAGAGTTTCACGCCCGAACGACTGGCAACGTCGCAAACACCGGGCCACAGCTCGGTTTCGACCAGCAGGCCCAGTTTCGGCCGCGCCGACGCAAAAAAGCGCTGCAAAAGCCATGGTGCGTCAAACGGCAGGTAGCAGATTGCAGTGCCGACGCCGGTTTGCTGGCCAAGCAGCGATTGCAGCGTCGCCCGCCCGGTAGGTGTTGTGCAGGTGATCAGCAGTCGCTGCCCGCGCAACTGCAGTGCGCGTACGACCGGCAGCACTGCGCGGGCCTCACCAACCGAAACTGCATGAATCCACACGTCGAACGGCCCAACAGGCTGCGCCCGTCCCAACCGCTCGCGCCAATGCTGGCGATAGCCCGGATTCAGCCGGCCTTTCCACCAAAGCCGCAGCAGCGCAAAGGGCAAGACCAGCCGCCATAGCGCGCTGTAGAAAAGACGGAACCAGAGGGGCATGGCAGGAGATTATGGCCTGCCAGAGTCATCGGCTTCGCCTGGAAACGGTGCGACGACAGGCTTTCCCTAAAATCGCAGTGCAACATACCGCGAACGGCAAAACATGATTCTGGTCACCGGCGGCTGCGGATTCATCGGCAGCAACTTCATTCTCGACTGGCTGGCGCTGCACGACGAGCCTGTCGTCAACGTCGACGTGCTCACTTACGCTGCCAACCCGAAGACGCTCGCCAGCCTTGATGGCGACAGCCGCTACACCTTTGAGCGTGCCGATATTTGCGACCGCGCGGCGATTGACGCGATTCTGGCGAAGTACCAGCCGCGTGCGGTGGTGCACTTCGCCGCCGAGAGCCATGTCGATCGCTCCATCCACGGCCCGATGGCGTTCATGCAGACCAATGTGATCGGAACCGGTACGCTGCTGGAGGCGAGCCGAAATTACTGGAAAGCCCTTACCGGAGAGCAGGCGACGAAGTTCCGCTTTCTGCATGTCTCCACCGACGAAGTGTTCGGTTCACTCGGGCCGGGCGACGGCAAGTTCACCGAAACTTCGCAGTACCAGCCCAACAGCCCCTATAGCGCATCGAAGGCGGGCTCGGACCATCTGGCTCGGGCCTACTTCCACACCTATGGCATGCCGGTACTGGTGACCAATTGCTCGAACAACTACGGCCCACGGCAGTTTCCGGAAAAGCTGATTCCGCTGATGATCGTCAACGCCCACGCCGGCAAGCCGCTGCCGGTGTACGGCGACGGCCAGCAGATCCGTGACTGGCTGTACGTGGGCGACCATTGCAGTGCTATCCGCCGCGTGCTTGAGGCAGGGCGTCCAGGCGAGCTTTACCTGATCGGAGGCGACGCCGAGAAACCCAATCTCGATGTGGTGAAAACCATCTGCCGCCTGATGGGCCAGTACGTACCGGGGCGCGACTACGAGCAGCAGATCACCTATGTTGCCGACCGGCCGGGACATGATCGCCGTTACGCCATCGACTTCTCCAAACTGGAGCGTGAACTGGGCTGGCGGCCAACCGAGAGCTTCGCCACTGGTCTCGAAAAGACCGTGCGCTGGTATCTCGATAACGCCGCATGGGTGGCCGACGTGCAGTCGGGCGAGTACAAGCAGTGGGTTGAGAAGAATTACGTTGCTCGCGGCTGATGGGCAGCGAGTTAACCAATGATGAGTGACGAATGACGAATCCGACTAGCCCTCGTCGCAAGGGCATCATTCTCGCCGGCGGCGCCGGTACGCGGCTGCATCCGGTGACGCAGGCGGTGTCCAAGCAGTTGATGCCGATCTACGACAAGCCGATGATCTATTACCCGCTGTCCGCGCTGATGCTGGCCGGGCTGCGTGACATCCTGATCATCTCAACGCCGCAGGACACGCCGCGCTTCCGCGATCTGCTGGGTGACGGCAGCCAGTGGGGCCTGAATCTGCAATATGCGGTGCAGCCCTCGCCGGATGGGCTTGCGCAGGCCTTCATCATCGGCCGCGACTTCATTGGCGATGACCACGCGGCATTGGTGCTGGGCGACAACGTTTTCTACGGCCACGAATTGCAGCAACTGCTGGAGCATGCCCATACCCGGCAAAGCGGCGCCACGGTATTCGCCTACCCGGTCAGCGACCCAGAGCGCTACGGTGTGGTCGAATTCGACGCCGGCGGGCGAGCGATCAGCCTGGAAGAAAAGCCGAAGCAGCCCAAGTCCCGCTATGCCGTGACCGGGATCTATTTCTACGACAACAGCGTGGTGGAGCGGGCCGCGAACCTCAAGCCCTCGGCCCGCGGCGAGCTGGAAATTACCGACCTCAACCGCCTGTACCTCGACGACGGCACGCTGAGCGTCGAGATCATGGGGCGCGGCATGGCGTGGCTGGATACTGGCACCCATGACTCACTGCTGGAAGCGGCGCAATTCGTGCAAACCATCGAACGGCGCCAGGGGCTAAAAGTCTGCTGCCCCGAGGAAGTGGCTTATCGGCAGGGCTTCATCGATGCAGCGCAACTGGAGCGGCTGGCGCAACCGCTGGCCAAGAGTGGCTACGGCAAGTATCTGCTCGACGTACTGAAAGAACAGGTGTTTTGATGAAGGTCGTCAGGACCAATCTCTCCGGCGTGCTGGCGATTGAGCCGCAAGTATTCGCCGATGATCGTGGCTACTTTTTCGAGACATTCAACCTGCAGAAATTCCGCAACGCCACTGGCGCGATGGTGAACTTCGTGCAGGACAACCAGAGCTACTCAAAGGCAAAGGTACTGCGCGGTCTGCACTATCAGATCGAGCAGGCTCAGGGCAAGCTGGTGCGGGTGGTGTCGGGTGCAGTGTGTGATGTGGTGGTGGACCTGCGTCGATCGTCGCCCACATTTGCCCAGTGGACGACCGTTGATTTGAATGCCGAGAACCAGCGCATGCTTTGGGTGCCTGCTGGCTGCGCGCACGGTTTCGTAGTGACAGGTGACCACGCGGTTTTTCTGTACAAGGTGACCGACTACTACGCACCGCAACATGAACGAACGATTCTCTGGAACGACCCCGCGCTTGGCGTGAAATGGCCCGTTGCCGATCCGCTGGTGAACGCCAAGGACGCCGCTGGCCTGCCGTTTGCGAAGGCGCAAACGTACGCATGATCAGCAGTCGGCCAGACCCAAACCCATGAAAATTCTCATCGCTGGCGCCCACGGCCAGCTAGGACTGGCGCTGGCGCGTCGTCTCGCCGGTGCACATCAGCTGCTGGCTCCTGGTCGTGGCGATTTCGACATCACGAATCGGGAACGCTGCGCACAGGCTATTGCTGACACCAGGCCCGATCTGGTGCTCAATTGCGCAGCTTACACGGCGGTTGATCGTGCCGAATCGGAACGGGATGCGGCGTTTGCAGTCAATGCTGCAGGTGCGGGCAATCTTGCATCAGCATGTCGTGATGCAGGTGCGACGCTGGTTCATTTTTCGACAGACTATGTCTTTGACGGTGCCGCAGGTCAGCCTTATGTCGAATCCGACCGCGTGGCGCCGCAATCCGTCTATGGCGCCAGCAAGCTGGCTGGCGAACGTGCGGTGATCGACAGCGGGGCAGACCATCTCATCCTGCGGCTGAGCTGGGTCTATGGCAACGATGGCGGCAACTTTTACAAGACCATGCTGCGACTTGCAGCGGAGCGCCCAACGCTCCGTGTAGTCGCCGATCAATGGGGCGTTCCCAACTACACCGCCGATCTCGCCGATGCCGTTGCCATCGCGATTAACCGGCCACGTGCTGAACTGTCGAAGCTGGCAGGGCTCTACCACTTGAGCGCGACGGGGACGACCAACTGGTGTGAGTTCGCCCGCGCGATCATTCGAGGTGCGGCGATGGCTGAGCGTGTCACGGTCGAGGCAATTTCTACGTCTGACTATCCGACAGCAGCAAAGCGGCCAGCATTCAGCGCACTCAACGGCAGTCGCTTCGCGGCGACATTCGGATGGAATCCTCCGGAATGGCGAGACGGATTGCGGCGCTGCCTTGCCGCGCGGGGATGACCGGCGTAAATTGTCGGTCCTGGTCGCAGAGTTGTCGACGTTGCGCCCGGCAGACACGTAGTTTCATTAATGGAGAAAAGTTGATCATGATTCAGCGAATCGTTTCACTCTGTTTGCTTGGCGCGAGCTCGGCAGCACTCGCAGGTGGCTTTGTGCTGGACTCGGTACGAAGCATGCCCCCGGTTGAAGTGACCGCCGAAAAGGCGATAGCTGCGGAGCGATTCGTCAGCTCAGCGGGAACTGCGTATCGTGTCGACGCGTTGCCATTTGACGCGCAGCAACTGACTTCCGCAAAGTCCGCTGCAGTTGACGCAGAACGCGCAAAGCCCGTACAGGTCGGCTTCCCACGCGGCATCGCCGAAAGTGCCCAGACGGTTCCGCTTGGTTCACTGTCATGGGCATCCACTGCTGACGGCGGCAAAGCAGCAAAGGTGACCGTGTTAGCAACTGGCGCAGCCGGGATGCGCATTGGATACCGCGTCAGCGGCCCCGCAGACGGTGTGGCGATCCGATTCGCGGGCAGTGATCGCGACGAGGTCTATCTCGCCGGGGCCACTGCCGATTCGGGACTGAGCTGGTCACCCGTGCTTGAAGGTAGCCAGGGAACGATCGAGGTGCATGTCAAACGGGGCTTCGACGTCTCGCAGTTTGGATTGCAACTGGAGACTCTCTCGCACCTTACTGTGGCGGCGCGTGACTTTGGGCAAAAGACCAAGGTATTGCAGATTGGTGACTCCGACTCCTGCAATATCGACGTCGCCTGCGTGTCAAATCCGAGTGCGGCGTTACTGAACATTGCCAAAGCAACGGCCAAGATGGTTTTCAATGAGGGCGCCAGCACCTACCTCTGCACTGGCACGTTGATCAATTCGTCATCGGGTGCCAACTACTTCTACACGGCGGCGCACTGCATCAGCAGTCAGGCAGCAGCCTCGACCCTCAATACCTACTGGTTCTTCGACGCGGTCGCCTGCGATAGTCTGGCAACTCCGCCGTACCAGCTGCTTACCGGCGGTGCCGATCTGATGATGACGGAACCGACAATGGATGGCACCTTGCTGCGCCTGCGTCTTGCTCCTCCCGCCGGCACTGTACGTGCTGGCTGGAATGCGTCGGTGATACCGACCGGCACGACGGTAGTCGGCATTCATCATCCGAGTGGCGACCTGAAGAAATTCTCGCAAGGCAGCATGCAGGGGTATGCCCAAGGTCCGCAAGCGTACGGCAGCACGCCACGCTTTCAGGCGAACAAGGACAGCTTCATCACAGTGCGCTGGGTCAACGGCACTACCGAGGGAGGCTCCAGTGGCTCGGGCGTGTTTACTTACAACGCCAGCGGTGCCTACTACGAATTGCGTGGCGGTCTGGAAGGCGGGGCGGCATCGTGCAGCAACCTGAGCGGTATCGACCGCTTCTCCCGGATGGACCTGTTGTTCACGCGGCTGTCGCCCTATCTCGCCCCGGCAGCGATCATTCCGACGACTACGTCCGCCCAGGCGAGCATGGTTGAATATTTCAATCCGCAGTTCAACTTCTACTTCATCTCGTCACGCGAGAGCGAAAAAACGGTACTCGACAGCATTACTGACTCGCTCAGCAATCCGCTTTGGTATCGCACCGGATACTGGTTCAAGACCGATCCGGCATCGTCCAGCCAGACTTCGTCCATCACCCGCTACTTCATTCCCGGCGCGGCGAAAAATGGCACCCGCGGTACGCACTTCTACACAGCGCTGAACTCGGATCGGGCGCTGATTACCTCGACGGGCAAGGAACGTTTTTCTTCGGGCTGTGCAGGCGTGCCGAACACCTACTTCTGCAACGAAGGCATCGACTCTTACGTCGCAGCACCGATTGGCACCGGTTCGTCGGCATCGTGCCTGAGTAGCGAGCAACCAATCTACCGCGCGTTCCGTGGCGCAACGGACGACGGCAATCACCGCTATCTGGTCAATTCGTCGATGTACAGTTACATGGTTTCCGACCAAGGTTGGGCCGGCGAGGGCGTTGCGTTCTGCGCTAAACCCTAGTGCAGCCGGGCTCGGGCGATTCGTCGCCCGGGTCCGCAGTGGCGGTAGCGACAGCGGTAGCCTCAGCAGCTAAAAGCGATATTCAACCGCCACCGCGTCGCCGCTCGCAATCAACCCAGCCTGAAGGACGATTGCGTTCCAGCCGAACGTAACTCCGCCCAGATCCGGGTTATTGCGGAACCTCGCCAACGTGACGAGCGGTTCGTCCGACAATCTTGCGCCGCTATGCTGATCCGTGGTCGTCACCTGGCAGCGGACACAAGGCTTGACCAGCCGCAAAGTCGCCGAGCCGATGCCAATCGTGTCGATGTGGTCCTCGTCCCACGCAGGAAGCCCGGACAACACAATGTTGGGGCGGAAGCGATTCATTGGCAGCAAATTGCCTTCGGTCCGTCCCATGCGTTGATTCAGGTCGGCCAGCGAGCTTTCGCTGGCGACGAGAACCGGGTAACCGTCCGCAAAGAACGTGTGTGCACCGCTGTCTCCTGCGTAAACGCGATTGCAATCGCGCCGCAGCGATGCGTCGAAGCGAACCAGCCGCACTTGTCCGACCCCGAAGCCGGTTACGTGTGCACACCATTCCGCTGCGGCGTCACCAGCATCCATTGCTTGCGTCTCATGATTCCAGACGCGCACCTCGATGCGTTGCAGTTCCTGCGGCATTGAAACAACAAGCGGCCCCTGGCCTGGTACCGATAGCACCAGCACCTCAGCCCCGTCCTGCACCCTGACTTCTGCGGCAATTGTCGCCATCGCTGGCAGCTCTCGCTGCGACAGGAATTGCGCTGGACTGCGTCGGCAATCCACCAGCATCCATTCGCGATCGTTGCGCAAGCCACTGGTCAGCAGTCCGGCTGCGGCATGCTCCACCGCGCGGCAGCCCTTGACCGGATAAGAAAAAAGCCCGGAGACTTTGACGTCGTCCGGGCCTTGTTCGGCACTCATTTCGCAGGTGCTCAGTTGGCCTTGAGTCCAGCGGTGTATTCCGACAACGCCTTCACTTCGGCGTCGGTCAGTTTGGCGGCGATGCTCGCCATCAGCTTGCCGTTGCTGTTGGGATCTTCCTTGGTCGCACCACCACGCTTGCCGGTGCGGAAACTGGTGAGTTGTGCCAGCGTGTACTCAGCATGCTGACCGCCGATACGCGGATACTGTGCCGGGATGCCGGCACCGGTGGGCGAGTGGCAACCCGAACAGGCCGGGATGCCGCGCGCAGCGTCGCCTGCACGGTAAAGCTTTTCAGCCGTTTTCGCCAGCTTCTCGTCCTTGGTGCCAATGGGACGAGTCGGCTTGGCTGCGAAGTAGGCGCCGAGGTCCTTCATGTCGTCAGCGCTCAGATTGGCGGCGAAGCCTTTCATGATCGCGTTGTCGCGCTGCCCGGTCTTGAAGTGCTGCAATTGCTTGGCGATATAGGTGCCGCTCATGCCAGCCAGGTTCGGTTGGGTAGGCACCGGGCTGATCCCGTCAGCGCCGTGGCACCCGGCACAGACGCCGGCCAGAGCCTGACCCTTGGTTGCATCGGGTTTGCGGTCGCCTTTCTTTTCGGCTTCAGCTGCCGAGGGCAGCGCCATCATGGCAACAACAGCGAACAGGAGTGCGGAGGCGGTGGTGCGGCGAATTGAGATCATGGCCGATGAAAGAGGAACAGTGATGGGGGCTCCCGGCAGCAAAGCAACAAAGGGCTTAGCCGACAGCGCCTGACAACCTAAAATTATAGCTTTGCGAGGCTGCCATGAACGACGCAAAGCGCGCGCCGCCCAAGCGAACACCGCTTGCAGCCGAGGCCCGGCTGGAACGGATCCCGCAATTCGCGGGGGCTACATTTGAAAAGTCCGTGGTCGACCGGGAAGGTTTGCCATCACCGAGCGGGCCAGAGATCGCCTTCGCCGGCCGCTCCAACGCCGGCAAGTCGAGTTCAATTAACCGCCTGGCAGGGCAAACCCGCCTGGCTTACGCCAGCAAGATGCCGGGCCGGACGCGGGAACTGAACTTCTTCCCGCTGCGCGCAGGCGGCTACCTGGTGGACCTGCCCGGCTACGGTTTTGCGCGCACGCCGCGTGACAAGCAACGAGTGTGGACAGGCGTCATCGAACAGTATTTTCGCGAGCGGGACGTCCTCGCTGGCGTCGTGCTGGTGCTCGATGTACGCAGGGCACCAACTGATCTGGATGTCCAGTTTGTGCGCTGGCTGGGCGAGCTAGGGCGCCTGCGTCCGCCTGTGCTGTGGCTGCTGAACAAGGCCGACAAGCTGACGCAGAGCGAACGCATGAAAGCGCGCAACGCCTTCCGCGGCGAAGCGGGAGACGTGGTCGCCGAGAGCGACTCGGTTGTCCTGTTCTCGGCGCATACCGGGCTTGGCATGAAGGAGTGCGCAGCCGTGTTTGACCACTGGCTTGCGCCGCCTGACATCGCGTCTGCGCAAACCCTTCCCACCGCCCCATAGCGAAGGCTCGCATTCCGCAGGCTGCCTGACAGCTTGCGGATCAGCTTTCCATACGCCGGTAGCCGATGGCTTCAGCCAGATGGGCAACGCCAATCCGCTCAGCGCCGGCCAGATCCGCCACCGTCCGGGCGACCCGGCAAATGCGGTGCTGCGCACGCGCGGACAACCCCATTCTCGCGGCGGCCTGCCGCATCAGTTGCTCACCATGCTCGTCCAGTGCGCAATGCTGATCAATATCGACGGGCGAAAGATCAGCATTCGTCTTGCCTTGTCGGGCGAGTTGGCGCTCACTGGCGGCGACCACCCGCTGTCGCACGGCGGCCGAAGGTTCCCCGTCCGGTGCGGCCCGCAACGATTCCGACGCCAGTGCCGGCACCGTAATCTGCAGGTCAATTCGGTCAAGCAGCGGCCCGGACAGTTTGCCGCGATAACGGGCGATCTGATCGGGCGTGCAACGGCAGGGGCGCGCCGCGAGGTTGGCGCCCAGATAGCCGTCCGGGCAGGGGTTCATGGCGGCGATCAACTGAAAGTGACTCGGAAACGTCACCTGCCGCGACGCCCGGGAAATATTGATTGCGCGACTTTCCAGTGGCTCGCGCAGTACCTCAAGTACCCGGCGATCGAATTCCACCACTTCATCGAGAAACAGCACGCCGTGGTGGGCGAGTGAAATTTCGCCAGGACGCGGGTCGCTGCCACCCCCGACCAGCGCCACTGCACTGGCAGTATGGTGCGGCGCCCGCACCTGCCGGGTACCGAACATTTCCGGCTTGAATTTACCGACCAGCGAAAGTAACGCGGCACTCTCGATGGCTTCGCCTTCGGCCATTGGTGGCAGGATACCGGGGAGCCGTTGCGCCAACATGCTCTTGCCGGTACCAGGCGGCCCGGTCATCAGCAGGCTGTGCCGGCCAGCAGCCGCAATCTCCAGTGCCCGCTTGGCTTGCGTCTGCCCCTTGACGTCGAGCAGGTCGGGGTAGCGGGGCGGCTCAATCTGCGCCGATTCTTCCGGGCTATCCAGGGTATGACGCCCGGCGATGAACGCGGCAACTTCGAGTAGGGTATTGGCCGCCAGAACCTGTGCGCTGCGCACGCGCGCAGCCTCGGCCGCAGAGGCTTTCGGCAACACAAGTGTGTGTTCATCACGGGCGGCCGCCATCGCCATCGCCAGGGCGCCTCGCACCACGCGAAGATCGCCGTTGAGGCCGAGCTCACCGGCAAATTCGAGGCCTTTCAACCGCTCCGCCGGAAGCTGGCCGCTCGCTACCAGAATGCCGATGGCAATCGGCAAATCAAACCGACCTGATTCTTTCGGGAACTCGGCCGGTGCGAGGTTGACCGTCAGTTTGCGCATCGGGAATTCGAAACCAGCAGTCTGAATCGCAGCGCGTACCCGATCCCGGGCCTCGCGGACCTCGACGTCGGGCAGTCCGACCAGATTGAACGCGGGCAAACCGTTGGCCAGATGCACCTCAACGGTGACCAGCTCGGCGTGCAGGCCCGCGAGAGCGCGACTGTAGGTGATGGCGAGTGACACGGCGGCGCAAGACAGCTTACGAAAACAACTGTTTTAATGTACAGCAAATTGCAGCTGCCGTCACTGTCAGTTGGCCGGCGGCCGGGCCGGGTCGAGCCCCCGTCGACGGGGAGCGTCAACTTGGGGCACTTCCACCACGTTAATCTTAGGCGGGCTTATCCGCGTCACCCCTATGGCGCGAAATATCGCCTCCCTGCCAGGAAGGTCCCATTGCAATGCTGAATCTTCACACTTTGTCCCGGACACCCTCAGTCGGCACCGCATCGATGGCTGGTCGCCTTCTTGCAATCATCTTTGCCTGCTTGGCACTGCTTTCTGCCGGCAATACCGCCTGGGCCGATGCGCCAGGTCGCGTCGCCCGACTTGGTGAGTACACAGGTGATGTACAGCTCGCCAACGAGCGCGAGGACTGGCATCCCATTTCCCGCAATTTCGCGGTGACAGCCGGGGACAACTTGTGGGTCAGTGACGGTGGCCGCGCCGAGCTTGACGTTGGCGGCCTGCAGTTCTGGCTGGCTGGTGGCGCCAATGTTTATTTCGAACAATTCGACGATTTTGCGGTCGTCGCCCGGCTGACGCAGGGCGCCATGATCGTGCGTGTTCGCGCGATGGAATCTGGAGACGCCACGCGAGTGCTGCTGCCACAAGGGGAGCTGGCGTTGCTGGAACCCGGCTTTTACGTGGTCAGTGCGGGCGCCGGTTACGCGCCAGGCTCTCCCGGTGCGCTGACTGTGCGCCGCGGCCGCGCCGAAGTGGTAGCGGGCGGTGCGCCGCAGGTGGTCAATCGTGGTGAAACCGTGGTTCTTGATGGTATTGGTGTTCGCTACGACAGCTACCCACCGGGACTGCCCGGCGGTTTCGAAGCATGGGCCAATACGCGCGACCGCCGCATCGACCGCTGGGAAAGTCGCTATGGCAGCTATAGCAACCCCTGGCTGATCGGCCTGCGCGACCTCGACGATTACGGCTCGTGGACGACAACCTACGAATACGGCCGTGTCTGGTATCCCACGACCGTCGCCGCGAACTGGGCGCCCTATCGCTTCGGCCGCTGGGCGTGGGTGCAGCCGTGGGGCTGGACCTGGGTTGACGACGCACCTTGGGGTTTCGCACCGGCACACTATGGGCGCTGGGTACGCATCGGCGGGCGTTGGGGCTGGTGTCCGGGCGAATACTCGGGTCGCCCGGTCTATGCGCCAGCGCTGGTTACCTTCTTTGGCGGTAACGGCTGGAGTGTGAACGCCAGCGTTGGTCCGACGTTCTCCTGGGTGCCGCTCGGCTGGAACGAGCCCTACGTTCCGTGGTACACCTACTCGCCGAACTATTGGCGGCAAGTCAATCGCCCTTACGTGCGCAACGTGGCGGAGGAACCGTGGCGCCCGCGCACTTACGTCCACGCAGCAATTCCGGGCGCTGTGACAGCAGTCCCGAGTGCCGCCTTCGTGTCGGGGCGGCCGGTTGCCCAGACCTACGTCCGCAATCTTGCGGAAGGAGTCGTTCGCAACGCACCACCGGCCCGCATCGGGGAAGTCGTGCCGCAGTTTGCGCCTTCGCGAAGCGCCGCGCCGGACATCGTTCGTGGCCTGCCGCCGTCGGTGCAGGGATCGGCGCCCGCGCCGTCGGTCCGACCGGGAGAAATCAATCGCTTTCCGGCCAGTGGCGGTGTCCGCGAACGGGCACCTGTGGTGCCAAATAGCAACGTGGTGCAGCCGCCCGTGCGACAGGATCCCAATCCGGTGGCAGGACGGCCGGGGGTGATGCCGTCGCCGCAGGTCCAGCCGGCACAACCGCGCCCGGTGCCGCAGCAACAGTACGGCGTGCCGCCAGGGCAGGTGTCGCCGAACCCGGCCCTGCGCGAGCCCGGCATCCCGATGCCGAAAGACCGCGGCACGATGCAGCGCCCAGCGGTCGTTGAGCAACCGGCTCCAGCACCGAGAGCCGTCGAGCGCAACGAGCGCCGCGTCACGCCAACCCCCGCGTTGCAACCGCCGTCAGCCCCACCTACACCGGTAGCGCCTCACGCTGAGCAACGCCCGGCGCAGCCGAAGCCTGCCGTCGTCGAGCAAGCACCACCACCAAAGCCGATGCCGAAACGCGAGTCAGCCCCGGAGCCGCCGCGCACTTCACAGAACTGACTTCTGCAATCGCCGCCGCAGCGCCTACTTCAGCCGCACGGTCAGCAGCGGGTCGAGTTGCCCCATACAGGACAACGGCTGCGCGGAAGCGGCAGACGAGTCAGGTAAGCCGGGCGTCCAGGTTTTGTTCGGGTCATAGTGTGCCTGCACGGCCAGGCGGCGATCACCGCCCGTGTTCATCGCCCAGATCGCCTGCCAACGTACCGGCGCCAACAGCGGTGCCCGCTGGAGCAATCGCATCTGATCGTAGAGCTCGGCCAGCGCCGGGTCGCGCAGCGAATTCTTGCCCGACACGATGGTTTCGACATAGCCCTCGGGCAACGCCCGTTCGTAGTGGCCGGGATAAGCCGGCTTTTTCGACGGCAAGCGCGACAGAAAGCCATCGGCGATGGCCAATGGGTCAACAATGTAGACACCCGGCCCGGCGTTAAAGCCGTAGAGTCCCACCGCACACTTCGCGACGACTGCGTGCTGCTCGCTGCGAGCAGTCAAGCCCTGTTTGCCCCAGGGCATATCGTGGAAGTCAGCAGTTCGCTGTGGTGACAACCACCCGGTGGCCGGATACATCCAGGCGTGCTGGCTCAGCTTGCGTGTCTCGGCATGCGGATGCACGTTCCACACCATCCAGCCGCGGTGGAGGCCGAGGCCAATGGTCAGCGCGAACCACAGCGGTGCGGTCCACCACCAGCGCAGCCGCACATTCATTGCGAGCATGGCAACGGCGAGTACAAACGGCGCAGAGAACAGTCGCCCGCCCATGTAGTCACCGCCAGCGCTACCCAGATACAGCATGTACAACGCGAGCCCCAGCGCCAGCGGCCGCATTTGCCAAGAGCCGTGCAGCAGCCCGCGCAGAGCAGCGACAACGATGACCAGCGCAGTGACAGCGTCGTACTTCACAAGGTCGCGAAAGTAGGGCGCGGCCGCGGCGAACGACTCTGCCATCGAGAGGCCGTTGTTGAGCTTGGCATACGCGCTGTTTGGCCACGGGCTACCGTAGTAAACCAGCGAGAAGGCACTCCAGGCGACCAGCGGGCCGGCACCAGCGAACAGCACTGCCCAGCGTGCGCGCCCCGACGCACGCAGGAAAAGCGACAGCATCGCAGGAGCCACCAGCACCGCAAAGTCGTGCCGGGTGATGACCAGCAGACCGCCGCACAGCGCAGTGATCCAGACGTGGCGGTCGGTCAGCGGGAAGCGACGCCACGCCACCACCATCGCTGCCACCAGTGCGTGCGCCAGTGCGTTCTCCAGCGCTGCGCTGGAATATTCGATGAAGGCTTCCGAGAACAGGAGCGCCAGCAGCGCCCACAGTGCAATCAATCGCCCTTTGGCATGGCGCACGACCAGCGCCACCGTCGCGAGGGTCAGCGCGAGCGACAAGCCAAGCGACGTGTGGAAGATTTCGCCGCTGACAGCGCTGACGGCCAGCAGCAGTAGTGCCCATAGCGGATGCGTGTACGGCTGTACCCGTTCGCCAACGTTCCATACCAGCCCATGACCGTGCAATGCGTTGTCGATGACGCGGAAGGTGATGAAGGCATCCTCGGTCACCGCCGCCGTGCGCACATAGGCCCAGCCGACCAGCAGGCAGGCGAGCAATACCCAGGCGCCGGAAACCCGCATCGGTTGATCACTGGAGCGAAAAAGCGCACGCATGGGCCGCTATTATCGGTGCCATGCTGAACGTCGCCTTGAAATTGCCCCGCACGGTCTGGTTTCTCGGGGCGGTGAGCTTTCTCAACGATGCGGCCAGCGATGCCATTTATCCATTGCTGCCGCTTTTCTTCGCCGCCACCTTCGCCGTCGGTGCGCAGGCGCTGGGGATCATCGAAGGCGCGGCCAACGCCACGGCAGCCCTGATGAAACTGGTGTCGGGCTATTTCTATGATCGTTCGCAACGGGCCAAGGGCTGGTTGATCATTGGCTATACGTTGCCTGCGCTGTCGCGGCCGTTGATCGCGCTGGCCAGTTCAACGCCGGTGGTGCTGCTGTTGCGGATGGGCGACCGGATCGGCAAGGGGCTACGCACCAGTCCGCGCGACGCACTGCTGGCCGCCGCCGTACCGGCTGACCGCCGTGGCCTCGCCTACGGTCTGCACCGCAGCATGGATCACGCCGGTGCCGTGGCAGGGCCGCTTGCTGCTGCCGCCCTGCTCGCTGCCGGCTGGAGTGTGCGTGAAGTGATCCTGTGGACCATCGTGCCCGGCGTGCTGAGTGTGCTGCTGGTGGCGATGCTGCGAGAGCCCGAGGGGCTGGCAGTCGGCAACGGCAAAATCGACTGGCAGTGGCAGAGTCTGCCGGCACCATTGAAACGCTACCTCGTTGCGCTCGGGGTGTTCACGCTGTCGCAGGCGAGCAATATGTTTTTGTTGCTCCGGGCCAAAGAGACCGGTTTTACCGATACCCAGATTCCCCTGTTGTGGGCTGGGTTCTCGGCACTGGCGATGCTGCTGTCGACGCCGCTGTCGGCGCTGTCTGATCGTGTGGACCGCCGCTCCCTGCTGTGCGGCGCGTGGGTGGTTTACGCCCTGCTGTTTGCCGCGTTCGGCCTGCTGCCGTCCCGCGTCGGGACCACCATCGCACTGTTCGTGGGTTACGCCATCTTCATCGCCGCCACCGAGGGCGCGGAAAAGGCGCTGATCGCGGAGCTGGCACCACAGGCACAGCTGGGCACGGCGTTCGGGTGGTTCCATCTGGTCAGCGGCGTGATGCTGCTGCCAGCCTCGGCGCTTTTTGGATGGCTCTGGAGCCACGCTGGATCGACAACCGCCTTCATGGTCAGCGCCTCAACGTCGTTCATTGCGGCGGGACTGCTGTTGCGAGCCAGGCGAGCCGAGCGCTGATGCCGGATGCACCGTCCGCGATGGACCACGAAACGGTCACCGTGCAGGCAAGCAACAGCTTTCTTGCGAGATGCCTATTCAAATTGGGCTACGACGCCGTATCGGCAATAAGTCGACTATCGTCAAAACAATGAAAAAGCCCCATCGAAATGGGGCTTCTAGCGAAAAGCTGATCACCCGAAAGTGATCCAGAGGCGACTAGCGCGGCAGCGAATTCACTTCTTTTTCCCACTTTTCAAGAATGCGCTTGCGCTCGGTCGAGGCGCCGTATTTCTTGAAGTCGTAGTTGATCAGTTTCACGCCATCCATCGTCGGGATCTTGGCGTCCTGCTTGAACGTCTTGTTGGCCGGGTTCTGCAGCGAATTCGCCTTGGCGCCGATGCCCTGCCCCACCGGGCCCATCAGCCAGTCGTAAAACTTCTTCGCGTTGTCGCCATTGCGCGAGCCCTTGATCAGCGCGATGCCGCCTACTTCGTAGGAGGTGCCTTCACACGGCGCGAACGACTTCACCGCCTTGAAACCAGCCTGACGCTCTTCCTCAAAACCAAACAGGAACGAGATACCAATCGTGGCCTCGCCGCGAGCGACGTTCTTCGCCTGCGCCTGCGAGCTCTTGGTGTACTGCGTAATGTTCTTGTGCAGCTTCTTCATGTAGTCGAAGGCCTTGTCTTCGCCCATCTGCTGCACAAGTCCGGCAACGATGGTGTAGGCACCGCCCGAGGAGCCCGGGTTCGCCATTTCAACGTGGCCCTTGTACTTCGGATCGGCCAGATCAGCCCAGCACTTCGGCACCGGCAGCTTCGCCTTGGTCAGCACTTCTTCGTTGTAACCGATGCCAATGAAGCTGGTGTAGAAGCCGCCCACCATGTTGCCGCTCATGTCGTACTGGCGCACGCTCCAGTCGTAGAGGTCCTTGAGGTACGCCGGGCGATACGGTTCCAGCAGGCCCTGCTCGGCGGCGGCGAGAAACGGGTCACCGGTGCCGCCCCACCAGATGTCGGTCTTCGGATTGCTCGCCTCCGCCTTCAGGCGCGCCAGCGCTTCGCCGGTGCCAAGGTGGGTTTGTACGACCTTGACGCCAGTCGCCTTGGTGAACTCGGTCGCTGCCATTTCGCACCACGACTGATTGGTGGAGCAATAGGCATTGACCTGTTGTGCGAACGAGGGTGCCGCCATCAGGCCAAGAACCAGAGGGGCCAACGCGGTGATTGTCTTTTTCATGGAATTCTCTTTACTGCAAAAAGGTACGAAAGACGGGGAACTGAAAATGCAAATGTCGAGGATAGCGAAAATCACGCCAGCCTGGATACGGGGAACGCCCTGATAGTCCGGCAGCGGGCAGGACGCTCGCCTGCAGGCATCAACGCGGCGCGCTGCGAACCTCACGATCCCATCTGTCGATGAGCCGCTTGCGCTCGGCGCTGGAGCCATACTTCACGAAGTCGTAATTGATCAGCTTCGCCTTTTCCAGCGCCTTGACTGGCTCTGGCGCATAGGCGCTGCGGTTCGACGGAATGGCGATTACCTTGGTCTGGTCACGGATAGTCTGTGCCTCGGCGGTCAGTGCCCAGTCGTAGAACTTTTTCGCCTCGGCCAGATTGCGGGCACCTTTCGCGATGCTCATCGCGCCGACGCTGTAACCGGTGCCCTCGCAGGGCAGCACAGTTTCGACCGGTGCGCCTACGTGTTGCTCCGGGATGAACTCGTCGAGAAAGGTCACCCCAATCAGCGATTCACCGCGCGACACGCTCTGCCGCTGCGCGGTGCCGCTGGTGGTGTAGCGGTTCACGTTCTTGTGGAGCGCACGCAAGTAGTCAAACGCGCGATCCTCACCCATCAGTTGCACAACGGTTGCGAGGATGGTGTAAGCGGTGCCGCTGGTAGCCGGGCTGGAGGTCTCAATCTCGCCGACGTACTCCGGCTTCACCAGATCGCTCCAGCAGGCGGGCGGCTTCTGGTTCTTTTTCGCCAGCAGCTCACGGTTGTAGCCGAAGCCCAGGGTGATCCGGTAAATGCCGGCGACCTGATTGCCGCTCTTGGCCAGCAAATCCGCTGACCACGGGTACTGCTCCTTCATGTTGGCGCTGACGTACGGCTGCAGCAGACCTTCGTTGGCGGCCTGCAGGTGCGGATCATGGGTGCCGCCATACCAGACGTCCGCCTTGGGATTGGCTGCTTCGGCCTTGATCTGCGCGTACACCTCGCCGGTTGCCTTGCGCACCATGCTGACCTTGATACCGGTCGCCACCGAGAATTCACGGGCCTTGCTCTCGCACCAGTCCGCCTCGGTCGAGCACAGGATATTGAGTTGCTGCGCCTGCGCGACCGGCATCGCAAGAGCACCGCACAGCGCAGCGAGGCCAAACAGAAGAGATTTCATTCGGGGGTTCCGGCACCAAAGTGGCGCGAAGCATAACGCGGGCCGTTGCCGCGCCGATGACACCCCGGTGCCCCAGGGTCCGCTCGGTCTGTCAGTCCAGGATCACGATGCCGTTCGGCGTGGTCAGCGTCGCCACCAGATGCGGCGTGGCGCTCTGCCCGACATGAACGAAACCGTCGTCAAGCGCGAGCAGGCCGAGCATGTCCAGAGCCGCGTCGGGGTCGGGCGCCCCCAGTAGCAGGGATGAAAGTCTCACACTGCTGTCAGGCAATCGCTCGGCCGGATGGGCGGCAACGTCCCATTGAATGAGGTGCGGCAACACGCCACCGGCGATGCGCTCGCCGTCCGGCGTGAACGCGAAGCGCCAGCGGAAGTCGCCGCGCGACGCCGGTCGCACTACGTTGGCTGCGTAGCCAGGTGTCGCTGCGAACCGCTCGATGGCGTCGGGTGCCCCGGCGCAACGCGCAACCCACGCCACGAGCCGAGGACCGTGCGCGATCTCCCGCTGCACCGCGGCGCTGTCCAGACCGAACCAGCGCGGAAACCGGGGCGCGCCGGCATCGGCATCAATGGCGATGATTTCGAGGTAGCGCCGTTCGTCAGGCGCTCCCAACCTGAGCAAGGTATTGTGCGTAGCAAGGCCGTCGTGCTTGCCGCCTCCGCTGGCTTCGACCCCCAGCGTCTCGCGGCACCACGCTCGCCCTTCATCCAGCGACCGTGCGGCTACGACGATGTGATCCAGCGTGGTGGTGACGGCGTTCATCACAGCACCGCCGAATCCAGCCAGATGGTCACTGGGCCATCGTTGGTCAGGCTGACCTTCATGTCGGCGCCGAAGATTCCCGTCGGTACCGGCTTGCCAAGACGCGCGGCGAGCTTGCCGACAAAGCGGTCGAAGGCCGGTGACGCCTGCTCCGGGCGCGCGGCGTCGGTGTAGCTCGGCCGGTTGCCCTTGCGGGCGTCGGCGTACAGCGTGAACTGGCTGACCGCGAGAATTTCGCCGCCGACGTCCAGCACGCTGCGGTTCATCAGTCCCGCGTCGTCGCTGAAAATGCGCAACTTGACGATCTTGTCGGCCATGCGGTCCTCGATGGCCTCACTATCGTCATGCGTCACGCCAACCAACAGCAACAACCCATTGCCAATGGCGCCGGTAGTGGCGCCATTAACCACGACGTTCGCTGCGGACACCCGCTGCACCAGCACTCTCATACCGTCATCCGTTCATCACGTCGCAGCCAGCCGGTAAGCGAAAAGCGCTGCTGCGCTGCCGGCAGCACCTCGTGCGGGAACAGTTCACTGCGAAAACACACCATCGTTCCGGCGCGCGGCGGCACGCGGGCGAGCACCGCTCCGCTGTCGTCGCGCTCATAAAGCACCAGCTCGCCACCAGCACCGGCGCTCCAGTCATCGTTCAGATAGAACACCAACGTAATCATCCGGGCGTCGTCATCGCGAAAGCGATCGCGATGCGTGCGGTAGAAAGCGCCCGGCGCGTAGCGTGCAAAGTGCAGTTCCGCTGATCGCGCGCCGATGTATAGCGATGTATTGAGTGTCGTTCGCAGGGCGTGGACCGCCACCAGCGCGTCCCGTTCTGCCGCGTCTTCCGGAGCATCAGCAAGCCACAGGGTGTCGTCGCGGCGGAGGTCCGTCTGGCCCTGCGCAGCCGTGCTGCGGCCAATGCGCGCGGGTTGCAGGGCGCCCCGCCGCGCCAGCTCGTGAGCGCGATCTCGCAGGCGTGCACCTAACGCCGCGTCAAAGATCGACTCGCCGACATACCAGCCGTCGCTCGCCAGCCGGTCGGCGATCTGTTCATTGATATGGATGGCAGATGCGATCATCCGTCGATTCTAGAATCGGCAGATCGCTCCTTACGCTTTGAACGGTTCTGCAATGCGCGTCGTCATTACCGGTGGTGCCGGTTTCCTGGGCAAATTGCTGGCGCAGAAAATACTGTCGCGCGGGCAATTAAATGATGCTCACGGCGTGCTGCGTGAAGTCAGCGAACTGGTTCTGGTGGACATGACCGCCGCGCAGGACGAACCCTGGCTTGCCGACAGTCGTGTGTCGCAGGTGGTGGGTGATATTGCCGATCGCGCCGTGCTAGCCCGCGCGTTGACAGCTGCAACCGGCAGCATTTTTCATCTGGCAGCAGTGGTCAGCGGTCAGGCCGAGGCGGATTTCGATATCGGCATGCGGGTCAACGTCGACGCCACGCGAACGCTGCTTGAGCTCACCCGCGCGCTGCCCGAGCCACCCAAATTTGTGTTCACCAGCTCGATCGCCGTGTTCGGCGGCAACCTGCCCGCCGTGCTGCCGGATGATCAGCGCCTGACGCCACAGGGTTCGTATGGCGCCCAAAAGGCGATGGGAGAGCTGCTGGTCAGCGATATGTCGCGGCGCGGCATGATTGATGGCCGCGCTTTGCGGCTGCCCACCATCACGGTGCGCCCAGGCAAGCCGAACAAGGCGGCGTCGAGCTTCGCCAGCGGCATCATTCGCGAACCGCTCGCCGGCGTCGATGCCGTCTGCCCGGTGGTGCCAGCAACACGCATGTGGGTACAGAGCCCGCCGCGAGTGATCGAGAACCTGCTGATCGGCCATGACGCTCCGGCTACCGCATTCGGCTTTGACCGCAGCATCAGCGTGCCTGGCATTTCGGTCGCGGTGGGTGATATGGTGGCGTCGTTGCGCCGCGTGGCCGGAGACGCAGTTGCAGGGCGCGTGTCGTGGCAACTTGATCCAGCGATTGACCGGCTGGTATCGTCGTGGCCGCAGGCGTTTGCCGCCGACCGCGGGCGGGCGCTGGGGATGACTGCGGACGACGATTTTGACGATATCGTGCGCGCCTACATGGCTGCTACTGCCGCGAGCCGGCAGTAGCAGCCGCACAAGAAGGATGGAGGACGGTGATGAGCGAATGGAATGGCGACAAGGTGAAAGCCAGCGTCTCGGCCGAGGAATGGCAGACCCGCGTTGACCTCGCAGCCTGTTATCGCGCGGTGGCGATGATGGGCTGGGACGATCTGGTGTTCACCCACATCACCGCGAAAATTCCCGGCGAGGGGCATCACTTCCTGATCAATCCCTATGGCTTCATGTTCGAGGAAATCACTGCCTCGTCACTGGTCAAGATTGATCTCGCAGGCAACAAGCTCGACGACAATCCGCACCCCATCAATCCCGCTGGCTTCGTCATTCACAGTGCAATTCATACCGCCCGCGACGATGCCAAATGCGTGCTGCATACGCACAGCCTGAACGGGGTGGCCGTGAGTGCGCAAAAGGGCGGGGTGCTGCCGATCTCGCAACAGTCCATCTTTGTGCTGGCCAATCTCGCCTATCACAGCTACGAGGGCGTCGCGCTGATGGACGACGAGAAACCGCGGCTGGTCGCGGATCTCGGCGCCAAGAATTTCTTCATGCTGCGCAATCACGGCCTGCTGACGGTGGCGCCGACGATCCCCGACGCCTTCCAGTTGATGTACATCTTCGAGGCGGCCTGCACGATTCAGGTCCGCGCACAGGCGGGCGGTGAGCTGATTCCGATTCCGCAGGCGATCATCGACAACGCGGCGGCGCAGTCCCGCCAGGTCACCCGCGGGCAGGGCGGGCAGTTGTCGTGGCCTGGCGTATTGCGGCGGCTGCAGCGCCGCTTTCCGGGGTTCGACAGCTAGCAACATCAGTGCGGCAAGTTGAGCGAACGCTCCATTCGCCTGCCTTAGCATCAAAAACAGACACGGATCAGGAGGATGCAGGTGTCGGACACAGTCAGTCGGTCGGAATTGTTCACGGGCACGCGACCGGTGGCCGAACAGCATCGCTTCGACGTTGCTGCGCTGGAGGCCTATCTGCGCGAGCACGTCGAGGGCTTCGCTGGTCCGCTGAGCGTCGAGCAGTTCAAGGGCGGTCAATCGAATCCGACCTTCAAGCTCATCACACCCGGCAAGACCTACGTGATGCGCTCCAAGCCCGGCCCGGCGGCGAAACTGCTGCCTTCGGCACACGCCATTGATCGTGAATTTCGCGTGATGCGCGGGCTGGCTGGCAGCGAGGTACCAGTCGCCACCATGCACACATTGTGCGAGGACGAGTCAGTCATCGGTCGCGCGTTCTACGTGATGGATTTTGTCGATGGCCGTGTGCTCTGGGAGCCGCAGTTGCCGGGCATGACGCCTCCGCAGCGCACCGCCATCTTCGACGAAATGAACCGGGTGATGGCCGCGCTGCATCGCGTCGACTTCACTGCTGCGGGGCTTGCCGATTATGGTCGCCACGAGGGTTACCTGTCGCGCCAGATTGCCCGCTGGACCAAGCAGTACCGGGCCTCCGAGACCGAATCGATCGCCGCGATGGACGCACTGATCGAGTGGTTGCCAGCGCACATTCCGGCAGGTGAAGAAACCAGCATCGTGCACGGCGACTATCGCCTCGACAATGTGATCTTTCACCCGACCGAGCCGCGCATTCTGGCGGTGCTTGACTGGGAGCTTTCGACGCTGGGGCACCCGCTGGCGGACTTTGCCTATCACTGCATGACCTGGGTGCTGCCGCCAGGCAGCGGCCGCGGCATGGCGGGGGTCGATCTTGCCGGCACCGGCATCCCGTCGCTGCAGCAATACACCGCACGCTACTGCGGACGCACCGGGCGCCCGGATGGCATCCCCAATTTCGAGTTCTACCTCGCCTACAACATGTTCCGCCTCGCCGGCATCCTGCAGGGCATCATGAAGCGCGTCGTCGATGGCACGGCTGCGAGCGCGCAGGCGGTGGCAATGGGCAAATCAGCACGACCGATCGCCGAACAGGGCTGGCAGATCGCAAAGAGCATTCAGTAAGGTGGTGACTCGCGTCGAATGGCGTATGGCATAACGCGCTTTGCCGTCATTCACCTGTGGTCACTCGTCATTGGTCATTCGTCATTTCCCGAAGGGATAAAACATGGACTTTCAGCATTCCGACAAGGTCAAGGACTATCAGGCACGGCTGCTCCGCTTCTTCGACGAGCACATCTACCCGAATGAGCACCGTTACGAGAATGACGTGGCCGACAACACCAAGGCGGGCAATCGCTGGGCGCCAACCAAAGTCGTTGAGGAGCTGAAGCCAATCGCCCGCGCGCAGGGGCTGTGGAACCTGTTCTGCCCACACACCGAGTACGGTGCCGGGCTCAACAACATGGAATACGCGCCGCTGGCCGAGATCATGGGCCGCGTGATGTGGGCCTCCGAGGTGTTCAACTGCTCGGCGCCCGACACCGGCAACATGGAGACCATCATCCAGTACGGCACGGCGGAACAGAAGGCGCAGTGGTTGCCCGATCTGCTCGCTGGCAAGACGCGCTCGGCATTCGCGATGACCGAGCCAGCGGTGGCTTCGTCTGACGCCACCAACATCGAGACCCGCATCGTGCGCGATGGGGATCACTACGTCATCAACGGCCGCAAATGGTGGATCTCCGGCGCCGGTGACCCGCGCTGCGCGGTGTACATCCTGATGGGCAAAAACGATCCGGACGCACCCAAGCATTTGCAGCAGTCGATGGTGCTGGTCCCCGCCAACACGCCCGGCGTGACGGTAGTCCGCCCACTCAATGTGTTCGGCTATGACCACGCGCCGCACGGGCACTGCGAAATCCTGTTCGAGAACGTCCGGGTGCCGGTGAGCAACATCCTGCTTGGCGAAGGACGTGGTTTTGAGATTGCCCAGGGTCGTCTCGGGCCGGGCCGCATCCATCACTGCATGCGTTCGATCGGCGTGGCCGAGCGCGCGCTGGAATTGATGTGCAAGCGGCTGGCCAGCCGCGTCGCCTTCGGCAAGCCGGTCGCCGCACAATCGGTGTGGCATGAGCGCATCGCCGAGGCACGCTGCATGATCGATCAGGCGCGCTTCCTCACCCTCAACGCGGCATGGATGATGGACGTCGCGGGCAACAAGGTGGCCAAGCAGCAGATCGCGATGATCAAGGTGGTGGCACCGACGATGGCGCTGCAGGTCGTCGACTGGGCCATTCAGGCGCACGGCGGTGGTGGTGTCAGCGACGACTTCCCGCTCGCGGGCGCGTGGGCGAACCTGCGCACACTGCGCTTTGCCGACGGTCCCGACGAAGTGCATCGCAATGCCATTGCCAAGACGGAGCTCGGCAAGTACGTGTCACGCTGACCCGCTTGCGATGATCGTTTGCAAATACTGTAAATAAACACATAATACGCCTGCAAATTGCCATTGGTGGCGGTGGAGGGCGTGATGAGCATTCGGGACTGGCCGGCCGATGACCGGCCGCGTGAAAAACTGCTGGAGCATGGCGCGCAGGCCTTGACCGACGCCGAACTGTTGGCCATCTTCCTGCGTATCGGCGTCGCCGGCAAGAGTGCGGTGGAGTTGGCGCGCGAGCTGTTACAGCGCTTCGGCTCCGTCGCTGGTGTCGTGGCGGCGCCGCGCGACGAGTTCTGCAGCCTGCATGGCATGGGCGAAGCGAAGTTTGTCCAGCTTCAGGCGACCGTAGAAATCGCCCGCCGGGCCCTTGCCAGCGAAATGGCGGAACGCCCCCTGCTCAATTCACCCGACATCGTGAAGGACTACTTGCGGCTGTCGCTTGGGCACGAACGCGTTGAAGTGTTCGTGGCACTCTGGCTTGACGCGCAGCACCGGCTGATTGAGATGCAGACGCTGTTCCGTGGCACGCTGGCGCAGACCAGCGTCTATCCACGCGAGGTGGTGCGCGCGGCGCTGGCGAAGAACGCCGCGGCGGTGATCCTCGCCCACAACCATCCGTCCGGTTCAACGCAGCCGAGTCAGGCCGACCGTTCGCTCACTCGGGTGCTAAAGGATGCCCTGGCGCTGATCGACGTTGCGGTGCTCGATCACTGCATCGTCGGCGCTACCGAGGCCGCCACGCAAGGCGCGATGCCGGTGCGTTCGATGGCGATGATGGGAGAGTTGTAACGCGGCGCCCGCCGACAGCCGGCCGCACCCAGGTTGTTAGTTTTTGACGGTGACGGGAGCATCAACTTTTTCGTCAAATGGCGTCTAATAAAGGCTTGTGATGATAAATAGTAGCAAGTCGACTTATGACTAAAAATGCCATCTAGCCCTTATTCAGTAAGGATTTCGTTAAAAAGCCAATAGAAAAATTGACTACTTCGGAATCCCGATATTCGACAGCTCGTCCGCCCGCTCGTTGCCGGGGTCGCCCGCGTGGCCCTTGACCCAGCGCCACTCCACGCGATGCGTCGCCGCCAGTTCGTCGAGTGTCTGCCAGAGGTCAGCGTTCTTCACCGGTTTTTTGTCGGCGGTACGCCAGCCGTTGCGTTTCCAGCCATGAATCCACGTCTCGATACCCTGCTTCACGTAACTTGAGTCGGTGAACAGGCGCACACGGCAATGGCGCTTGAGTGCACGCAGCGCTTCGATCGCGGCAGTCAGTTCCATGCGGTTATTGGTGGTCATCGTCTCGCCACCGTGCAGCTCGCGCCGATGATCCCCCGAGATCATCAGCACCCCCCAGCCGCCCGGCCCGGGGTTGCCCTTGCAGGCGCCATCGGTGTAGATGATCACCTCCGGCTCCTGCGCCTCATTGCGTGCACTCATTGTCCACCCCCGCCCGGCTCGCTGGTCGATCGGGTCACGCGCGTTGGCACTGCTGCCGCCGCGCGCCGGCGGCGCGTCGAGCGCGCCCAGTCGGGCCGCATCAGCCGCACCCCGGCCACCCGTTTCACCGCATGCAGGAAGTACACGCCACCAGCGAATGGCCACCAGCGCTCGCCACCACTTTCCAGCCAGGACAGACGCCGTAGTGTGCGTTCATTCTGCGCAGGCATGTTGTAGGTGTCGAACTGGCCGCCGACAATATCGAAGCCAAGCAGGTTCAGCCAATCCTTCACCCGCGACAGCGACATGAATTCGCCGCCCCAGGGGCCGTCGCGATCGCGCCCGAAGTAGCGCTTGATGCCAAACAGTGAATACGGATTGAAGCCGGAAATCAGCAGCCGTCCCTCCGGACGCAACACACGAAACACTTCGCGCAACACTTCGTGTGGCAGGGCCTGAAACTCAAGGGTGTGCGGCAATACGATCACGTCAAACTGGTTTGCAGCAAAAGGCAATTGATCAGGCTCGGACAGCAGTGACGCCGTGGTGTCCCATGCCAGCGTAAAGCGGTGCGTCACGCGACTGGTCTGCATCAACGGCACTGCCGCGCAGCCCATTTGCAGCGCATAAAATCCAAACAGATCGGGCAGCGCGTGGTCGAAAATCACCTGCTCGCGCGCCATCACGTAGCACCCTAGCGGTGTCGCCAGCCATTCGTCAAAAGTCTGGCAGCCGCCGGGCTGCTCAGACAGCGGCGGTGGCCCGTCCTGCATCTGCTGTGAACTGGATGAATTCAATGAGTACCGATGCTTCCGTTGCTGTGCCTGCGACCGCAGTTTCGATCGTTCCGATCCCCGCGTTTGCCGACAACTATATCTGGGCGCTGGTGCACCGAGGCCATTGTGTCGTTGTCGATCCGGGCGACGCCGCGCCAGTGGAAGCGTTTCTCGCCGAACGTCAGCTCACCCTGGACGCCATCCTGATCACCCATCATCACGCCGATCATGTCGGCGGTGTCGCGTCACTGGCGTCGTCGCGCCCAGACTTGCCGGTGTACGGCCCAGCCGCAGAGGCGATTGCCGGCGTGACGCACCCGCTGATCGACGGCGACACCGTCAATCTGCCGATGATGCCGAACATCTTCTGGCAGGTCATGAGCATTCCGGGGCATACGCGCGGTCACATTGCTTATTTTGGTGATGACCTGCTTTTTTGCGGTGACACGCTGTTCGCGGCAGGTTGCGGCCGGCTGTTCGAGGGCACGCCTGCGCAGATGCACGCGTCGCTCACTCGCCTTGCCAGTCTGCCAGCATCGACTCGTGTTTTCTGCACTCACGAATACACGCTCGCCAATCTGCGCTTCGCGCTGGCAGTCGAGCCTGACAATGATGCGTTGATTGCGCGCAGTTTCACCGAACAGGATCGCCGCGCGCGTGGCGAGCCGACACTGCCGTCAACAATTGTGCTTGAGCGCGAAACCAATCCGTTCCTGCGGGTAACGGCGCCGCAAGTCATCGCCAGCGCGGTTGCCCGTACGCGCGATCTGCCGGATGCACCGGCGCTCAACGCCTCGGATCCGGAAGCGGTTTTCGCAGTGTTGCGACAGTGGAAGAACGATTTCCGCTGAGTATTCTCCGGGCGTCACGATTGCGTGTTTTTCGCGGGCTGTTAGCACTGATTTCACTGCGGATTCAGGCGCATGTATTTGACCTGAGCGGCCTAAATGAGTAGCATCGCGCGAGATTTTGCTGGCCCGAATCGTGTTGACACATGATCCCGTCAGCGTGGTATTTAGTGACAGGAGAAGGCGTGCAGCGCTTCAAGATCAGCCAACTCACCCGTTCCATCCGTTCAGGTTTCGTCAATCCCGTTCGCGACGACCAGTCGTCCGCGATAGCCGCCCTTCCCTTCCCGCTTCGCAGTACCTCACGTCTGTCGCCTCTGGCACTGTCGGTGTTGCTGGTCGGCCTTGGCCTGGGTTCTATTGACGCCAACGCGAACGCAAGCGCCGATAGCGGGCTCGCAACCACTGCCGCCAGCGTGACAGGCGCGGCGATGGCCAGCACCTCGCAGGCGCCGGCGTTCAGCGCCTATGCAACGGGAATTCCGGCAACAAACAGTATCGCATCGCCGTTGTCGCATCCGGTGACGACGACCGCGGCAACCTTAGCTGCGGCGCGTTCCGTCACCACGCCAGTCGCAATCGGTACGCAAAACGCGGTGCCGGTTGCGCTCACGCCACAACCCACGTCCGCACCTGCCAGTGCTGGTGTGACCGCGACGGGCGCAGCGCCCATCCAGAACACGGCAACAGTTGCCACCAATGCCGCCCCGACCGCACCTGCAGCAGTCGTAGCCACCGCCAGTGCCGCGAAAGAGCCGGCGCTGATCGGCGTGGTTAGCGAAGTGCCCGCTGAAGCGCCACCTACCGATCTCTGGGATCGCATACGTGCCGGCTATGCGATGGACGACCTTGACGACCCACTGGTCGCGAAGTGGGAGAAGTTCTACGCTGAACGCCCCGACTACCTTGCACGCATCGTTGACCGTTCGGGCAAGTACATGTTCTACATCGTGACCGAACTGGAGCGGCGCGGCATGCCGCTCGAGATCGCGTTGTTGCCGATGATCGAGAGCGCGTTCAATCCAATCGCGCATTCTTCGGCAAAAGCTGCGGGCATCTGGCAGTTCATTCCGTCAACGGGTGTGAACTACGGCATGAAGCAGGACTGGTGGGCGGACTCGCGGCGCGACATCGTCGCTGCAACCAATGGCGCGCTCGACTATCTCGGCAAACTGCACGGCATGTTCGGTGACTGGCAGCTCGCACTGGCGTCCTACAACTGGGGCGAAGGCTCGGTCGCCCGCGCCGTGCAGCGCTCGAAGGCTCGTGGCAAGGACGGCACCTATCTCGCGCTCGACATGCCGGCCGAGACACGCAACTACCTGCCGAAGCTGCAGGCAGTCAAGAACATCATCCGCAACCCGGCGGCGTACGGCGTCACCATCGCCGGTATTCCCAACGAGCCGTACTTCAAGACGATCACGCTGGCGCATCCGATTGACCTGAAGCGTGCCGCGCAGCTGGCCGAGATGAGCGAGACCGACTTTGTCGCACTGAACCCGGCGCACAACCGCCCGGTGATTGGCGGTCGCAGCGAGTATCAGGTGCTGCTGCCGGCCGACAAGGCCGATGGCTTCCTTTCCCGTCTCGAAGCCAATGAGAAGCCGCGCGTGTCGTGGATGGCCTATCGCACGCGCTCAGGGGACCGCATCGAAGCGCTGGCGCAGCGTTTCGGCACCACGGTCGCTGCAATCAAGTCAGTCAACGGCATTCGCAGCGTCGCCGCGACACTCCCCGCCGGATACAACCTGCTGGTGCCTTCCGATGGCCCGTCGGAAGACGCGCTGGGCAGCATCCAGAATGCAGTGTTCACCAAGTTCCCCGAACACGTCGCTGCGCGCAGCCACAAGGTGCGTCGCGGTGAAACCTTCGCCAGCATCGCCCGGCGCTATGGCGTCAGCGCATCGACGCTGGCGTCGTGGAACCGGATGGGCAAGCAGAACGTGCGCGTCGGTCAGGTGCTCTATGTCAGCGGCCCGGCACCGGTACGGCAAGTCGCCAGCAAGGGCGGTCGCGTGGTCCAGGTCAAGCGTGGTGGCAAGACTGTACGCGCGGTGGCACCCGGCAAACGTGGCGCGGCAGTGAGTGGCAAGAAAGTCAGCAAACGGCGGCGTTAGGATTTGATCGCTTCAATAAAAAACGCGCCTGATGGCGCGTTTTTTATTGGTCACCGTCCCGACAGGGCACTAACTCAGCGGTCCTCTTCTGCGGCAGAAGGGCGACGACGCCCATGCACTGGCAGTGCGGCAATCTCATTTCGAAGATCCTGTTCGGCGACGCGCGAGCGCTTCGTCCCGCCTTTGCCATCATCGGCTACGTGCGCCCCTGACTTGCGTAGCAGCGGGTCTGCGGCGAGGCGATTGCGTGGCTTGCTTGCCGGCACGACTGCCACTGTCGCCGCAAGTTTGTTGCCTGGCGCAGGTACGGTGCTGACGGGGCGACGGGATTTGGTCATTGCTGCTCCGATGTGCAAAAAAAAACGGCGCGAAACCGCGCCGTTTTCTGCAGAAGAACTTCCTCGCGGAAATTACTTCTTCTTGGCTGCTGCTTTCTTAGCCGGCTTCTTGGCTGCTGCCTTTTTAGCGGGCTTCTTGGCTGCTGCTTTCTTAGCCGGCTTCTTGGCTGCTGCCTTTTTAGCGGGCTTCTTGGCTGCTGCTTTCTTGGCCGGCTTCTTGGCTGCTGCCTTCTTAGCGGGCTTCTTGGCTGCTGCTTTCTTAGCCGGCTTCTTGGCTGCTGCCTTTTTAGCGGGCTTCTTGGCTGCTGCTTTCTTGGCCGGCTTCTTGGCTGCTGCTTTCTTGGCCGGAGCCTTCTTCGCAGCAGGTTTCTTGGCAGCGGGCTTCTTCTTCGCGGCCGGCTTTTTCTTGGCCGGTGCCGGTGCTGCTGCAGCCGGTGCTGCCATCGTCATCATGTCGCTCATAGTGGTCTCCTAAGGTTGACTCTCACAGTTTTGAACATCACTTGAGGTGATCCTTTGGGCCATTACACGCGGTGTTCATCACGAAAAAACGCAACGATCATCGAGAGTTACAACGCAACACACCTCAGTGTCAGGCGCTGCTGCAAACGGTTCAAGGCACACGAACTTGTTTACAACACACACTCCTGATGTCGCGAATTCTAGCTTGATTTTTTTCTCGAACAATATTATTCGCGCGCGCGCTCCTCGTGCAGAAACGCTTTGTTGTTTTGTTGCACACGAAATTTGCAACGATGTGCGTGCAGAAAATTCAAATGACGATGCGCTCGTGTGCGATCAGATCCTCGAAGCGTTCGCGTTCACGAATGAGATGCGCTTCATCACGATCAATCAACACTTCGCATGGACGTGAGCGCGTGTTGTAGTTCGACGCCATCGTCATTCCATACGCACCAGCGCACAGCACGGCAAGCAGGTCCCCCTGTGAAAGCACCAGCTGGCGGGCCTTCGCGAGCCAGTCACCACTTTCACACACGGGCCCGACGATGTCGTAGAGCACTGCTTCACCGGTACGTTCAAGCACCGGCGCCACCGGATGAAACGCATCGTAAAGTGTCGGCCGGATGAGATCGTTCATCGCAGCATCGACCAGTGCAAAGTTCTTCGTCTCCCCCGGTTTGAGGAATTCAACGCGCGTGAGCAACAGGCCCGCATCGCCAACGATCGAACGACCTGGTTCGATGAGCAGATCAAGATGGCGGCCCGCAATCTCGCGCTCCACCGCGTGTGCAAATTCATCCATCGGCACCAGCGATTCGCCCTGGTAGTTGATCGCGCGTCCGCCACCGATGTCGAGGTGCTGCAGGTGGATGCCACGCGCCGACAAGTCGTCAACCAGCGACAACAGGCGACGCAGTGCATCCACATACGGCGACAGTTCCGTGATCTGCGAGCCGATGTGGCACTCGATGCCGTGCACTTCAATGCCGGGCATTGACGCTGCCAGTGTGTACAGGCGTACGGCATCAGCGTGCGCCACGCCAAACTTGTTCGACTTCAGGCCGGTGGAGATATAGGGATGCGTCTTCGCATCGACATCCGGATTGATGCGGAAGGTAATGCGAGCGCGTTTGCCATGGGCCTGCGCCACCTCGTTCACACGGTGCAACTCCGCTTCGGACTCGATGTTGAAGCAGAAGATGTTGTGCGCCAGCGCCAGCGCGATTTCGTCATGCCGTTTGGCAACCCCGGAGAAGATCACCTTGCCGGCTTCGCCGCCGGCAGCGATCACGCGTTGCAGTTCACCAGCGGAGACGATGTCGAAACCGGCCCCCTCTGCGGCCAGCAGGGCCAGCACGCTCAGCGTGGAATTCGCCTTCACCGCGTAGCAGATCAAAGGCTTCGACGCCGCAAACGCCCGTTGATAGGCGCGGAAGTTGTCGACGATGGTGGCGCGCGAGTAAACGTAGGCGGGCGTGCCGAACTGGCGTGCAACGTCGGTAAGGCGGACGTTCTCGCAAAGGAGCTCGCCATCCGGCGAGCGCTGAAGGTGTGGGGTGAGCATGAGGTGATGATTGCGAAGGAATTTTGCGGGGAGACGCGCTGGTAAATCTGTACCGCGCGCCGTGCTGCTCGCTCTGTGCGTCAGTCCTACGCTTGGGCGTTGGACGAAACGCCAGAACGCTGATCAGGTGGTCGCGATCATGCCGTCGGCATTAACGCACGGCGCGGCCGACGCAACCGCCAGTACCGTCGAGGCTTTAGGCGGCACCAATGGTCCCTTCTGGCCACAACCGGTGATGCCGACCGCAGCCAGCGCCACGAGAAACAGGGTGATGAGCAGATGTCGAAAGCGCATAGACTTGTGTGGAAATTAGTCTCAGTCGATAGTAGCAAATGCCCTCAGCCACTGAATTCAACGAGATCGTCGATGCACTGTTCGACCAGTTTGTCGAGGCGCTGGACAGTGCCGACGCCGTCGATGACGTCGAGCTCAATCAGGGGGTGCTCGAAGTCACTTGCGAAGATGGCTCGAAAATCATCGTCAATCGCCATGCGCCAACGCAGGAAATCTGGGTGGCTGCCAGAAGCGGTGGCTATCACTTCCGGCAAACGGATCAGGGCTGGGTCGACACCCGCAGCAGCGAGACACTGGCCAGCGCCATGACCCGCGTCGTCCGCGAACAAACCGGAGTGACGGTCAAATTTGCCTGAGCGGCAATGGCTCAGAGCTCCAGCAACACCGAGTAGTTCTTGATCGCCCGTTTGTGTGCCTTTGAATTGGCATCCAGCTGGGCGACGATCGCCCAGAACCGTGGCGAGTGGTTGAACTCCACCAGATGCGCCAGCTCATGGGCTACGACGTGCCGCATCAATTCAGGCGGCAACTGCAACAGCCGGAAGTTGAGTCGCACCCGTCCATCCGACGTGCAGCTCCCCCACATCGTGCGGGCGCTACTGATGGTGACCGCACGGAGCGGTAGCGCCGCCTCGGCTGCCATACGCTGGGCCAGTGAAGGCAACTCCTGTTTGGCAATCCGCATCAGCTCGGCATCGAGGGCGGCCGTGTCGAACTCACCCGCCGAGCTGGTGAGCACACAGCGTGACTCGGTCAGGTCCACACTATCGAACAATCCGGCACGCAATTCAACCTTGAGCCGCTTGCCGCGAAACAGCATGTGACCGCCATCGCGGTGCTCCGCCAGCTGGTCCCGTCGCGCCTGCTGCCGCGCCAGCGCCTTGCCGATCCACTCGCGGCGCTCGACGATGGCAGCGTCGATCTCATAAAGCGGCGTCCAGTTGGGAGCCCGGATCAGCAAGCCGTCGGTGGTGATGATCAGGCCAATTGACTTGCGGCGCGCACGCTCCAGTCGATAGCTGATGCCTGCGGAACTGACGCGCGGCTTCGATTCTGCGGGGCTCGGTGCCAGTCGCTGCCGTGGCGCACGACGCGGCGCGGGAGGTGGTGCCGGATCGCCAAAAAGCAACGCGCTCCAGAAACCCATCACTCAGCTCGCTGTGCGCCCTGATCCTGCGCGCGAGTCACCCAGGCGGGCAACCTCCGTCTCGATGGCGCGCTCAACCTCGTCGTTCAGTTCCGCCAGCGCGCGGCCGGTCGGCGAAATCGGTGGCAATATCGACATCGTCACCTTGCCGGGAAACTTCTTCCACGGATGACGCGGCCAGCAGTAACCCGCGTTGTGTGCGACAGGCAGGATCGGTACGTCACAGCCCATCGCCAGCCGCACGCCACCGGTCTTGTACTTGCCCTTGGTGCCCGCCTTGATTCGGGTACCCTCGGGGAAGACCACGATGGTGAAGCCGCGCTCATTGAGGCGCTCTTTGCCCTGCACGATCATCTGCTCCATCGCCTGCGCCCCTGCCTTGCGGTTGATAGTTATTGGTGACGACAGGGCAAAGCCCCAGCCAAAGAATGGCACCCACAGCAGCTCCTTCTTGGCGACAAAACTGCCCGGTGCAAAGTGTGTCTCCAGCATCAGCGTCTCCCAAGTGGAGGAGTGCTTGGCGAGCACGATAAACGGTCTGGCGGGGATGTTTTCGCCGCCGATGATTTCATAGTCGATGCGGCAGAGGTGTTTGGCAAACCAGATGAACAGCTCAGTGTAGGAGGCGCACATCAGGTTGCGCTGCCGTGGTGGCAGCCAGAAGCAGCCGCAGATGGCGAAGGCGTAGAGCGGCGTCATCACCAGTTGCAGCAGGACGTAGAGGGTGTTGCGCAGTGCCTGCATGGTCAGCCTTCAATACTCGCTGTGTCGGATTTCGGCTCAGCCAGCCGACAGGATTGCGTCGACCGCTGCCGACAGATCGTTGAACGTTTGTGTGCCGGTCGGCAAATTGCCGCCAGCCAGCGTGGCCGCCCCCTTGCCGCTCAACACCAGCATCGGTCGCGCGCCTGCGGCGGCGGCCGCCTGCAGGTCACGGAGCCCATCGCCAATGCAGGGCACGCCATCCAGCGGCACGCCAAGGCGCTGGCCGATATCGATGAACATGCCGGGCAACGGCTTGCGACAGCGGCAATCGGTGTCGCTTGAGTGTGGGCAGTAATAGATGACGTCAATGCGGCCACCGGCCTGCTGCACCGCCTTCAGCATCTTGGCGTGGATGGCGTTGAGTGCATTCATGTCGAGCAACCCGCGCTCGATGCCAGACTGATTGGTGGCTACCGCCACGTGATAGCCGGCACCATTCAGACGCGCAATCGCCTCCAGCGCGCCAGGAATCGGCCGCCACTCGTCCGGCGTCTTGATGAAGCGCTCGCTGTCGAAGTTGATGGTGCCGTCGCGGTCGAGAATCACCAGCTTCATAGTCCAGCCTCCCCTGCGCAGTACGGGAGGTGACGCGCGGAGCCGGAGGGGTCCGCGTGCGGCAATGGCACGCCTTTCGCAGGCACCCCCTCTGTCGGCTGCGCCGACATCTCCCCTGTTGCGCAGGAGAGACTGGCTGACGAAGGATTGCTGAATCGACGCACTATGCCGCCAGTTTCGACAAATCGGCGACCTTGTTCATTGCGTCACGCAAGTCACGCAGCAACGCGAGACGGTTGGCACGCACGGCCTTGTCCTCGGCCATCACCATGACCTTGTCGAAAAACTCATCAACGGGTGCCTTGAGCGCGGCGAAGGACTTGAGGTAGCCGGTGAAGTCGCCATTAGCGTAGAGCGCATCAGCGCTTGGGCCAACCGCATCCAGCGCCTGACGCAGGGCTTGTTCGGCGGGCTCCTGTGCGGCGTCACTGGTAGCAATCGCCTCGCCACCCTCCACGGCCTTTTTGAGGATGTTGGCGACGCGCTTGTTGGCGGCATTGAGGCTTGCGGCTTCAGGCAAGGATGCAAACGCCTGCACCGCCACCAGTTGCGCCGGTACGGTGGCGAACATGGCGGGCAGCGGTGCGACGACGGCCTCGATTTCGTTGGTGCTGGCGCCAGCGTCTTTCAGGAAACCACGCAGACGGTCGTAGATGAACGCGGAAAGTTCTGCGCTGGCATCGGTGACTTTGCCACCAAAGCTCTCAAACGCTGCGTTCAGCAACGATGCCAGCGGCACGGTCAGTTTCTGCTCAACCAGAATACGAATTACGCCAAGCGCATGCCGCCGCAACGCAAACGGATCCTTGTCCCCCGTCGGCGTCTGCCCGATCCCAAACAGGCCTGCCAGCGTTTCCAGCTTGTCCGCCAGCGCCACCGCTGTCGGCACACCCGACGACGGCAATGCGTCACCAGCAAAACGAGGCTGGTAGTGCTCCGCGCAGGCCGCAGCGACATCGGCAGGCTCGCCATCGTTCAGTGCGTAGTAGCGCCCCATCGTGCCTTGCAACTCGGGGAACTCACCCACCATCAGCGTCACCAGATCGGCCTTTGCCAGCGTCGCCGCGCGCTCGGCGCGCGCCCGATCTGCGCCGATCAGGCCGGCGATCTCACCTGCGAGCTGCGCCACGCGGGCGATGCGTTCGCCCTGGGTGCCGAGCTTGTTGTGATAGACCACCTTGCCCAGCTCGGGCACGCGATCAGCGAGTTTGGTCTTCTTGTCGGTTTCGAAGAAGAAGCGGGCATCGGCCAGACGTGGCCGCACCACGCGCTCGTTGCCTTCGATCACTTTCTTCGGATCCGCCAGCGCCATGTTCGACACGATCAGGAAGTGATTCTTCAGCTTGCCGGCGTCGTCGAACAGCGGGAAATACTTCTGGTTCGTCTTCATGGTCAGAATCAGGCATTCCTGCGGCACCGCGAGAAATTCCGGTTCGAACTGACAGACGTAGACCGTAGGCCACTCGACCAGTGACGTGACTTCATCGAGCAGGTCGGCGTAACTGGCCGGCGTGCCGAGGTTGGCGCCGAGCGATTTCGCCTTGGTGTCGAGCTGCGCCTGGATCATGTCGCGACGGGCCGCGAACACCGGTTCGACCTTGCCGTACTGGCGCAGCAATTCTTCGTACCGCGTGGCCGAATCAAGCTCGACGTTGTTCGCCCCCTGGAAGCGATGGCCATGCGCGATGCGGCCGGCGTCAAGGCCCAGCGCCTTCGCGGCAATGACATCGTCGCCATGCAGCGCCACCAGCCCGTGCGCCGGACGCACGAAGTTGACATCGGTTTCGCCGTCGGCGAGCTGGTAGGTCATCACTTTCGGGATCGGCAACTTGGCCAGCGTGGCTTCAATCGCGTTCTGCACGCCTGCTGCCAGCGTTGTGCCGGTCGCGAGCCCCACGAGGTAGACGTATTCAGCCTTGCCATCGCTCTCGATCAGCAGCTTGTCCGAGCCGAGCATTGCGTTCGGGAAACCCTCCGCTAGCGCCTCACGCCCGAGCGCCGCCAGCTTTTTGCGTAGGGCGACGGACGCATTGCCCGCCGCATCGCGTGCCACTGCGACAGGCATCAGTTTTTCCTTGATCGCCTTTGCGGGTGCTTCGGTCAGCACCGCATCAACACGGGCACCAAGGCGGCGCGGTGTCGCGAAGGAGACAGTGGTGGCACCGTTCGCCAGCAGGCCGTCGACGCGAAGGCTGGCCTCGATACCGGATGCAAATGCGTCGCCCAGTTTCTTGAGTGCCTTCGGCGGCAGCTCCTCGGTGAAGAGTTCGATCAGCAGTGGTTTGGCGGCGGCGCTCATGCGGCCACCTTCGCAGCAACCGCCGCAGACGATTTGGGCAGCATCGGGAAGCCCAGCCGCTCGCGGCTTTCGTAATAACTCTGCGCCACGCTGCGTGCGAGATTGCGGATGCGGCCGATGTAAGCCGCACGCTCGGTGACACTGATGGCGCCGCGTGCGTCCAGCAGGTTAAAGGTGTGCGCGGCCTTGAGCACCTGCTCGTAGGCGGGCAGTGCCAGCTGCTTTTCCATCAGCAGTTTGGCCTGCGCCTCGTAGTCACCGAAGTGGCGGAACAGCGCCTCGGCGTTGCTGTATTCAAAGTTGTAGGTCGACTGTTCGACTTCGTTCTGGTGAAACACATCGCGGTAGTAGAGCGTGCGTGTTTCGCCGTGCTCCTGCCACGTCGTCCACACCAGGTCGTAAACATTGTCCACGCCCTGCAGATACATGATCAGACGCTCAAGACCGAAGGTGATCTCGCCGGTGATCGGCTTGCACGGCAGGCCGCCGACCTGCTGGAAGTAGGTGAACTGCGTCACCTCCATGCCGTTCATCCAAACCTCCCAGCCCAGTCCCCAGGCGCCAAGCGTCGGGTTCTCCCAATCGTCCTCGACGAAGCGGACGTCGTTCTCCTGCAGGTTGAAGCCGAGCGCTTCCAGCGAACCCAGATAGAGCTCGAGGATGTTCGGCGGCGAGGGCTTTAGCACCACCTGATACTGGTAGTAGTGCTGCAAGCGGTTCGGGTTTTCGCCGTAACGGCCATCCTTCGGGCGGCGCGACGGCTGCACATAGGCCGCGCGCCACGGCTCCGGTCCGAGTGCGCGCAGGAAGGTGGCGGTGTGTGATGTACCAGCGCCAACCTCCATGTCGTACGGCTGAATGACGGCGCAGCCCTGCTGGTTCCAGTAGTTTTGCAGGCGGAGGATGGCTTCTTGAAAGGTGATCATTGCGAAAGCAGGACGAGTGACAGATGACGAATGACGAATGTCGTTCACCTCATCCGGTCACCCGTGTTCTACGTTGTTTCCCCGATTTTATGGGGCTTCGAGGCTGGCTCGCGTATCAGGCTGTTGCGCTGCCGCGGCGCAGGCGCTGCGCGGCGCCGATTCCTATGCCTGCGATGCAGATCAGCAGGATCGGCAGATCGCCCCACATGCTGTACGGCGTCGCGCCTTTGCGACCCTGCACCGTGGCTTCGAGGATGCCTTCCGTCCACGGCTCCAGCCGTTGCGTGACGTGGCCCTTGTCGTCGATCACCGCCGTAATGCCGGTATTGTTGGCGCGCAGCATCGGGCGGCCGGTTTCGATGGCACGCATCTGCGCGAGCTGCAAATGCTGCTCGGCAGCCGCGCTCTTGCCAAACCAGGCGTCGTTGCTGATGTTGACCAGTAGCGTCGCGTCCGGCATGGTGCGCAGCACGTCGCGCGCAAAGGCGTCCTCGTAGCAGATGGAGATGCCGAGCGTTTGCCCGTTCACCTTGATCGGCGACTGCGCCGGGTCGCCGGCCGTGAAGTCGCTCATTGGAATGGTCAGGTTGGCGTAGAACCACGCCAGCGGCCCGCGCAGCGGCATGTATTCGCCAAACGGCACCAGATGCACCTTGCGGTACTGCTGGATGTCCTCCACCCCCATCGACACGGCAGCGTTGAAGTACTTGCCGTTCTCCTCGACCGGCACACCGATCAGCAGGTTCGCGTTCTTGCTGAAGGCAATGCCGCGCAGCTTCTCGATGTACTCCGGCGGAATGCGCGACAGCGGCGCCGGCAGCGCCGTCTCCGGCAGGATGATCAGCTCGCCCTTCGCCTGTGAGACCAGCTTCTCGTAAAGCTGCAGCGTCTGCACGAATTTCTCGGGTTCCCATTTCATCGATTGGGGGACGTTGCCTTGAAGCAGCGAAACTTGAATCAGCTTGCCACTTTGTGAGGTGAACGCGTTGCCAGTCAACCCGAACAAACCAAGGAAGCAAAGCAACCCGACGAACTGCGCTGCCGCGAGCCAATACGCGGCCCTTCGTCGAACCGCACCGTTCGCTTCTGCCAAGGACTTGGCACCGGCCGCAGCGATGTATCCGCCGGCGGCCAGCACGACAAAACCCATTGCGAAGTGCCCAAGCAGCGTAGCGATGACAGATGGCGCAAATGGGCCAACCTGCGACACCCCGACACTCAACCACTCAAACCCGGTGAATAAATGCGCCCGCAAGTACTCGGCAAACGTCCAAGCCGACGCGAACACGAAAGCGAAGAACACGGGACTGCGCGCTCTTGTCCATGTCGCAAACGCGCACGCCAGCGCCGGATACAACGCCAGAAACGCACAGAACAGGAACGCCGAGAACCACGCCAGCAGCAGCGGCATGCCGCCGAACTCGTTCATGCTGACGCGCACCCAGGACACACCCGCGAGGAAGTAGGCGAGGCCAAATGCAAAACCGAGCAGCGCACCACGCCGAACCGTCGGCGCGCGGGCAATCAGCGCGGCCAGCGCGGCGAAGCCCAGGTAGGGGAACCACCACCAGCCAACCGGCGCGAAGCCGAGCCAGGCGGTGAGTGCGCCCGCGAACGCAGCCGAAGACAGCGTCAGGAGGGTCGGCAGCCCCCTGCCCACGCTACTACCTTCGTCACTCGTCATTCGTCTTTCGTCCTGTCGCGCCCGCGCGACTAGACCCGCTCCACCGTCATCAGCCACACGCGGCGGCCATCGGCGCGCAGCACGGTGAACCTGAAGCCGCCGAGCGTGATGCTTTCGCCGCGATGCGGGACGCGGGCGAATTCCTGCATCAGCAGGCCGCCGACGGTACCGGATTCGTCATCGCTGAAGGTGGTGCCGAATTTCTCGTTGAAGGCGTCAATCTCGGTGGAGGCCTTGACGCGCCATTTGGTGGCCGTCTCGGCGACGATGTTGTCGGCCTCTTCGTCGTAGTCGTATTCGTCGATGATCTCGCCGACGATCTGCTCCAGCACGTCCTCCAGCGTGACCAGCCCGGCCACCGAGCCGTGTTCGTCGATCACGATGGCCATGTGGTTGCGCTGCGATCGGAACTCGCGCAGCAGCACGTTGAGGCGCTTGGTCTCGGGCACGAAGATCGGTGGCCGCGCCACTGCCTTCAGCGAGAACGCATCGGGATTGACCAGATAGGCGAGCAGGTCCTTGGCGAGCAGGATGCCGACGACCTCGTCGCGGTTTTCGCCGATCACTGGGTAGCGCGAGTGGCGCGTTTCGACCATCTCGGCGATCACTTCGGCCGGCGCGTCGTCAATCTCGATCACGTCCATCTGCGAGCGCGGCACCATCACGTCGCTCACTGTCATCTCGGCGACTTCGAGCGCCCCCTCGAAAATGGAGAGCGCGTCGGCGTCGAGCAGTTTGCGCTCGTGGGCGTCGCGCAGCATGTCGAGCAGGTCCTCGCGATCCTCTGGCGCACCGGAGAGCATCGTCGACAGCCGCTCAAAGAACGACGGCTTGGGGCGCGGTTCGCTGTCGCTCATGGACGATCAGTGGGCCGCCAGCCCGATTGGCTTTGCCGGAAAATGGCGTCAGCACTGGGCTTGATGGGCGAAAACGCGAAAAGTCGGCTATTGCTTAAATGTGGCCGTAAGCCCATTGCGAACGCCATTTCAACGAAAAGCTGTTCGATCAGGGCGGCTGGCCTTGCGGCGCTACTCGGTCTCATACGGATTTTTTATACGAAATCGTTTCAGCACCGCTATCTCGATCGCTTCCATTGCCGCTGCCTCGGTGGCGTCTTCATGGTCGAAGCCCTGAGCATGCAGCATGCCATGCACCACCATGTGGGCATGATGATCGTGCACTGCCTTCTTCTGCTCGCGGGCCTCGCGGGCGATCACCGGCGCGCAGATGGCGATGTCGGCCTGGTACGGCTGCGCCGCAGGACGAATGACCAATGACGAATGACGAACGGTGCTGCCCGCCCTGCTGGTGAGGGGTTCGTGAACAAAGGTCAACACGTTCGTTGCGTAGTCCTTGCCACGGAAATCGCGGTTGAGGGCGCGGCCCTCTTTCTCATCGACGTAGCGAATGGTCACCACGCCGTCACCGGCACCCGCATTCCCCGCGTGCGCGGCCAGCGCCCAGCGACGCACCTGCGCGCGCGAGGGCAGATGCGCCGCCGCTGAGGCAAACTGCACGCTGAGGTGTAGAGTCATGGCGTGAGCACCTCTGCTTTACAGCGGCGAGGACGAAAGACGAATGACGAGTGACGAAAATCACATCGCCAAGTCCGCGCACCCATGTCGTCATTCGTCATTGGTCATTCGTCCTGCGGCGAACAGCCGCTAACTGTTATCCCGCGCGCTTTGCCGTTCATAGGCGTTCACAATCTTCTGCACCAGCGGATGCCGCACAACGTCCACGCTGGTGAAACGGGTGAAGGCAATGCCTTTGACACCACCGAGCACATGCTGGGCGTCAATCAGGCCGCTCTTCTGGCTCTTCTGCAGATCAATCTGCGTCGGGTCGCCGGTGACCACCGTCTTGGTGCCAAAGCCGATGCGCGTCAAAAACATCTTCATCTGCTCGGGCGTGGTGTTCTGCGCCTCGTCGAGGATGATGAAGGCGCCGTTCAGCGTGCGCCCGCGCATGAAGGCAAGCGGCGCCACCTCAATAGTGCCGCGCTCCATGAGCTTGGTTGTCTTCTCGAAGCCCATCAGGTCAAACAGCGCGTCGTACAACGGGCGCAGGTACGGGTCCACCTTCTGGATCAGATCACCGGGCAGAAAGCCTAGCCGTTCGCCCGCCTCCACCGCCGGGCGCACCAGCACGATGCGCTTGATCAGGTCGCGCTCGAAGGCGTCCACTGCGCAGGCAACGGCAAGGTAAGTCTTGCCGGTGCCGGCCGGGCCGATGCCGAAGGTGATGTCGTGGTCGCGAATGTTCTGCAGGTAGGTCAGCTGCGTTGGTGTGCGTGCCGTCAGATCGGCGCGCTTCACCTTCAGCGGAATGGCACCAGCAGCAGCCTCCAGCGCGGCAAACTCTTCAGCGAGTTTCGCTTTTGCCGCAGCGTCGTCTTCGCCTTCCGACGCATCGCCGGAACTGATCGGCAGCCGTAGCTCGGTCAGCGTCAACTCGACATCGTCATCACTCAAGTCGCGCTTGCTGCCGCGCACAACGTAGCGGAAGCGCTCAATCGCCTTTTTCGCCGCCTGCGTTGCCGCCGATTCACCACTGATGGTGAACTGCGCCATGCGCCGCCGGATGGTGACGGCAAAGGCGGCCTCAATGCGGCGAAGATGATCATCCATCGCACCACAGACAGTGGCGAGCGTGGCGTTGTCGATGGGCTCGAGCGACAGGTCGAGCGAAGAAGTACTCAAAGCGGGATGCGGTGATCGGAAAGCCCCGTATTTTCAGGGTTTTGCGCGTTCACCGCAAACTGCGGCCCGCGCTGCTACATGCAGGCGCGATAAATCTCGGCGATCGACACGTTGCCGGTGCGCGCCTGTTCGACGCCGTTTACCGGCAGCGGAATCATGCCGCTTTCGACGGCAAGGTGGCGGAACTCGTCGCTGGCCACGCCTTCGGCGACGCGGCCGCGAATCTGATCATTCATCACCATCAATTCGTAGATCGCCATGCGCCCGGCAAAGCCCGTGAAATGGCATTGCTCGCAGCCGGCCCCACGCAGGAACTTCTCGCCCGGTTTGAGTCCCAGGTTTTCGGCAAGCAGCGGGTCGATCTTTTCTTCGACCCGGCGGTGCGGGCAATTCTTGCGCACCAGCCGCTGCGCCAGCACACCGATCACCGCCGAGCGGATCATGTAAGGCGCGATGCCGATCTCCAGCAGGCGCACCAGCGTGCTCGCCGCATCGTTGGTGTGCAACGTGCTGAACACCAGATGGCCTGTGAGCGCGCTCTCCACCGCGATCTTGCAGGTTTCGAGATCGCGCATTTCACCGATCATGATCACATCAGGGTCGTGCCGCAAGATGTGCCGCAGCGCCTGCGGGAAGCCGAAATTGATCTGTGGCAACAGTTGAATCTGCCGGGTCTTGCCAAGCTCGTACTCAATCGGGTCTTCGACCGTGATGATGTTGACGTTTTCCTTCTTCACCGCCTGCAGTGCGGCGTAAAGCGTCGTGGTCTTGCCGGAGCCGGTCGGACCGGTCACCAGAATGATGCCGTAGCTGCGGCGGATCAGGTCGAGAAAGCGCGCCTTGTCACTGTCCTTGAAGCCAATCTCGTCAACCGAACGGAGACCGGCGCTCTTGTCGAGGATGCGGATCACCACGCTTTCGCCGTACTGCACCGGAATGATCGAAATGCGCAGGTCGATCGGCTGCTCGCCGACATCCAGCCGGATGCGGCCATCCTGCGGCAGCCGACGTTCAGTGATATCCAGGCTGGACAAAATCTTGATGCGGCTGACCACCGCCGGCAACAGCGCGGCGCGCAGACTGCGCATTGGCACCAGCGAGCCGTCGATGCGATAGAGCACCTCGAACTCGTGCTTGCCGGGGCGGATGTGCACGTCGGACGCGCGCATGCTGGCCGCCTCATGCAGCAGCGTATCGACCAGATTGACGATTGGCGCCCGCTTGGCGACGTGCTCGGCATCGCGCCAGAGCCGCTCGTCGTCCTGCTCGGCGTGGCGCTCCTGCTCCAGCGCCAGCTCGGTCAGGGCGCGCAGCTCCTCCGCCTCCTGCGCGGTGCGATAGAGCCGGTTGATGGCTTCATCAATCTGCACCCCACTGGCGCGAACGAAGACGAAATGGCGCTGCAAGGCAAAGCGGAGCACGGTCAGTGCGTCGTCGTCGAGCAGATCAGACACGGCCAGCACCACCGCATCGCGCCAGCGCATCACCGGCACCACGCGATAGCGCTCCACCACGGCGCTGGTCAGCAGCGCGGCAATCGCCGGAGTGCTATCGAAATGGGTGAGGTCCACCTTGGGAACGTCACGGATCGCATGCAACGTCTGCTTCGCCACCTCCAGATTGGGCGGGGGCGACTTGCTGCCGGCCGTGGTCGTCACCAGCAGGCGCGCACGCTCAACGTCCTGCCGGCTCGGCGGCTCACCACGCTTGAGCAACTGGCCGTAGGCGGAGCTTGACTCCGCGTGCGCGTCCAGCAGCGACTCCAGTTCGTCGGGATTGACCACGACCCGTTCCGGCAATTGTTCTCGCAGCATGTGTTCATACGCGCAGACGCCCTCACCCGCGCGACCTCCGTGTCTTCTCTTGCCAGTATGCCCGTTTTCCGTCGCGAATGGACGAAGCCGACGTGACGCGCATCAAGGCAGGCTGGAATCTGGCTGTGAACGGTAGCGGATACCTCAGGGCGCGACATTCATGCCGCAGGCAACAAGAATCGGGCGAATGCTGGCCCAAGTGCGCCGTGGCGCACCTGGCGCCGCCGCGAGCGCTGCGGCGTCGGTCAATCCGAGCATGGCCCGCAGGAGGACAAGACCATCGGTGGTCGGCAGGATCGCGCCATCGCCATCAATGTCCACAGTGCAGCTGGCGGCACTGGCGACGCCAAAATCGAGCGTGTTGCTGTTACCGGAGAGCGTGCGCAGCACCGTAATCCACAGTTCACTGTTGCCGCTATCCAGACTTATCAGCACATCGGTATCGGCGACCATCGCCGCGCCGTTGAGCCGGACATCGGCTGGAGCGGCAGCCGCCGTGTAGTTGCGGACACGCAGCACCGGATTGCGCAGCGTATCGCCTGCTGGCACCGACCAGTTGACCGCCAGCGCATTGCCCGCCGCGCTCGCCTCCCAGCTACCGTATACCGGGTTCCAGCCCGGCCGCGTCCACGCCTGCGTGTCGCTGCGGCCCACGCCAGCCGCGCCACTCGCTGGAACGCTGCCGGTACTCGCAGTAAGCGCGATGCCCGCCGACATCAGGATCGCTTCGTACTCGGCCAGTACCGCCGCCGTCGGGTTCACGCCCTGCGCCGGGTTGTGCTCGCCCAGTACCACCGCCGTGCTGTAGCTTTTGTAGCGGGGCTGGGTGACCGTCGCGCCCACGTAGTTGTCGTAGCTGGAACGACCGATGGCGCCAAGTTTGGCGCCCCACGCAAACCGGCGACCGGTAGTGCTGCTGTTGACTTCGAGCCCTGCAACACCCCAGAAGTCGTTCTCAACACTCTGGAACGGCCAGTCCCACACACAGAACATGCGGTAGCCCTCTGCAGGGCAGGCTTGCCCGGCGGCGCTGGTGGTGCCCTGAAAATTGCCCGAGTAACCACCGTTGCCCGCGTCATGGGTCGCCAGCAGGCTGGTCTGGACAATACCCATCTGCGCATTGCCACCGTTGACCCAGAGCTGATTGAACGGAATTGCCGCGCGACCGCTGGCTGCCCAGCTCCAGTTCGCATTCAGGGTAAAGGGCGCGCCGGTGGTGGCAAAGCGCCGCTGGTCGACCGCCCAGGCAATGCCACCGATGGCGCTGCCGGTAACGCCGGCAAACTCGACTTCGCCGTACGGTCCGCGTGCGTCCCCCTCAATCTGCTCGGCCAGCGGCAGATTGGCCGGCGCTGCAGACCAATCCCAAGTGACCGTCCAGACCGGATGATCGCGGCCATTGGCGAACAACCACTGGATGGTGACCGGGAGCTGATAGCGGACAAAGGTGTTGCCAGGCGCATGCGGGCCGGAAACGCGCGGGTAGGTGGTACGAAACTCGTGAATGGCATGATGCCGCCCTGCGAAACGGACGCTATAAGTACCCGCAAAGCCCCTGCCCAGTGGGCTGTCGTCACCAATCCAGCGCTGCAGTTCGCAATACTGCGTGTTCGGTTCCGCCGCGCAGCTCTCGACATAGCGCGCGTGTGAGACAACATAACCAAAACCGCCCGCGCCACCAGCCGTGGCGTTGACGACGCGGGTGCTGCCACCGTTGAGCACGTAGGTATAGCGGTCAAGGAATCCGCCGCCGGCAACATTGTTGCGGGCAAGAATCGCCTGCCGGCTGCGACCCGATGCGTCGGTCCACTGGTAGCCATCGCCAGTGCGCCCGGCATTGCCACTGATACCCTGCGTCACCGAGATCGGGGATATCTGTGCAAGCACCCCAGCGCACATACCCGCGAGCACCGTAGCCACGGTGCAGCGACTGGCGCGCCAGGTGGGCGACATTCGCCCATTCACTGCATTCATTGGCATGGCACTCCCCTCATTCTGATCATCGCTGCAGACAACAGGCCTGCACTGCCGCGGGCCGGCGTTTGTTCAGACGGAATTTCGCCGCGCTTTCTGTCATGCGCTGTAGTGCGCAACGAGGGGGGGACGGACGCCTATCCCGTGTTGCGCAGCCCCGCTGCCAGGCCGTTGATGGTGAGATGCAGCGCCCGCTGAGTGCGCTCCTCGACGTCGCCGGAGCGCACCCGGCGGATCAGCTCGATCTGCAGATGATTGAGCGGGTCGAGATACGGGAAACGGTTGCGGATCGAGCGCGCCAGCGTCGGGTTGTCTTCCAGCGGCGCGGCGCCGACCATTTCGCGATAGGCCGCCTGAGTGCGCTCCCATTCGACATGAATCGCGTTCCAGATGCGTTCGCGGACGGTGCGGTCCTGCACCAGCGTGCTGTAGGCGGCACCAATCTGCATGTCGGTCTTTGACAACACCATGCCAAGGTTCGAGAGTACAGCGGCGAAGAACGGCCACTGCCTCGCCATCGCCTTGAGGTCGGCCATCGCCTCGGGTGATTCGTCAATCAGGCGAGCGACGGCGCTGCCGAAGCCGTACCAGCCTGGCAGCGCAACGCGCGCCTGCGCCCAGCTGAATACCCACGGAATGGCCCGCAAGTCCTCGATGCGGGCGCCTGCCTTGCGTGAGGCCGGACGGGAGCCGATGTTGAGCTCGGCAATCTCCTTGATCGGTGTGCTCTCGCGGAAGTAGGTGACGAAACCATCGTCGCCATAGACCAGCGTGCGATACGCCTGATAGGCGTAACCGCTCAGCTTTTCGGCCAGCGCTTCAAATTTCGCCTGCTGCGCGGTGTCGCCGACGACATTGGGCAGCAGCGTGCTTTCGAGAACGGCGGCCAACAGCGTTTCAAGATTCCGCTGTGCGAGATCCGGGTCGCTGTATTTGCTGGAGATGATTTCACCTTGCTCCGTGAGGCGCAGGAAGCCGTTTACCGCACCCGCTGGCTGCGCGCGGATTGCCTCGTAGCTCGGGCCACCACCACGGCCGACGCTGCCGCCGCGACCGTGGAACAGGCAGAGCCGCACGCCATGCTGCGCGAAGCAATCCACCAGCGCCCGCTGGGCCCGATACAGCGCCCAGTTGGCCGTGAAATAGCCACCATCCTTGTTGCTGTCACTGTAGCCGAGCATGATCTCCTGCGCGTCGGCCTGCGCCTTGATCCAGCGGCGGTAGAGCGGATGCGCGAAGGCGGCAGCCATCACCGCCGGCGCGTTCTGCAAGTCCTCAATGGTTTCGAACAGCGGCACGATAGCCACCGCCAGATGTGGCACCTCGCCGCCGCGCGCGAGGCCGACCTCCTTGCACAGGGTGGCGACTTCGAGCAGATCGGATACCGATTCGCCCTTGGAGATGATCATGCGCGGCAACGCGGCAGCGCCGAAACGCGCGTGCACCTCGGCAGCACGGCGGAAAATCGCCAGCTCCGACAGCGCCGTCTCCGACAGTCGCGTGTAGGGCGAGGCCAGCAGGCGCGGGCTTTCCAGCTCGCGGCTCAGGAGCGCCACTTTCTCCGCTTCGCTGAGCTTTGCATAGTCCGCACATACGCCGCAACCCGTCAGCAACTCGGCGACCACCGCCTCATGCACGGCGGAGTTCTGCCGCAAGTCGACCGGTGCCAGATGAAAGCCGAAGGTCTCCACCGCGCGCTTGAGTGGCAGCACGCGGGCGTCGGCAATCACGCCGGAGCCATGCTGCGCGAGCGATTCAGCGATGGTTTCCAGATCATCCGCCAGCTCGTCCGGTGTAGCGTAGGGCGCGGCGTCCGCGTTGTGTGGCAGGCGCGCCGGCGCGTTGCCGCTCAGGCTGCGATAGCTGGCCGCGAGCCGGCTGTAGATACCGACCAGTGCGCGGCGATACGGCTCGTCGATGCGAAAGCGCGAGTCATCGCCTGCACGGTCGGCGAGATCGGTGAGTGCCGCAGTTACCTCAACCAAACGGCTCGACATCGCGAGCTCGGCACCGAGTGCATGCAGCTCGCGCAGATAGTGGCTCAGTGCCAGTTCGCACTGGGTATCGATCACGTAGGCGAGCGTGTCGGCGTTGACGAAGGGATTGCCATCGCGGTCGCCACCGATCCACATGCCCACCTTGAAGAAGGGCGGCAGCTCGGCCACCGTGCGATCATGCGCAGCAAGATGCTTGAGCGTGTTGCCAAGCAGGCGCGGCACTTCCGACAGGAAGCTGGCACGGAAGTACGAGAGTGCGTTGTCAATCTCGTCGCGCACGCGCAGCTTGGTCAGCCGGAGCATCGCCGTCTGCCACAGTTGCAACACCAGCCGATGCAGTTCGCCGTCGCGCTCGTCGTTGTCGCTGGCGAGCGCAGCGGCAATGTGGCGCTCAGCATCTAGTGTGCTCTGCCGCTTGATCTCGGTCGGATGTGCGGTGAGCGTGGGGCTCACCAGCGCGCGCGCCAGGCAATGCCAGATTTCGTTGCCGGAGACATCGGCAGCCTTCAGGTGCGCGAACGCCGCCGTCAGCGAACCGGGTTGCGGCGTCGAACCGCTGCGCTTGTGGTGGCGACGGCGGCGGTTCTGATGCACGTCCTCCGCAATGTTGGCGAGGTGCGAAAAATAGGTGAAGGCGCGCACCACGTCGAGCGTTTCCTCGACCGAAAGATCGGAGAGCAATGCTTCCAGCGGCCGGTGCGAGGCGCCGTCGCGGTGAAAGCGCACCGACTCCTGGCGGATGGTTTCGATCTTGTCGAAGGTGGCGTCACCGCGCTGGGCGCGAATCACCTCACCGAGCAGCCGCCCGAGCAATCGGGTATCGGCCTTGAGCGGGGCGTCCTTGACGGACTCGGCAGCGCCATCGGCGCTGTGGGTGGCGTTTTCCGGAGCAGTGGCGGCATTCATGCGCCGATTATGCTGCAACGCACAACTACGGCAAACTACGCCCCCAACCTCGTTACGGCAGCGCCATCCCGCACTGGTTGACCAGATAGTCGCGGACCGCTGTCCATGACGTGCGGCTCGCTTCCACCGGGAAGCTGATGCCTGCCGTCACCGCGCCGCCAGTCATGCCCAGCGCGACGCGGGCGAGCATCAGCGCATCGGTGGTCGCCAGCACACGGCCATCGCCATCAAGATCGTTGCTGCAGGCGCGGTACCCGAACGGACCGCCGTCGTAGCGGACCGAGCAGAAGTCATAGTCGCCACTGCCGCCAGGGCAGGAACTACCGACCATGATGCGACCATCGGCATACAGCGCAACGGCCGGCTTGGGGGAGTAGAGGAAATAGAAGCCGCCGCTGCCGATCGGAGTGATGACGTAACCCGTGCCATTGAAAGTGGTATCGAGCGCCCCTTCAGGGGTAAACCGCTGCACACAGATGTCGGCTGCACTGTTGTTGCCGCCATTGCCGCAACTGCCGGCCACCACGATACGGCCGTCCGGCTGTACGGCTATGGAATACGCCATGTTGCCGTAGTTGCCGACCGTGGTCAGCACTTGTCCCGCGCTGCCAAAGCCACTATCGACTGCGCCATTGGCATTGAAGCGGAGGATGCAGAAGTCACCTTTCAGGAACTGCCCCACGGTGTGTGCGCACTGGCCGGCAAGAATCAATTTGCCGTCGGGTTGCACGGCCACCGCCTGGGCGCCACCGGACGGCGTGGCCAGCAGCTTGCCCGATTGGCCGAAGCTGCTGTCGATGCTGCCGTTTGCCAGCAAGCGCAGCACACAATAAAGATAGACGCCACCGTTGCTGCAACCGCCAGCGATGACGATCTTGCCGTCACTCTGCACCAGCGCCGAGGTGGCGTAGTCAAAGTTCGCGTTCATGTCGAGCACCAGGCTGCCAGTAGCGCTGGCGTTGAAGCCGGCGTCAATGGCGCCATCGGCAGTGAAGCGCTGCACGCAGAAATCGTAGGTGGTGGTGCCCTGACAAGTGCCGACGACGATGATCTTGCCGTCAGGTTGCAGGGCCATGTTGTAGATGGACATGCCAGTGCTGCCGATCATGCCGCCGAGGGCAATGCCGGCGTTACCGAAGCTGCTGTCGAGCGCGCCGCTGCTGGTGTAGCGCAGCAGACAAGCCTGGCCGACGGCGGCCGGCGCGCAGCGACCGGCGACCACCAGCTTGCCATCACCGCGCAACGCCGCACCCACTGGACCGAACTCGGGCGCGGCGGCGTAGGTGGTTTTGATCTGGCCGGTCGCGTTGAAACTCGTGTCCGGCGCGCCGCCTGGCAAGAAACGGGCAATGCAGACGCTCAGCACGCTGCCGTTGGTGCTGGCATTGCAGTGGCCAACCTGAATGACCTTGCCATCCGGCTGCAGCAGCAGCGCGTTGGCAACGTCATTGCTGTTGCCGAATGAGGTGAGCAGTTTGCCGGCGCCCTGCGCGCTGAGCGTGGCCCACGAGGCATCGAGTGTGCCGGGCTGGCCCGGCGTGGCGATCGCCAGTGCAGCGAAGCTTGCGCATACCGTAGCAATGGTCTGTTTGATGGCGTTCACAACGGGTCTCCCTGCGAATCAACAACGGCGAACGTGGCACCGGGAAGGCACAGCGCCACCCCCGAGCAGGCGTCGCAACCCTTCCTTAGCGGATCAGACGGCAATCTGGCTCATCGCGCGGCGCCACCTGCCGCCGCCGGCTTGCGGGCCTGCCGCGCAGTCTTTGCCCGCAGCGCCCCAGTGAAGCCCTTGCTCTGCATGAACACCTTGCCAAGCTCAACGATTTCCTCGCGGCGGGCGGATGTCTTGCGGAACGCGAAGGCAATGGTGCGTGCCGGCCCGCGTGGCGTGAAGCGGCGGGCGTAGAGGCTGGAGCCGGAGAGCACGCCGCCAGCGATGGCAATCTCGGGCAGCAGCGTGTGGCCAAGGCCGCTTTCGACCATGTGGGTCAGCGTAATCAGGCTGGTGGCGGACAGCGTGCGGTTGGTCTGCGCACTCTTCAGCCCGCAGGCGGCGATGGCGTGCTCACGCAGGCAGTGGCCATCCTCCAGCAGCAGCAATTGCTCGGGCTCGATTTTGTCGATCGGCAGCGGCGAATGCGCCGAGCCGAGCTTCGGGTCGGCGGTGACGAACAGGAACTCATCATCGAACAGCGGCAGCGTGTCGATGCCGGCGGGCAAGTCGTACGGCAGCGCGATCAGCGCGGCGTCCAGCGCGCTGGCCAGCAGACGATCGAGACAGACTTCGGTCAGATCCTCGCGCAAAAAGAGCTTCAACTTCGGGTACTGCACACGCAACGTCGCCAGCGAAGACGGCAGCGCAAACGGCGCGATGGTGGGGATGACGCCAAGGCGGAAATTGCCGGTCAGCGGGTTGCGTGCCGTCGCGCATAGCTCCACCAGATCGTTGGCCTGCGCCACCAGATCGCGTGCACGCGCCACGACGGCATCGCCCACCGCCGTGAAGGCCACATGGCGGCGGTCGCGCTCGACCAGTGTGACGTCCAGCGTGCTCTCCAGGTCACGCAGGCTGGCCGACAGCGTGCTTTGCGTGATGAAGCTCTTCTCTGCCGCACGACCGAAGTGCTGCTCCTCGTGCAGCGCGATCAGGTAGCGGAGTTGTTGCAGTGAAGGCAGGGCGGCCATGAATGATCTGCGGGATGCAGCCGACTACTATGAGTTCGGCAAAAGCGATGGGAAGCGCAATTTTAATTTGCTGAATCAATCTAACAAAGTACGCCGCGAGCCGTCCATAGCGTGCGCATGGAGATATGGCTTCTTGCAGAAACGACCGTTGCTAAAGGGCGAAGCGGCGGAAAAACAAAAACTCGACTTTTCCCCAAACCGGCACCTGTGCCCTTACCCGACGGGCGTTTCAGCAAAAAGCTGAGGCACCCGTTTTCGCGGTCAAGCTGCTCGTTTCGCGCGCGCACGCGGCTTTGCCGCTTTCGCCTTGATGCGTGGCACGGGGGCTGGCGCGACGGCGTTGGCGTCGGCGCCTCCAGCATTGAGCATCGCATCAAACGCCCGCGCATCGGCGCCGACGTAACCGTTCTCGCACCACATCAGTGACGTGATCAGCTTGTCGAACTCCGGCTCGAAGCGGCGGATGATGTCCTCGGGATCAGGGCACAGCTTGCGGTCGGTGATCAGGCCAAACTGCACGCCGCCCGCGTAGGACAGGATCGACACGCCGACGCCAACGTTACCGCTCTGCGGCACCCAGAACATGTTTTGAACGATCTTGCTGCCGGCAAGGTAAAGCGGCTTGGCCGGGCCGGGCACGTTGGTCATCACCGCCGTCCCCTTGTCGGAGAACAGACCCAGCGCCTGCCGCTGCACAGCCTTCGGCAGATAGCCGACCACGCCGAGCAGCGCCATGCTCACGGCCGCCAGATAACCGTTTTTGAGCCCGTTCATGCGGCGGCGTACTTCAAACACGCGGGCCACCGGATTGGCCTCACCAATCGGCAACTCGAGCCCGACGAGACCGAACTGGTTGCCGAGCTTGTACTCCTTGCCTGGCGGTCGCAGGTTGACTGGCACGAACGCACGCAACAGTGCGTCGGGCGCGACCTTGTCGCCGCGCTCCACCAGATAGCCACGAATGGCACCGGCGACCGACGCCAGCAGCACATCGTTGACCGAACAGCCGAGCACATAGCCCACATCCTTGACGCGCTCGAGGCTGATTGGCTCGCTCCAGGCCACACACTTCACGGTGCCCGGTTTGCCCTTGAGCTGGGTGGGCGTATCGTTGGGCATGGTGGCGAGAAAGGCGAGCTCCTGCGCGAAGCCACCGACCATCTTCGCCGTGTCCATCGCCTCCGCCGGGTTGTCGACCCAGCGGTTGTATTTGGCCACCACAGTGCTGCCGATACGGGCGCCCTCGTCCATCGCAGTTTCGAGCGCGTTCTCGATCGGCGCTTTCAGTGGGCCGAGCTGGTCAAACGCCTGCTGTGCCACACCGGCGACCGGCGCCAGCGCCTTCATGGCGGGCGCGAGCATGCCCTGCAGCTGCTCGCCGATCGGGCCCAGCGCAGAGAGAATGCTGGTCGGCGATGCCGCGCCCTTGTTGAACTTCTTGACCTTTGATTTGCCGAGCGCCGGATGCACGCGCGGCGTGTCCGGCGCGTTCGGGTCTTCGTCGGTCATGTTGAGCAGTACACCGATCAACGCGATGCCGTCGGCAATGCAGTGGTGAATGCGGGTGATCAGCGCCGAGCCGCCGTTGTAGTTCTCGATCACGTGCATCTGCCATAGCGGCTTGCCCTTGTCGAGGCGCTCGCTGGCGAGATCGGCCACCATCGATTGCAGCTCGCGCTCGCCACCGGCGCCAGGCAGGCGCACGCGGCGCACGTGGGCGTCGAGATCGAACTTGTCGTCATCAACCCAGTGCGCCGTCATGCCATCGTCGACCACGTATTGCCGGAAACGCGGATACACCAGCAGGCGGCCTTCGAGCAAAGTCTTCAAACGCGCCAGGCTCAACGGCGTATCAAACGTCATGACCCCCACGATCATCATCAGATTGGTAGTGGAATCCATGTGCAGCCACGCGGTATCGACGCTGCTCATCTTCTCTCTGGCCACGACTTTTCCTCCTTCGCCGGTGCGCCAGCGGCGGCGCGGTGCGCAGCTCGCTGGGGTATGCTTGCCGGACCAATAATAGCCGCAACACCCAACCCGAGAGGAGGCTGCCGTCATGGCCATCAAGGACGATTTCGAAAAAGCGCAGGCGGATGTCAAAACGCTGAAAGAAAAGCCGGACAACAACACGCTGCTTGAGCTTTACGCGCTCTACAAACAGGGCACCGAAGGTGACGCCTCCGGTCGCCGCCCCGGCATCATGGACCCGGTCGGTCGCGCCAAATTTGACGCCTGGGCCGGCAAGAAAGGCACCAGCAACGATGACGCCATGGCTGGCTACGTCGCGCTGGTCAAGAAGCTGCTGGCATGAAACGCGCGATAGCCGCTGCGCTGGGTTTGCTGTCGGCGGTCGCCGTCAGCAGCGCCTTCGCGGCCAGCGAGCCGCTGACATTGGTTTACTGGTCGGCCAAGGATTGCCGCTGGTGCACCTGGTGGGAAGGCTCGGTCATCGGCTCCGGCGGTGAGGCGAAGTTCCTCAATAGCCCCGAGGGCAAGGCGGTGCGCTACACGGTGGTCAAGAAGCCACGCCTCGCCAATCCCTTCGTTGAAGAAGACTTCAAGCCGGAGCAGAAATGGCTGTGGCCGCGCGTGAAGAACGAAACCGACGGCAAGATCAAGGGCTACCCGAGCTTCAGCCTGTACGAAGGTGACAAGCTGGTGGTCTACGCGCTCGGTGAAGAGGATGTCGACACCAAACTGCTACCCGCCATCCGTCAGCGGATGACGAAGTAGCGGTTTCCCGCTACTTTGCTGGATAGCGCGGCGGCAATGGCATGCCGCGCGCCTGCATCAGGGCGCGCAGGCGATCCGGGTAATCGGTGATGATGCCGTCCACCTGCCAGTCCAGCAGCCGCTTGAGATCGGCTTCGTCGTTGACCGTCCACGGCACGATCTTGAGCCCGAGGCCATGCGATTCACGCACCAGCGCCTCGGTCACGTCACGATAGTTGGGTGACCACACGCGGCCACCCGCAGCCCTTACCGTACGCGGCACCGAGCCGCCATGATCATCAGCGTCGAACCCGGCCAGCCACGGCGAGGCACCCGGCTTGCCCACCTGCACCGTGTCGCCGGCGCCCTGCTGGCTGGTGAGGTAAACGGTGACGATCTCCGGGGCTTCCTTCTGCGCAATCTGCAGCGTCCGCCAGTCGAACGACTGGATGGTGGCGCGACCGCTGAGCCCTGCCTTGCGGATCTCGGTGATCAGCGCCCGGACAAAAGGCTCGGGTGCCAGCGTCTCTGCCGCAGCGGCAGGAGAGATCTTGGTTTCAATGTTGAAGCGTACGTCGGCGCCGCGTTTTGCGACCAGGTCGAACAGGGCAGCGAGCGCCGGGACGCGCTCGCCATCGGTGCCCTGCTGCATGGCAAATGCCTTCGCGTAGTTGCTGCCCGGCTTGATGCGACCGACGTCGTAACGCTGCAGTTCGGCAAAGGTGACGGTGGCAATCACCGGGCCGCGTTCGTTGAGGAACTGGCCCGTCACGTCGCGGGTGATGTCGGGATTGAGGTAGCGGTCGTGCGAGATGACCACGACACCATCTTTGGAGATGCCGACGTCCAGTTCCAGCGTGGTCACGCCGATGTCGAGCGCCTTCGAGAACGCCGTCAACGTGTTTTCCGGCACCAGTCCGCGGGCGCCGCGATGGCCCTGCAAGTCAAATTGCGTGGCGCAGCCTGAGAGCAGCGCGGCGGCGGCGATCAGGCCGCCCCATTCAAGTCGCTTGTGTCGCACTGCGGATCTCCTTCTCTGCCTGTTGCTCGGGTGCCAGATTGTCGCTGCGGCCATCCGCCTCAGCGTCTTCACGCAGGATGTTGGCAAGCTCGGCCCGTGATGTTTTCGACAGGGCAATCAATTTGTCTTCATCGCGGAATACCGCCTGCGCCTTGTCGAGCATTTCCTGATCGTGCGCCACAAAGGTAGCGACCAGGCGGTCAATGCGCTCCGCGTCCTCACCGAGGTCCGCCAGCACCAGTTTCGCCAGTTCCACGCTGCCCGCGAAGGTCTCGCGAATCGGCGCCTCGATGCCGAGATCGCGCAATTCCATCAGGTGGATGCGATTGCGTGCGCGGGCGAGGATCTTCACGTTGGGGAAGTTCCGTCGCACCAGCCGCACGATGTCGAGCGAGGCCTCGGTGTTGTCCACGCAAACGACCAGCAGTTGCGCCTGCTCGACCTTCGCCGCGCGCATCAGATCAAGCCGGGTGGCGTCGCCGTAGTAAATCTTGTTGCCGAAGCGGCGCACCGAATCCACGTGATCGGGGCTGGCATCTACTGCGGTGAACTTGATGTTGCGCATGTTCAGCACACGGCCGACGATCTGCCCGACGCGACCGAAACCGGCGATGATCACCGGCGTGCCCGGATCGTCGATGCGGTCGAACGGCGGCGGCTCGTCGCTGGTGGCGAACCAGCGGGCAATCACACGATCGTTGACGATCCACAGCAGTGGCGCCAAGACCATCGTCAAAGCAACCGCGAGCGCGATCACCTCGCCCTCTTCGTTCGAAATCAGCTTGGCTGACTGCGCGGCGGTCAGCAGCACGAATGCAAATTCGCCACCCACCGCCAGTGCAATCGCGGTCGGCCGCGCCAGCCGGTCCGGCGCCCCGGTGATGAAGCGGCGCGCGAGGTAGAACATCGCGGCTTTGATCAGCAGAATTGCCAGCGCCAGGCCCAGCATCGCGAACGGCGCGCGTTTGAGCAGGTCAAGATTGACGCCCATGCCCACCGCCATGAAGAACAGGCCCAGCAGCAGGGACTCGAAGGGCTCGATGCTGGCTTCGAGCTCATGCCGGAACTGCGAGTCAGCGAGCAGCACGCCGGCGAGGAAGGCGCCGAGCGTGGACGACAGGCCCACCGTGGTCATCAGCCACGCGAGGCCGATGGTGGTGAGCAGCGCGGCAGCGGTGAAGATCTCGTGCGAACCGCACTTCAGCGCAAACTTGAACATCAGCGACAGCAAGGGGCGGCCGAGCAGCACCACGCCGACGACCGCCGCCAGTGCTGGCCAGCCAATTGCCTGCGTCTGCGCGTCGCCAACGGCGGCGGCACCGAGCACACCCACCAGCGCCAGCACCGGGATCACGCTCAGGTCCTGAAACAGCAGCACCGAGAAGGTTTCGCGACCGTGCGGGCTGTCCATCTCGCCGCGCTCGGCGAGCGCCGGCAGTGCGAACGCGGTGGAAGTCATCGCCAGTGCAATGCCGACAATGAGGGCGCCCGCCGGACGCAGATTGGCCCACCACGCCAGCGCAGCCAGCGCGGCACCGCACACCAGCAGGTGCAGCGCGCCGATGCCAAAAATCGAGCGCCGCAGCGCCCACAGCCGCTCACGCTGCAGCTCCAGACCGATGATGAACATCAGCAGCGTGACGCCGAGCTCGGCGGTGTGCAGGATCGTCTCCGGCTCGTGCACCACGCCGATCACCGACGGCCCGATCACCACGCCGGCGAACAGATAACCGAGCACCGAGCCGAGGCCCAGCTTCTTGAACAATGGCACCAGCAGCACTGCGGCAGCGAGCAGCGCGGCCGCCGTAGCAAGCGACGTCATGCGATGTACTCCGTGAGCGACGTCATGCGTTCACCTTGGTTGCTACATCGCTGACCGGCTTCGGTGGCTTGTCGGGTTTCGGTTTGGTGTGCAGATTTTTCACTGCGCTTTCGATGTCACCGGCAGCGAGAAAGCGCCACTGCGCCAAGGCACGTTCGATCGCGACTTCAATGGCGTCCTGCTCTTCCCGTCGCGGCCGTTGCAGCACCCAGTCAGCCACCGGTTGCTGCGCGTTGATGCTGTCGCGCGGATGCCCGATGCCGATGCGCAGCCGCCAGTAATCACCGCTGCCGAGCTTGGCCTGGATGTCGCGCAGGCCGTTGTGCCCCGCGTGACCGCCGCCGAACTTGAGCTTGATGTCACCTGCCGGCAAATCCAGCTCGTCGTGCGCGACCAGCATTTGTTCGGGCGCAATGTTGAAGAACTTCGCCACCGCCGCCACGCTCTGGCCGGAAAGATTCATGTACTTCATCGGTTTCAGGACACGAACTTCGTTATGTGCGCCCACGCCGCGTGCCAGCTGGCCAAAGAACTTTGCTTCGCTGGCAAAACTGCCACCGATCTCATGCGCAACGTCTTCGGCGAACCAGAAACCAGCGTTGTGCCGCGTGCGCTCATATTCGGGCCCGGGATTGCCGAGACCGACGACGAGTTTGATGGGTAACTGGGGGAAACTCACGGCGCAGGTACCAATAGCGTCATGCTTGCAAATGATCTGCCGGAGTGTATCTGTTGCACTGATGGCTTTTTCATGAAACCCCCATCAGCTATGGGCTCAAGTCGTCTTTTACTCAAAAGTCGACTTCAGGTAGTTTAGTGCCTTGAGCCCATATTCAATGGTCGTTTGATGCAAAAGTTGCATCGACGAAATTCGGATCTTCACCTACGATTGTTGCACCGAGAAGCAGTGGTCATTGAGCAAGGAGCATGGGCATGTCGGCGATGAGACCGGACACAACGCTGGCGAACCTCTGGCAGCTGGCGCAACTGCCGGGCGACTCGCTCGCCACGGTGACGCTGACCGGCGCCGACCCGGTGCTGCCCTCGTCGTTTGCCGTCGGTACCGCGGCGCAAGCGAGCATTGCTGCCGGCGCGCTTGCCGCAGTCGAACTGGCCCACACGCGCGGGCAGCGGCGCCAGCGCGTGAGTGTGGACATGACGCACGCGGCGCTCGAATGCAGCGGCTGGTTTGCGCTCGACGGCAAGACGCCCAATGTCTGGGACGCGTTCTCGGGGCTCTATCGCACGGCGGACGGCTGGGTGCGCGTTCACGCCAACTTCGCGCATCATCGCGACGGTGCGCTGCGCCTGCTGGGCCTCACACCGGGTGTTGCCACGCGAGCCGATGCCGAATCCGCCCTGCGCCAGTGGCGCGCAGCAGACTTCGAGCAGGCGACCGCCGACGCCGGTCTCGTTGCTGCTGCGTGCCGCAGCTTTGACGAATGGGACGCGCATCCGCAAGCCGCCGCGCTGGCCGATTTGCCGCTAATCCGATGGCGGCGCATCGGTGACGCACCACCACTGCCCTTGCCACCCTTGCGCGACGACGAGCGTCCGCTCACCGGCGTGCGCGTGCTCGACCTCACCCGCATCCTCGCTGGCCCGGTGTGCGGACGTATGCTGGCAGCCTACGGCGCCGACGTGATGCTGGTCAATTCGCCGCATCTGCCCAACATCGAGTCCATCGCCGACACCAGTCGCGGCAAACGCTCGGCACACGTTGATCTGCGTAGCGAGAGCGGGCGGCGGGACTTGCAGCAATTGCTGGCTGGCAGTCATGTCTTCGTGCAGGGCTACCGACCCGGCGGCCTTGCTGCGCTTGGCTTTGGGCCCGATGAAGCGGCGCGCCTGCGGCCGGGGATTGTCTACGTCTCGCTGTCAGCCTACGGCGACGTGGGGCCGTGGGGCCAGCGTCGCGGCTTCGATTCACTGGTGCAGACGGCAACCGGCTTCAATCGCGCCGAAGCCGATGCGTTGGAGCGCAGTACGGGCGCTGCGGCAGGCAGCGCTGATCCGAAAGCACTGCCGATGCAAATCCTGGATTTCGCGACCGGGCATCTGATGGCGTTCGCCACAGCGGTCGCGTTGCGCCGTCAGGCCATCGAAGGCGGTAGCTGGCACGTGATGCTCTCGCTCGCGCAGACAGCGGCGTGGCTGCGCAGCCTTGGTCGTATTGAAGACGGTTTCGCGGTGAGCAAGCCTGACATGGCACCGTTCATCGAAACGGTGGACTCGGGCTTTGGCCGATTGAGCGCGCTCACGCACAGCGCCAGATTCGAGCGCACGCGAGCGCGCTGGACCCGGCCATCCATGCCACCGGGTTCACATCCGCCAAATTGGTAGCGCCGTAGCCCGGTTGCTCGCAACCGGGTTCCTGTAGCGCACGATCATCCTTTTACGCCACCAGCACGCCCCACAGCATGCGCAGGCCGAGCACGTAGAGCAACACCGCGAAGATTCGCTTCAGGGTGGCGACCGGCAGCTTGTGCGACAGCCGCGCGCCGTAGGGCGCGACCAGCACGCTGGTGATCGAAATACCGACCAGCGCGGGCAGATAGATGTAACCGAGCGAGGGCTGCGGCACGTTGGGCACGTTCCAGCCGTTCATCACATTACCGATGGTGGTGAACAACGCAATCGGGAAACCCAGCGCGGCCGAGGTGCCGATCGCGGTATGCACCGGGACGTTGCACCACGACAGGAAAGGCACCGAGAAGAAACCACCGCCCGCCCCTACCATCGCCGAGAGGAAGCCGACGACCATACCCGCGACAAACAATCCGGCAGTGCCGGGCAAAGTTCGCGACGCTTTCGGCTTGAAGTTGAGCAGCATCTGGGTGCCGGTGTAGAACAGGAAGCAGGTGAAGAACACCGCGAGAAACACGGTTGACAGCATCGCAACGATGCGGGTGCCGATCAGGCTGCCGACCAGGATGCCCGGCGCCATCGCCCATAGCGCCTTCCAGTGCACCGCACCCCGTGCGTTGTGCGCACGTACCGAGGAGATCGAGGTGAACATGATGGTCGCCATTGAGGTGGCAAGGATCACCTGCATCTTGGTCTCGAACGGGAAACCCTGCGCCGGGAACATGATGGCGAGGATCGGCACCATCGTCATGCCACCGCCGATGCCCAGCAGCCCGGCGAGAAAGCCGACCAGCACGCCCAGCGCGATGTAACCGAAAAACCAGGCGTTGATGTATTCCATTGAGCAGCGCTACGCGGCGCGAAGCGGGGTTTTGATGCGACGCAACAAGTCTACGCGGCAGCGCTGACGGGAGGCTGAGACGGGGTCACTTTCCGTGCCGGAGGCCACAACGTCGCCCGCAAATCACGCCGCCCGCAATTGTGTCGCCGCGTCGGCGCCTGCGCCGCCTACTTCGCCGCTTTGGCGAGCTGTTTCGTGATGAAGGCCCACTCGTCATCGCTTACCGGCGTGATCGACAGGCGGTTACCGCGTTGCAGGATGCGCATCTCGGCCAGCTCGGGCGCCGCGCGCAGCGCAGCGAGCGGGATCAGCTCAAATTTCTTGACGAAAGCCACTTCGACGCATACCCAGAGCGGGTTGTCAGGCTTCGATTTCGGGTCGTAGTGCGGATTTTCCTTGTCAAACTGCGTGACGTCCGGCGCTGCAGCCTTGGCGATCTTGCAGACGCCTGCAATACCGGGCTCCGGGCAACTGGAGTGATAGAAGAAGGCGAGGTCCCCCACCTTCATGTCGTCGCGCATGAAGTTGCGCGCCTGATAGTTGCGCACACCAAACCACGCACTCCGGCCATCGCGCTTGAGATCGTCAATGCCGTACTCGTTGGGTTCCGACTTCATCAGCCAGTAGCGCATGCAACTCTCCCAAAGACCACATGAAAACGGGGAGCCATGCTCCCCGTTGCAAATTCGAAGACTCCCGCACATGCCGTCATGGTCGTCATCTTGAACCGGGGTTCAAGATTCGGATGCCTCCACCATGACTACCAGGTACAGCTGGCGACTCGAACACCGAAGTGCTCGCGAAGAGCCGCGCACACGGCCACAGTAGCAGAGGCGTCCTCGCGACAAGCGCATTGGTTCAAAGAAATTTTCGACCGCAACGCACAGCGCAGGAGCAGGATGGATTCTACGCTTCCTCAACCAATTTTGCGGGCGAATTGCTACTGCAACGACAACGTGCGGCAGTACAAAACAATGATCGCGTGACGGGTAAATCGTGCCGGCAGGCGGCGTGGTGCTCAGCCAGCGTTGGTCTCGGCGAGCGTGCGGCGCAGGTTGGCCGTCATCGCCGCGATGCGGGATTCGACCCTCGGGTCAATGTCGCCCGCAGGCTGTTTGGCCGCCAGCTCGAGCGCGGCGAGCAATAGCACACGCTCGATCTCGGCGGTGGGTTGCTTCTGTGCAATCAGTGCGCATTCAGCCTCGACCACCGCAATGGCCTCCGCCAAGGCTCTGGCCTCGGAGTCCGGTGCGGCGAGGCGAAATGTACGTCCGTGGATGGTGGCTTCGAGCGTGGTGCTCATGCCACCTTGATTTGCGGCGGTTGCTGTACCTGAGGCGTGCTCTGCGCGGTTTCTTCCGCCGGTTTGGGCAGACGCTCGGCAACCACACGAAGTTTGTTCCCGGCAGTACGCATACGCTCGCTCTTGTCAACGAGCTCGGCACGCAAACGCGAGTTTTCCTCGGCCAGCGCTTTCAGGCGCAGCATCGCATCCTTGAGCGCGGATTCGAGTTGTTCGAGCGAGGAATTCGAGTGCATCCGGCAACTATATCAAGCCGGTGGCATTTGTGCATGCCGTTTATCCGCCGATTCTGCCGCCAGTTGGGTGTGACTCGGCGCCAGATGAGTATCGAGCGCCTTGTACTCCACCGCCAGTATCTCCAGCTCCTCAACGCCTGCAGGGGTCCGTAGCGCAATGATGTCACCCTCTCGCCCTTTGGTCAGCGCCCGCGCAATAGGACTGATCCAGCTCACATAGCCGCGCTGCGGGTCAACCTCATCCAGGCCAACAATGGCAATGATGCGCTCGGCACCGTGCTGGTTGGCCACGGTCACGGTGGCGCCAAAAAAGACCTGATCGGTATCCCGCGTCACCGGATCCACGACCTCGGCATCGTCAAGCCGCTTGATCAGGTAGCGCGTGCGACGGTCGATTTCGCGCAGGCGCCGCTTGCCGTACAGGTAGTCGCCGTTTTCGCTGCGGTCGCCGTTGCTCGCGGCCCAGGAGACGATGCGCGTCACTTCCGGCCGCTCGACCGTTGTCAGATGGTCAAGCTCGGCCTTCAGGCGACCGTGACCGCCCGGTGTCATGTAGTTCTTTGTGCCCGCTGGCAACGGCGGCAACACGATGTCTTCATCGTCGTCCGGCGCGTCAGAATCTTCTTTGGTAAATGCTTTGCTCATAGCTTCCAGTCCTTCCTCACGGGCAGACCAGGGCCTGTTCACGCTATTGCAAAAGTAGTGTGAACAGGCCCTAAGCGAATGTTAGCCAAGCAGCACTCGCCGCATTCAGCGCAGCGTCTGCCGGACGCGGTCGATCGACTCGCAGAGCGTCTGCACCGCTGCAAACGTGCGCAGTGTCGGGCGATGCAATCGCGCGCCGTCTACGCCAAGCACCCGCGCGTCCGCCACGCGAGCGTCGAATAGTCGCGCTGACTTCCACTGCTCGCGGACCGCCGCGAGCGACCCTGGATCAGCGACCAGCACTGCATCCGGTTTGGCAGCCAGCACGGCCTCGGACGAAACCTCCGGGGCCGGCAGCGGCAGACGACCGAACACGTTTTCAGCACCGCAAACAGACAGCGCCTCGCCGACCACGTGGCGATCGGAAAGCGTAAACAGTCGCCCGGCGCCGAGCTGGTAGAACACCTTTACCCGCTTCGAATCGCCATAACGCCGCTGCAACGCAATAATCTGCGCTGTCGCTTCCCCCGCCAGACGCATTGCCGTACGACGACTGTCATCATCGCCTGCCCACTCGCTGAAGTGACGGGCTTCAGCGAGGATGCTGCCTAACGTATTGAGCTCACTCTCATAAACGCGAACGCCCAGACGCCGCAACGCGTCGAGGTCAGCAGCACGATTGCCGCCGGGCCATGCCACCACCAGATCGGGCTTCAGCGCGATCACTGCTTCGATATTGGTGCCGCGGTAACCGCTGACTTTGGGCAGTCGTCTCGCTGCCTCCGGGAAGTCGCAGGACTCGCTGACGGCAACCACGCGATCACCAGCACCGACCGAGAACAAAAGCTCGGTCGCGTGCGGTGACAGACTCACAATGCGTTGCGGTGTGCCGGCGTGGGCAACGGCAATGCCGGCGAGCAGCAATACGGCGAACCGTCTCACAACGATTGAGATCGCCCTCACCGTTCGCCGGCAAGCTGCAATATCTGTGCTGATCACGGCTTGCCGCTAGCGGTCAATCGCAACCGTGAGCCAGGCGCGCCGACCGCCGGTTGCGTAGCCGTAGGCGAGCTGGTAGTCGCGATCAGTGGCGTTTTCAAGCCGCATGCCAAGACGCACACCGGGCCACAGCTGCTTTGACGCGTGCAGATTGAGCACAGCGTAACCGGGCAGCGCGCGGCTGTTGGACGCGTTGTCGAAACGCCTGCCTGACGCGAGCAACTCAATGCCCGTGGTTACGCCGAACAGGTCGCCGCTGAGTTTCACGGCACCATGCTCGCGGGCACGCCGTGCGAGCTGCGTGTCAGTCGTGGTGTTGCGCGGATCCGCAAGATCAAAGCTGCCGTCCACGCGTACCCCCCCCAACTGCGTACCGCCCGCAAGCGTCACGCCCCGCAGTTGGGCCTTGGCGACGTTCTGTGGCGCGCAGTTGAAGTTGGCGTCGCACTCAAACTGGATGAGATCGCGAACATTGTTCTGATAGACAGTCAGCGACGCGTTCGATTCCGCGACAGACCAGCGGAAACCGAACTCGATATTCTGACCACGCTCGGGCCTGAGGGTGGGATTGGCGTAGCCGGGGTAGTAAAGATCGTTGAAGGTTGGCGCCTTGAAGCTGGTGCCCGCACTCAGCACCGCCCGCCACTGCGGCGCCAGACGATAGCCAACGCTGCCGCTGGCCGTGGTGCGGGTGCCGTACTGGCTGCTATCGTCCAGACGCAGGGTTGCATTGGCCCGCAAGTCGTCGGCGGCCCAGTCACCGCCCAGCAGCACACTTGAGGTCCGGCGTGCAGTCACCGGCAATGCATCGCTGCCTTGCACTGTTTCACGCCGCCACTCGAACGCGCCCAGCAGATTGAGTGCTGAACTGACGCGGAAGTTGTTCTGCCATCCCAGCAGATCATTGCGCGTCCTGTAGTCGCCAGGAAAAGCCGATTCGAAGCTGGACTTGTCCGTCGACGATCCAATGCGCAGCGAACCGGTCCAATTTGATGTGAGCGAGAAATCCGCAGTTGCAGCAACGCTGTTGACCAGCGAACGAATGCGATCATCGTGCATTGCATCACCGTCGTACTGGACGTTGCCTCGCGTTTCAAAAGCGTGCAGCGCAAACTTCAGCGTGGACGACGGCGACCAATTGCCGTTGAGCTGGACGGTGTTGAAGCGATAGCCGTCGCGGTCCGGGTTGTAGCTGTAGTCTGCCTTGTTGACGATGGCGTTGTAGCCACGGCTTGCATTCTGGGCCGCGGTCACCGTCACGCCGTTGGCGGCATCACCCAGTCCGGCGTTGGCGCTCAGTTGTTGCGACCGCCATTCACCTGCCGCCGCGCGTATCCCCATGCCTCGGTCGCGGCGGGTAAATATCTGGATGACACCGCCGACAGCGTCGGCGCCATAGAGACTGGCTGCCGGGCCGCGCAACACTTCGATGCGTTCGATCTGGTCAACGTTGATGTGCTGCAAGGCAGACAGCCCGCTGAACGAGGAGGAAACCCGTTGTCCATCAATCAGCAGCAGCGTCTGGTTGCTGTTGGCCCCACGCAGAAAAATCGACGGGGTGGCTCCCGGACCAGTCGTTGCAAATTCAACGCCAGGAAGCAGCCGCAAGGCATCGGCGATGTCGACAATACCCGCCGCGCGGAGACTGGTGCCGTCCAGCACCGAGATGTCGCGCATCGTCGTGTTGATGTCTTCCGGCATCCGCGTGGCGGTGACAACCACGCGATCCAGCTTGCTTTGTGATTGCTGGGGGGCTTGGGCGGCAGCGATGCCAGCCGGCACTATTGCCGATGCAAACGCCAATGCAATGGCGAGTGCGCATGGCGTTGAGCGGTGGTCGGGAATAGTCCGTACCTGGACGGGGGTGAGTAGGTGCTTGTCTGATTGCATGACGATCCTGACGAATCGGGCCCTCCGCCCGACGGTGGGTGGTCCCGCTGGCAAGGCTCAGGTGGCACGGGTCAGGCGATCGTCAACGACGGTGCATGCGCCCGGCACCGCGCATCCCCGCGCAGTGGGCAATGATCCGTCGTCCGAGGAAGGCGACAGAAAAGCCGGGCCGGTCTCCGGACTCGTCGCCGCAGTTTGGTTGCGCCTTCCCGGGAGTGGACTCCCAGTGGCATGGCTGAATCGGAAACGATACAGCACGGCAACCAGCGTTGATGCGACTTACCGTTGCGGGGGCAGTAGCGGCTTTATCGTGCTGGCACGATGCACCGCTTTCCCGTTTCACTTGATGGCAACCGAAGAATCTGGTCACCAGCAAGCACCTTGCTTCGTCGTGCAGTTTATCAGTGGCATGCAACAATTTGCCCATGGCTTCCAACCCCTCTGACTGGCAACGTTACTGGCGGCTGCTGACATACGTGCGCCCTTATCGCGGCCGCTTGCTCGCGGGCATGGCGATGCTGGCTGCGGTGTCACTGGTGGAACCGCTCATCCAGGTCGCTTTCTCGCAGATTCTTGACCGCGCATTCATCGTCGACGCAGCGGTTGGTACCAACGCAGTTGCCAGCCTGGCCGGCCAGAGTGCACTGGCGAAAGGCTTCCTGGGTCCGGTCACTGCAGTGTTGCTGGCGATACCGATTCTCTGGTTCCCGGCGCTGCTGGTTGGCCTGTTCGCAGTCCGCAGTGCCGCCAATTTTGTCGGTGATCTGGCACTGCACTGGGTTGCCAGCCGGGTGGTGTTTGACCTCCGGCAAGTCATATTCGCGCATCTTTTGCGCCTGCCAGTGAGCTTTTTTGACCGGCACTCCCCGGCGGAATTGACCTCCAAGATTACTTATGACACGCAACAGATCGGCGCGGTGACCAGCCAGGCGCTGACAACACTGGTGCAGGACTCTCTCAAGTTGATTGTGGCAATTACGATGATGGCATCGGTCAGCTGGAAATTGACGCTCGGTGTCTTCGTCATCGCTCCAGTGGTCGCCGTCGTCGTGCGGGCCATGACCCGTCGTCTGCGGGCTGCGAGCGTGGCATTGCAAACACAGATGGGAGAACTGGCACGCTTCGCAGATGAGGGCTTGAGCAACCAGCGCTCGATCAAAATCTATTCGGCTTTCGAGCAGATTCAACGGGCTTTTTCACTGCGAGCCAACGCTGTCCGGCGCACGATCATGAAGCAGGAAACCGCCAATGCGGCGAGCGCACCACTGATGCACGTGGTGGTCTCCGTGGCGATTGCCGGCATCGTTGCGCTTGCCATTCAGGAAGGCCAGCGACAGGCAATGACCGCCGGTGACTTTTTCGTGTTCTTTACTGCGTTGCTCTCGTTGCTGCCCCCCGTCAAGAGCCTGTCGTCAGTCAATGCGGTCTTGCAACGTGGTCTCGCGGCAGCGAGCAGCGTTTTCTCCGTGCTTGATCAATCGACGGAGCCACTGCCGACCGCTGGCGTTTCAGAACGCCTGCGCGGTGACATCCGGTTCGACGCCGTGTCGCTGCGCTATCCGGGTCGTGACGTGGATGCCCTCACTGACGTGTCACTCAACATCCCGGCCGGGCGCCGGGTTGCCTTCGTTGGCGCCTCGGGTAGCGGCAAAAGTACAGCGATGGCACTTCTCGCGGGCTTTTACTCCGCTCAGCAGGGCGATGTACTGATCGACGGCAAGCCAGTCGCACAACTTGGTCTGCGGACTGTTCGCGACAATCTGGCGCTGGTGTCACAGGATGTCCTGCTGGTAAACGACACTGTAACGGCCAATATCGCGTTTGGCGTGGAGCCGGCCGCTGTTGATGGCAACCGCGTGCACTGGGCAGCCACAGCGGCAGCTGCCGACGCCTTTATCAGCGCGCTGCCGTCAGGCTACGACACATCGGTAGGTGAAGGCGGAGGACTATTGTCAGGCGGCCAGCGTCAGCGCATCGCGATTGCCCGCGCGTTGTACAAGCAGGCGGCGATCATTCTCTTCGATGAAGCGACCTCGGCGCTCGACAGTGGTTCGGAGAAGGTGGTGCAGGATTCTCTTCGTGTGCTCGGCGATGGACACACGGTCGTACAGGTGGCGCATCGGCTCAGCAGCATTCGCGACGCTGACGAGATCTTCGTTTTCGAGGGCGGTCGCGTCGTCGAGCGCGGCAGTCACGTCACGCTGGCTGCGGCGGGAGGATCGTACTCAAAGCTGCTGGCGGCGCAGGCGGGCTGAAGTCAATCACCCATCGCTTCAACTCCGCCCTCACATCGTACGGCGAAGGCTGATCCAGCCACCGCAGCAGTTCATCGATGTCTATCGCGGCTTCGAGACTGGCGACCACCCGGCGCACTTTGGCATGCGCTGTCGGGAGAAATTGTTCGCCATCCCCCGTCAGTTCTTCATGCATTTTTTCACCAGGTCGAAGACCGGTGTAGACGATCGGGATAGCATTCGTAGAGCCGCGCGCAAGCCGGATCAGCTCACGAGCCAGCTCCACAATCAGGACCGGACGGCCCATATCAAGCACAAAGAGTGATTGTGGATGGCCCATCAGGCCAGCTTGCAGCACCAGTTGTGCGGCCTCCGGGATGGACATGAAGTAACGGGTCATTTCCGGGTGTGTCACCGTCACCGGGCCACCGCTTGCAATCTGCTCACGGAATTTCGGAATTACGCTGCCGTTGCTGCCGAGCACGTTGCCGAATCGCACACCGACAAACTTTGTCGGCGTTTCCGGGAGGCTCATGATCGCCAGCTCCGCGAGGCGTTTGCTGGCACCCATGATGCTCGATGGGCGAACGGCCTTGTCAGTCGAGATCAGCACGAACTTCTCGGCGGCTACTGCACGGGCGCACTCAGCGGCCACCAGCGTGCCCAGTACGTTGTTGCGTACCGCCTCCCAAGCGTTGACCGTTTCCGTGAGCGGCACATGTTTGTAAGCGGCGGCGTGAAAGACGATATGAGGTCGCTCCCGCTCGAAGATTTCCAGCATGCGCTCGCGGTTGCGGGCATTGCCCACGTACACCTCGATACGCTCGCGAGGCAGCTTGGTTGCGATGTGTTCGCCGACCACGTGCGAGGCAAACTCGGAAATATCCACCATCACCAGACGTCCGGGATGGAAGCGCGCGACCTGATTGCAAAGCTCCGTCCCGATCGAGCCGCCCGCTCCAGTGACCAGCACTGTGCGACCCGAGATCCAGCTCGCCAGCCCCGGGTTGTCCAGAACTACCGGGTCGCGCCCCAACAAGTCTTCCAGCTCGATGGCCCGCAACTTTGCCAGCGGAGACTCTTCCGACAGCAGTTCGTCGTACGACGGCACTGTGAGCACGCTCAGGCCGGCGCTTGCCGCGATCTCAACGGCGCGGCGGCGCGCTTCGTGCGTCGTATTCGGCATCGCTATGATCGCGTGACGTGCACCGAAGCGCCGCGCCACATCCTCGGCTTGTGCCAGTCGCCCGACAACGGGCGTGTCGTGGACGCGGGCGCCAACTTTTGTCATGTCGTCGTCAAGCAGCGCGACGACCTGCCACGTATCGGACCTGGAAAGCTCGCTGACCAGTCTGGCGCCTGCCGCGCCTGCACCCAGCACCAGCACGGGCTCTCCCTGGGCAGCAGCCAGTCCATATAGACGGTGTTCCTTCCAGCTGCGATATGCAAATCGCGCACCGCCCATCAACAAGATCAGCAGTGCGGGCTGCAGCAACAGCACGGATCGCGGCCAGATAAAGCTGTCCGGCCGTACGATCACGAAAAGGACCGCAGTGCTGGCGGCAGCGACAAATGCACCGAGAACGATACGACGCAAGTCAGCCATGCTGGCGAATCGCCAGAGCCCTTCATAGAGGCCCAGCCCGACGAACACCAGCGCGTGCACCGGAACAACAAAAGCCAGACTGCGGGCGACATCCCCTGCGGTGAACTCGGCGCCGTCGATATTGAAATTGAATCGGGCCCAGAACAGCAGCGCCCATGCGCTCGCTGCAGCCGCCACATCGTAGAGCAGCGCGAGAAATGCGCGCGGGTTCATCAGCAGATTGGGCTGCCTGCGTAACGTCCACTCGGTGAGCACCACATAGAACGCCGCGTAAGCCGTCACGGCTGCAGTCGCCAGCGGTACCGCAAGGCTGCGGACGAGACCGGCAACAGCAATCGATAGCAGCATCCATCCCACGATCCAGAACAGCACGCCGCGATGCCCAAGGCCGGCGAGGGTAAGACGCTGGTACAGGTGTTCACGGTGCGGACGCAGCGGATTGTGTCCCCGCAGCAGGCGCCTGACCAGCGTGTAAGTTGCATCCGCCCACAACGGCATAAATATCGCCAGTGGTACGGCGGCCTGCCAAACACCGTCGGCGACCCCTTTGATGCTCACGGCTGCGAGCGCAAGTCCGAGCACCGTCGATCCTCCATCGCCCATAAACAGTCGGGCCGGCGGCAAATTCATCGGCAGAAAGCCGAGCGCCGACGCTGCAACAACGACGGCAGACCCGATGAGAGCCATCGAGGCTGGTCGAGCGGCATCCGTGCCAGGCAGAAAGACGGCAATTGTCGCCAGCGCCGTGCCGCCAATGATCGCTGCCGATGCCGCGACGCCGTCTACGCCATCAATGAAATTGAACAGATTTACCGACCAGATGACGACAATAATCAGGGGTATAGCCACAATTGTCGACAGTCCGCCTTCACCCCAAGCGGCTACCACCAGCATCGCCGACAGGGAGTGCACCGCCAGGCGCAACGTCGGAGAAGCGTCACTCCAGTCATCCCACGCGGAGACCATCCACATCAAGGTCAGCGCCAAAGGAATCTGCCATTGCGGGATGAGCACAACGGCACCGAACAGAACTCCAGCGGCGATGCCGAGACCACCACCCCGAGCAACCGGCCGGCCGTGAAGTGAGCGCTCACCCGGAATACTGTACGGACTAACAAGCCGCCCCGTCAGCACGCCTGTACAAAGCAGAAATGAGAGCGAGGCGCAGGCGACCGCGACGAACAGCACCCAGAACATAAAGTCTTTTAATTCAATAAGTTATATGCGGTTATTCGAGCCCGCTAATGTGTTCAACGAGAACAGCGTTGTCGCATCGGCTTGTTGCAAATTGACAACAATTCGGGCATCGCCAAATCGCACACGACCAGTCAGAAGGTTGGCCGAAACCGGCCGATTTGGCAGAATTAAAGCAGCTTCCGAGATTGCGTTGGAAGAAAAATTGTTGGCATCAAATCCTCGAGCATGAATGTGCGGCGTGATGCGGTGTCGACCGTCAATATCTGAGGAGAGACTGTTATGAACAAGAAACTCGTTGCTTTGGCAGTGAGCGCGATTGCAGCTGGCGCGGCGTCGGCTCAAACCGCAAACGTCACGCTGTACGGCATCATCGACACCTACCTGGCATCGGAGCGTGGCAGTTCACCGACCGTAGCCGCGAACAAGGTTTCCACGACTGGCCTCGTGTCCGGCGGCATCTCCGGTTCGCGTTGGGGCCTGCGCGGCTCTGAAAGCCTTGGCGGCGGTCTGAATGCGTTCTTCAATCTTGAGAATGGCTTCAACGTTGACAATGGCTCGCTCGGTCAAGGCGGCCTGCTGTTCGGTCGTCGCGCCTACGTCGGTCTGTCCGGTGGTTTCGGCTCGATCCAGATGGGTCGTGACTACTCGCCGAACTTCTGGGTGATGTGCAACTCGGACGACTCGTTCGGCGGCTGCCTGAACGGCTGGTCGGCTGTTGCCAACATGGGTGGCTTCTTCGCCAACACGCTGCGCCAGAACAATCAGGTGTACTACAAGACCCCGAACATGGGCGGTCTGACCGCGTCGCTGGCTTGGGCGCTGGGTGAAGTTGCTGGCACGTCCTCGGGTTCGCGTACCCTCGGCGGCAACATCGAATACAAAAACGGTCCGCTGTACGTGGGCGTCGGCTTCAGCGATCAGAAGAACGCTGCGGCAACCGCTTCCAACAAGCAGTTCATCGTTGGCGGTTCGTACAACTTCGGCGTTGCTTACGCTGGCTTGACCTACATCGAGAACAAAGACACCGCTGGCAACAAGACCAAGCCGTTGATCGGCAGCGTCACCGTGCCGTTCGGCTCGGCTCGCGTTGGTCTGCAACTGGCTCAAAGCAAGTCGGGTAGCGCCAAGGCTCAAGCCTTCGGTCTGCTCGGTGAGTACGACTTCTCGAAGCGTACCGAAGCGTATGCCGTGTACTACCAGTGCAAGAACAAGGGTCTGGTCTGCGTAGCTGACGGCAACACCGCTTGGTCGACCGCCGGTGTTAACGGCATGACCGCCAGCCTGCTTGGTCTTGGCGTCAAGCACAAGTTCTAATTTGTGTTGATGTAACTGCGATCTGACTAGAGCGGCGGTGGCTACCGCCATCGCTGCTCGTGTGAGGTTGCCAAGTCCAATACCAGCTTTGCAAAAGGGTACTTTCATGAAATTTACGAAAATCGCGCTTGGCGTTGCGGTTGCGTGTGCAGCAGTTGCTGCTCAGGCACAGTCCGCGAACGTCACGCTGTACGGTTACATCAACACCTCGATCGAATCGAACCGCGGCTCGCAAGATCCGAATACGGCGATCGGCAAAGGTGGCAGCGGTTCTACAGTCAACCGCATGACAGCCAACTCGTCGCGCTTCGGCTTCCGTGGCTCGGAAAGCCTCGGTGGTGGTCTTAGCGCTTTCTTCCAGCTCGAAAACAGCTTCGGCTCTGACGACGGCAGCCTCGGCGGCGGCGTCATGTGGGGTCGTGAGGCATGGGTTGGTCTTGCCGGCACGGCTTGGGGCGAAGTCAAGTTTGGCTATGGCCTGACGCCGTACGATGACGTGCTCGGTCTTGCTCACCAGAACATCGGTTCGACCGGTGCGCAGAACCGTAACAACGGTCTGTCAGGCGGTCCTGGCTTCGGCTTCAACCAGCTGTTCACGAACTACGGCCGCGGCGGCACCTCTGGCGCCAACAATACGGGTCACTTCGACGCTCGCGCTGCTAATGCAATTAGTTACGCGACGCCGACGATGGGCGGCTTCAAGCTCCGCACGATGTACTCGCTCATCGAAGAGCAAGCTGCATCGCCGAAGGCTCGTCTGTGGGATACGTCCCTTATTTACTCGAATGGCCCGGTTACCCTCGGCGCCACCTACGCACTGCATAAGGACTTCGGTGGTCTCGCCGGCGTCACCACCGGTGCCCATGACCAGAACGCGTTCCGCGTCTACGGCCGCTACAACTTCGGTGTTGCCCGTATCGACGGTTCCTACGACGTAACCAGCTACAAACTGTCGACCGGCACGTTGAAGATGAAATACTTCGACGTAGCAGCGCAGGTTCCGCTGGGTGCGCATAACGTCGGCGTTCAATACAGCCAGCGCGACAATGGCGCTGCTTGGGCGTGGACTCCGCCGGTTGGCTACACCGCTCCGACGGCTGCTCAGCTCGTGAGCCGTTGGTCGATCGGTGGCGGCAAGCACGTTTCGCTCGTGTATGACTACACGTTCTCGAAGCGTACGCAGTTCTACGCGTACTTCTCTTCGATGAAGAACGAAACGGGCGGCAAGCTCAACACGCCGGCCATCGGCCTGATCCATCGCTTCTAATCGAATCGACAGATCAAAAAAGGGCGCTTAGGTGCCCTTTTTTCATGGCTGCTCTGTCACGCGACGTATTGCCATTACCCAAGGGCGATCGTCGCTGACACTATCAGCTTGATCCGCAAAGCCGCATTCAAATTGGGCTTCACGGCCCATTCGCCACCAAGTCGACTTTCCGCATAATGACCGCCTAGCCCTTAGCTAATGGGCCCTCTGACAAAAAGATGATACGGCTATCGACGTGAAGTCATCGGCAACTTTTGCACGTTGCGCCGCGCATCAGGGCCGCTGACGCTATCCCACAAGGCGGTTGCTACGCACCATCCGCCCGTCGACGGGAAGGCAATTGCGCCATCACCTCCTGCCTTTGTGCCGGCGTCATCTGCTGCCAGCGTGCGATCTCTTCCAGCGTGCGGGCGCACCCCACGCAAAGTCCGTCCGCTTCGATGACACAAATCTTCACGCAAGGCGATTCAGCTGGAGGCGCTTCCGCCCCTCCCGGGGTCAGCAGATATCGGAAACTCACCTCAGTCGCCCTCCTGTGAAACAAGTCGTGACGCTACGATTCGCCGCACGTTGGCAGTAGTTGCAGCAGCGAAAGCGGCGGGCGACATGCCTCGGACTTCCGCCAGCATCTGTCCTATCTGCGGCAAGTACACCGGGCTGTTGCGGGTACGCGAGCTCATCGTGCCGAGAAAGCTGGGAGGAATATCGGGTGCATCAGTCTCGACGACCACGTTTGCAATGGGTATCTCGCGTAGCAGCGCACGGATACGCTGCGCCTGCGGAAAGGTCGCCGTACCACCAAAACCCAGGCAGAAGCCCAGTTTGATGAATTCCGCAGCCTGTTGGGCGCTGCCGTTGAAGGCGTGTGCAAATCCCCCACACACGCGGATGCGGCGAAGATGCTTCAGGATGTGGTCTTGACTGCGCCGTACATGCAGTGACACCGGTAGATCGAAATCGCGAGCAATCTTCAATTGCTCGGCAAAGAACCACTCCTGCTCCTCCTGATTGAAGTCAGGGATAAAGAAATCCAGACCGATCTCGCCGATGAGCTCGGGTTTCTCCCGCTGCACCCACTCCCGTAGTACCGCGACGTGCTCGCGTGCAGAATGCGCCGACGGCCCCGCCACCCACATGGGATGGATGCCGAAGCCCGTGATGCAGCCGTAGCGTTCACGCGTCTTGCTGGCCTTGGCAAAATGGTCAACGTGGCCCGGCAGGTTGACGATCGCCGCTACCCCCGCCGCCGACGCCTGCGCCACCACCTCGTCGCGATCAGCGTCGAAGTCGGGGGCGTCAAGGTGGCAGTGGCTGTCGATCCACATGGTTAGCTGGCGAACCAATTTTGATTCGTCGTCCCGACGCAGAATGGAAGCGGGACGACGAAGGGAGGATAAAGGCCGGCATGCGCTGCGGGCGCCAGGCCACTACCCGGCCCGCTTCGCCGCCAGCGCCCGGTTCACGCGCGAGTGCGGCGCGCGGCCCAGCGCCTGCGAGATGAACTGGCCCGCCTCGCAGACGAGATCGAGGTCGATGCCGGTCTCGATGCCCATGCCGTGCAGCATGTACAGCACGTCCTCGGTCGCGACATTGCCGGTCGCGCCCTTGGCGTACGGGCAGCCGCCGAGGCCGGCGACCGAGGTGTCGAACGTAGACACGCCCAGCTCGAGGCAGGCAAGCACGTTGGCGCAGGCCTGGCCGTAGGTGTCGTGGAAATGCCCGGAGATCTGCGCCAGCGGATAGGCCCTGGCCGCCGCCTCGAATACCGCCGAGGTGCGTGCCGGCGTGCCGACGCCGATGGTGTCGGCGATGCCGATGTCGTCGCAGCCGAGATCGGCGAAGCGCTTGACGCAATCGACGACCGACTCGATGGGCACCTCGCCCTGATAGGGGCAGCCGAGCGCGCACGACACGGCGGCGCGCACGCGCATGCCGTTCGCCTTGGCGGCTTCGGCGACCGGACGGAAGCGCTCGATGCTTTCGGCGATCGAGCAGTTGATGTTCTTCTGCGAGAACGCCTCGGATGCGGCGCCAAAGATCACCACCTCGTCGGCACGGGCCGCGAGCGCGCCTTCGAAGCCCTTGAGGTTGGGCGTCAGCACCGAATAGATGACGCCGGGCTTGCGCTCGATGCCGGCCATCACGTCGGCCGAGGTCGCCATCTGCGGCACCCACTTGGGCGACACGAAGGACCCGGCCTCGACGTTGCGGAAGCCCGCCGCGCTGAGGCGATTGACCAGCTCGATCTTGACCGCAGCCGTGACCTCCTGCTTTTCGTTCTGCAGGCCGTCGCGGGCGCCGACTTCGACGATGCTGACGCGGCTCGGGTACTTCATGCTGACCTCGCTTCGCTGATCAATAACCCACTTTGGGATCGACGATGCCCGACACAAGCTCGCCGCGCTCCATGGTGCCGATCTTGGCGACGATCTGGGCGCAGGCGTCCTTGATCGGCGTGGTCGCGGCGATGTGCGGCGTCACGATGACCTTCGGGTGCGACCAATACGCGTGATCCTTCGGCAGCGGCTCCTCGTGAAAGACGTCGAGCAGGGCGCCGCCGAGCTGGCCACTGTCGAGCGCCGCCAGCACGTCGGCATCGACCAGATGGCCGCCGCGGCCCGCGTTGACCAGGAACGCACCGCGCGGCAGCTGCGCAAGCGTCTGTGCGTTGATCAGGCCGCGCGTCGATTTGGTCAGCGGCAGCATCGACACCAGCACATCGGTGCCGGCCAGGAAGGCCGCGAGCCGGTCGCTACCCGCGAAGGTCTTGACGCCATCGATCTGGCGCTGCGATCGCGACCAGCCCTGCACCGTATAGCCAAACGCCGCGAGCCGCGTCGCGACGGTGCCGCCCATCTCGCCGAGGCCCAGCACGCCGACGGTGGGCCGCCGCACATTGCCGCGGTCTTCGTGCTGCTGCCAGTGCTTGTCGCGCTGCTGCGCGAGGTAGATCTGCATGTGGCGCTGGTGGTGGATCACGCCGTAGATCGCGTATTCGGCCATCTGTTGCGCCATGCCGGCGTCTTCGAGGCGCACGATCGGCAGATGCGCGGGCACCGCACCCATCGCCAGGATGGCGTCGACGCCGGCGCCGTAATTGATCACGGCTTTCAGCTTGGGTTGCCGCGCGAACAGCTCGGCCGGCGGCTTCCAGCCCACGACGTAGTCGCAGGGCTCGTCGGACGGCCAGGCGAAATACTGCCAGTCAGGTTGATGCTTGCGCAGCTCGGCGATGATGCCGGGCACGATGTCGAGGCCGGTGGATTGGACTAGGATCTTCATGCCGCTATTTTGCCGTGCGTGACGCGGTCACGGTCGCGCGCGGGCCATTGCCGCACTATGATTGGCGTGACCGTGGCGTACGCCAGTTGTGACCGGAAGCGTGCTTCGGCAGGTTCCCGGCGCCCGGGGTTGCCCCGGGTGATCGTCTGGCTGGTTTATGCGTTGGCACTCGCCGGATGCGCTCGCGCGCATCACGTGAGAAGCTGCGAACTGCGTGGCGTACGCACGGTCACCCGACACCCTGATTGCCAGCGACCGTGCCCTCCGAGACCACTCCGCCCCCCGAAGTCGACGCCATCGCCGACGCGCTGGCCGCTTTCATGCTGGCCGAACACACGGCGGGCCGTTCCCTCACGGCGCGCGCCCTGACCGCTCGCGCGTCGGCGCGATTCGTGGGGTGCTCGGCGCTGCTTGGTGCCGCGCGACGCGATTTGGCCTTGCACGCCGAACTGGCGTGGCCGCACTGGAGCGCAGCGCAACTCGCGGCACGTATCCGCAAGCTGCCCGCGTTCGAGCGTCTGGTCACTCAGTCTGTCCTGCTGACTGCAGCGATCGAAGACATCACGGCGACGCTGGCGCATGCGGCCGATGAGAAGGAGCGCGGCGAGCACGCCGACTGGGTCGCCGGGCTGCAGGCACGCCGTGCACGCCTGCAGGCGGATCTGCCGCGCATCTGGCCGGTTGCGGCGACGGCCGGGTCTGACCCGCCGCGGGTCGAGTCCGGCCTGCAGCCGCTTGCTGACCTCGCGCGACGGATCGAGATATCGGAAGACGAACTCGACGCCGCACTGCGCACCAGCCGCACGCCGCACGCGTTCCGGCTGCTCGTGATGCGCAAGCAGAGTGGTGGCCTGCGCGTGATCGAGCAACCGCAGGATGCCCTGCGCGTCTTGCAGCGACGCGTGCTGCGCGAGGTGCTGGCGACCGCCGATCTGCATCCGGCCGCTCACGGCTTCGTGCGCGGTCGCTCGGCGCTGACGCATGCGGCGTTGCACAGCGGGCGACGCCTCGTGCTGCGCCTCGACATCGCGGACTTCTTCACGTCCATCACCGCCGGGCGCGTGCACAGCGCGTTCCTGCGCCTGGGCATGCCGCCGCGCGTTGCCACCGCACTAACGGCGTTGTGCACATCGGTGCAGCGCGCGGGTGCGCTGCGCGCGGCGTTGCGCCGGCACGATGCGTTTGCGTCGCAGACCCGCATCGTCGGACACGTGCGCGACTGGCAGCAGACGCTGTGCGTGCCGCATCTGCCGCAGGGCGCGCCGACCTCGCCGGCGCTCGCCAACTGGATCGCGTATCGGCTCGACCGCCGCCTGTCAGGGCTGGCGGCGGCCTGGGACATGCGCTATTCGCGCTACGCGGATGACCTGACGTTTTCGACGGATGCCAGCGACTGCAACAGCCTGCGCTTCGTCGATCAGGTACGGACCATCGTCGCGACCGAGGGCTGGCTGCTCAACGAACGCAAGACGCTGGTGATGCCGCAGTCGAACCGGCAGCGCGTGACGGGCATCGTGGTCAACCAGACGATGAACCTGTGCCGTCAGGACTACGACGCATTGAAGGCGGCCGTGCACCGCCATGTAAATGCGCCGCCGGACGACGCGCAGCGGTCGCAACTGCTCGGCCGCATCGCGTGGCTGGCGCAGTTCCGGCCCGAGCGCGCGGACCGGCTGCTGCACAAGCTGCGCAGCGCGCCGCGCTAGGCGGTGGCCTTCGCCTCGGCCAGCGCGACCAGTTCGGCGCCTTCCTTGACCTGTTCCTTCGCCGCGAAGTAGATCGCCTCGACGGCACCGTCGAATGGTGCCACGATGGTGTGCTCCATCTTCATCGCCTCCATGATGATCAGCGGCTGGCCCTTCTTGACCGTGTCGCCGACCTTGACCAGCACGCTGACCACTGATCCCGGCATCGGGGCAACGAGATGGCCGCCATGACCGTCCTCGGACTCGGGCGGCGCGTAGCGGTCGACGGCGTCAAACTCAAACCGCTCGCCTGCGAGCAGCACGACCCGGTGCCCGCCCGAGCGCAGCACGCGCGCGCCGCGCTGCGCGTCGCCCAGCGTGAGGGTGATGCGCTCGCCATCGATGTCGGCGCGGGCGCGCAGTTCGCGGCCGGCGATGCGGATGCGATAGCCGTCGCCGTCCGCGATCACGCTGACGGCCAGGCGCTGCTCGCCCTGTGCGTAGTCGAAGTCGATGCCGCAATCGGGCTGGTTTGGCCAGAACGCATCGGCCAGCGCCCACGGCGACGAAGCTTTGCCGGCGCGACGCGCGGCGTCCTGCGCCACCGCACGCGCGGCGGCGGCCTCGACCAGCGCGCAGGCCGCGAGTGCCGCGTCGCTCGGCACCGGTAGCGGCGGCAGCAGCGCGTCGGCGTGACGCGCGATGAAACCGGTATCGATCTCCCTGGCCGCGAACGCGGGGTGCCGCGCAACGCGCTGCAGGAACTCCACGTTGTTGGTGAAGCCGACGACGGCATAGTCGTCGAGCGCCAGCGCCAGGCGTTGCAGCGCCTGCTCGCGATTGTCGCCATGCACGATCAGCTTGGCGATCATCGGGTCGTAGTGTGGCGTGATCGCATCGCCCTCGCGCACGCCGGTGTCGATGCGCACGTCGGCGTTGGTCGCGGGCGCGCGCAGCAGATCGATCGGGCCGATCGCGGGCAGGAACTGGTTGCGCGGATTCTCGGCGTAGACGCGCGCCTCGAAGGCATGGCCGTCGATGCGCAGCTCGTCCTGCAGCTTGGGCAGGCGTTCGCCCGAAGCGACGCGCAACTGCCACTCGACGAGGTCGAGCCCGGTGATCATCTCGGTGACCGGGTGCTCGACCTGCAGCCGCGTGTTCATCTCCATGAAGTAGAAGCGGCCCGAGGTCGCAAAGTCATGCTCGGCGATGAACTCGACGGTGCCCGCGCCGACGTAGCCTACGGCGTGTGCCGCGGCGCAGGCGGCTTCGCCCATCTGGCGGCGACGCGCCTCGGTCATGCCGGGCGCGGGCGCTTCTTCGACGACCTTCTGGTGGCGGCGCTGCAGCGAACAATCGCGCTCGAACAGGTAGACGCAGTGACCGAGCTCGTCGGCGAACACCTGGATCTCGATGTGGCGCGGGCGCTGCAGATAGCGTTCGATCAACACATTGTCGTCGCCGAACGAGTTCTTCGCCTCGCGCTTGGCCGATGCCAGCGCCGCCGCAAAGTCGGCCTCGCTCTCGGCCACCTTCATGCCCTTGCCACCGCCGCCAGCGCTGGCCTTGATCAGCACCGGAAAGCCGATGCGCTTTGCTTCGGACGCGAGCAAGGCCTCGCTCTGGTCGCTGCCGTGATAGCCCGGCACCAGCGGCACGCCGGCCTTCTCCATCAGGCGCTTCGATTCGGCCTTGAGCCCCATCGCCTCGATCGCAGCAGGCGGCGGTCCGATGAACACGATGCCGGCGTCGGCGCACTGACGCGCGAACGATTCGTTCTCGGACAGGAAGCCGTAGCCGGGATGGATCGCCTGCGCGCCCGTGAGCTTGGCGATCTCGAGCACCTTGTCACCGCGCAGGTAGGACTCTTTCGGCGCAGCGCCACCGATGCAATACGCCTCGTCGCACGCGGCAACATGCATCGCATCACGATCGGCTTCGGAGAACACCGCGACGGTCTGGATGCCCATGCGGCGCGCGGTACGGGCGACGCGAACAGCAATCTCCCCACGATTGGCGATGAGAATTTTGGCGAACATAAGCTATTCCTTCACCCAGTCCGGCCGCCGCTTCGCAAGGAAAGCGCCAATGCCTTCCTTCGCTTCGGGCGTCGAGCGGATCTGGGCGATGCGCTCGATGGTGTCTTCCATGAGCTCGTCGTCGATCGGCTTCTGTGCGACGGCCTGGATCAGGTTCTTGGCAGCCTCGATGGCTTTGGGGCCGTTGCCGAGCAGCACGGTGCAGAGACCGGCAATCATCTCGTCCATCGCGTCGATTGACGGTGCCAGGTCATGCAGCAGGCCGATGCGGTAGGCCTCCGATCCCGAGAAGCGCTCGGCCGTGATGAAGTAGCGATGGGCATAGCGAGCGCCCATGGCCTCGATCACGTACGGGCTGATCACAGCCGGGATGATGCCCAGCTTGACCTCGGACAATGCGAACTGCACGTCAGACACGCCGATCGCGATGTCGGCCGCTGCCACGACGCCGACACCGCCGCCAAACGCATTGCCTTGCACGCGCGCGATCACAGGCTTGGGGCAGGCATAGATCGCGTTGAGCATCAGCGCGAGCTCGCCCGCGTCCTCGCGGTTCTGGTCCTCGTCGTACTCGGACGCACGTTTCATCCAGTTGAGATCGGCACCAGCGCAGAAGCTCTTGCCCTCGGCGGCGATGATGATCACGCGCACCGATTCATCTTCACCCAGATCGCGAAAGGCCTCGATCACCTCACGGATCATGGTCTCGTCAAAGGCGTTGTGCACTTCGGGGCGGTTGAACGCCACCATCGCCACGCCACGCGCATCGCGCTCAATTTTCAGTGTTTTCATCTGCTACATCCTGAACACGCCAAACCGTGTGTCCTCAATCGGCGCATTCAGACTCGCTGACAGCCCAAGACCCAGCACCCGCCGCGTGTCCGCCGGATCGATGATGCCGTCGTCCCACAGACGTGCCGTCGCGTAGTACGGATGGCCTTCGCGCTCGTACTTTTCGCGGATCGGTGCCTTGAACGCATCTTCCTCGTCCTTGGACCACGCGCCCCCCTTGGCCTCGATGTTGTCGCGGCGCACGGTCGACAGCACGCTAGCTGCCTGCTCGCCGCCCATCACGCTGATGCGCGCGTTGGGCCACATCCACAGGAAGCGTGGCGAATAGGCGCGGCCGCACATGCCGTAGTTGCCGGCGCCGAAGCTGCCGCCGATGATCACCGTGAACTTGGGTACCCTGGCGCAGGCGACCGCCGTGACCATCTTGGCGCCGTTGCGCGCGATGCCCTCGTTCTCGTACTTGCGGCCAACCATGAAGCCCGTGATGTTCTGCAGGAAGACGAGCGGGATCTTGCGCTGGCAGCACAGCTCGATGAAGTGCGCGCCCTTGAGCGCCGACTCCGAGAACAGCACGCCGTTGTTGGCGACGATGCCGACCGGCATGCCGTAGATGCGCGCAAAGCCGGTCACCAGCGTCGTGCCGTAGCGCGGCTTGAACTCGTCGAACTCGCTGCCATCGACGATGCGCGCGATGACTTCGCGCACATCGAACGGCTTGCGCGTGTCGGTCGGGATCACGCCGTAGAGTTCATGCGGATCGTACAGGGGCTCGACGCTCTCACTCATCGCGAGTTGCGCCGGCTTGACCGTGTTGAGGTGACCGACGACCTGGCGCGCCATGCCCAGCGCATGCGGATCGTTCTGCGCCAGTTGATCGGCTACGCCCGACAGCCGCGTGTGCACGTCGCCACCGCCGAGGTCCTCGGCGCTCACCACCTCGCCAGTCGCGGCCTTGACCAGCGGCGGGCCGGCCAGGAAGATCGTGCCCTGATTCTTGACGATGATCGACTCATCGCTCATCGCGGGCACATAGGCGCCACCGGCCGTGCACGATCCCATCACCACGGCGATCTGCGCGATGCCGTCGGCGCTCATCGTCGCCTGGTTGTAGAAGATGCGGCCGAAGTGCTCGCGGTCGGGGAATACCTCGTCCTGATTGGGCAGGTTGGCGCCACCCGAATCGACCAGATAGATGCACGGCAGGCGGTTCTGCGCAGCAATCTCCTGCGCGCGCAGATGCTTCTTGACGGTCATCGGGTAATAGGTGCCGCCCTTGACTGTCGCGTCGTTGGCCACGATCACGCACTCACGCCCGCTCACGCGACCGATACCGGTGATGATGCCGGCGCCCGGTGACTCGTTGCTGTACATCTCGTACGCCGCCAGCGCGGACAGTTCGAGGAACGGCGAGCCCGGATCGAGCAGCTGCTTGACGCGGTCACGCGGCAGCAGTTTGCCGCGCGCGGTGTGTTTGGCACGCGGACCTTCGCCGCCGCCGAGCGCCGCGGCGGCATGCTTGGCGCGCAAGTCGTCGACGAGCGCCTGCATGGCGGCAGTCGACGCGACAGTCGCTGCGTCGCGGAGATTCAGTTTCGATTCAATGACTGGCATGCGCGAACCTTAGTATTTCCAGCCGCCGCGCTTGAGCCATTGCTCGAGCATCGGCAGTCGGTCGGCGCCCCAGAACGGTTCGCCATCGACAATGAAAAACGGTGAACCGAATACGCCCCTGGCGATGGCCGCCTCGACCTCGCCCTTGAGCTGGTTCTTGATCTCGTCTGTCTGCGTCGCAGCGATCACCTCGTCGGCGCTGTAGCCGAGCCCGGCCGCGATGTCACCCACGACGTCGAGCTTGCTGATGTCGCGATCACCGCGAAAAAACGCCCGATACAGCTCGAGCGCGAACTTCTTCGCGTGCGCCGGGTGGTTCTTCTGCATCCACAGCACGGCCCGCGATGGGTTTTGCCCCGCGATCGGGAACAGGCTGGGCGCCTTGTACGGAATGCCATAAAACGCCGCGCTGCGCCGGAAGTCGTTCTCGGAGTACGGCCCCTTCATCGGCGCCTGCGTCAGCGGCTGCCCGCCGGTGGACTTGAACACCACGCCGAGGAGGATCGGATGCCAGTTGATGGCACGCCCGCAGCGTTGCCCGAGCTCCTCGATCATCTCGGCGGCGAGATAGCCGTAAGGGGAGGAGAAGTCGAAGTAGAAGTCGATTGCTGATGCCATTTACTTGTCCTGCTTGACGCCAAATTCCTCGATGACCTCGATGCTGCCGACGATGTTGCGGTTGAGCTCGTCGATATCCTCGGCCGGTATCCACCATTCGGTGTGATGCGATGCGCCGACCTGCTGCACCTCGTAGCGGTCAACGAACTCGCGACGTACTGCGAAGCGCGTCACGGCGCCGTAACCGCTGTCGCGCACGTTCCACTGCTGCGCAATCTCGGCCGCGTACTTCTGGTTGGTCACCGGATAGAAGATGGGCTGGTCCGGTAGCCGCGGCGGCCACAGCTTGTCACCCGAATCGTGCACGAGCTGAAGCTCGACCGGCCCGACGGGCCGGTACATGGTGACGATGGCGTCGGCAGCGGTCATGCGGCCTCGTGCGCGCCCGTCGCCAGCCCGCGCCCGATCAGGATCTTCTGGATGTCGCTGGTGCCTTCATAGATCTGGCACACGCGAACGTCACGATAGATGCGTTCGACCGGAAAGTCGGTGACGTAGCCATAGCCACCATGAATCTGGATCGCGTCGGAGCAGATGCGCTCGGCCATTTCGCTGGCGAACAGCTTGGCCATCGCGGCCTGTGTCAGGCAGGGCACGCCTGCGTCCTTGAGGCTCGCGGCGTGATGAATCAACTGCCGCGCCGCTTCGATCTGTGTTGCCATCTCTGCGAGCTTGAACTGCACCGACTGATGCTCGAAGATCGGCTTGCCGAAGGCCTCGCGCTCTTTCGCATAACGCAGCGCCGCCTCGAACGCTGCGCGCGCCATGCCCACGCTTTGTGACGCGATGCCGATGCGGCCGCCTTCGAGCCCGGCCAGCGCGATCTTGTAACCGGCGCCCGGCTCGCCAATCATCAGGCTCGCGGGCACGCGGCAGTTCTCGAACAGGATCTGCGCGGTGTCGCTCGAATGCTGGCCCAGCTTGTCCTCGATGCGTGCGACCGTGTAGCCGGGAGTCTTGGTCGGCACGATGAATGCGCTGATGCCGCGTTTGCCGGCCGCCTTGTCGGTCACCGCCATCACGATCGCCATGTCGGCGTTCTTGCCCGATGTGATGAACTGCTTGACGCCGTTCAGCACATAGTGATCGCCGTCCAGGGTCGCGGTCGTGCGCAGACCCGAGGCGTCGGACCCGACGTGCGGCTCGGTCAGACAAAACGCGCCGAGCATCTCGCCGCGCGCCAGCGGCACCAGCCAGTCCTGCTTCTGCTGCTCGCTCGCGAAGCTCATCATGATCGAGCACACGGGGCAGTTGTTGACCGACACCACCGTGCTGGTGCCACCATCGCCGGCCGCGATCTCTTCGAGGATGATCGCGAGCGTCATGTAGTCGAGCCCGGCGCCGCCATACTGGTCGGGCACGGCGATGCCGTAGCAGCCGAGTTCGGCGAGGCCCTTGAGTTCGGCCGCAGGAAATTCGTGTGACTTGTCCCACGCCGCGGCCTTGGGCGCGATGCGTTCCTGCACGAATGCGCGGACGCTGTCGCGCACCATGCGCTGGTCTTCGTTAAGCAGCATGTGCGGCTCGATTCCTCATGATTGTTCGCCGCCCTGCGGCCCCCAGAACACGACCCAGGTGGCGAAGTCGTGACTGAAATCGGTAAATCGGTGATCCTGGCCAGCTGCAACAAAGAACACATCCCCCGATGCGCATGAGTGCGCCACCGCTTCGATGGTTAACGTCGCGTTGCCGCGCTGGATGAAGTAGAGCTCGTCCTGAGCGTGCGGTTTCTGGCGGTCGAGTTCGTTCGGCGCAAACAGCTCGACACTCATTGAACCATGAGCCAGCGCGCGGACGAACGGCTCGCCTGCGGGCCAGCGGTCGCTGGGGCTGCGTGGCAACTGCGCCAGCAGTGGCGCGAGGCTTGCCTTGACGCGGGATTCGCTCACCGATCGCCTCTCGGTACCGCAAGTGCCAGCACCAGTGACTTTTCTGCAAAAGCGTTACCAGATGAGGGCTTGCACGAAAAATCAGGAAAAGTCGACTTTGGCGAATTTTTCGCCTGAGCCCACATCAAACAAGGATTACATCGAAAAGCTGTCACGTCAGCGCGGCCAGAAAATTGACTACCAGGGAATGGTGGCGCCAGTGTTGTCGAAAAAGCCGCCGTGCTTGTCGGACGCGTTCTCAATGACGTGGCGCATGCCGGCGACGCTCTCGGTCGGCGTCAGCGAGGCTTGCGGCCCGCCCATGTCGGTGCGCACCCAGCCAGGATGCAGCGCCATTACGCGAACACCCTTCTTGCCCAGCTCCAGCGACGTGGCTTTCACCACCGCGTTGAGCGCCGCCTTGCTGGCGCGATAGGCGATACCGGACGAACTGCTCATGGTGCCGATCGAGCCCATGCGCGACGACAGAAACACCATGGCACCGCGCGCCCTGGCCACGTTGTGCGCAAACGCCAGCGTCAGTCGCAACGGGCCGAGCACATTGGTGCGCATCACGAGATCGAAATCCTCCGTCGGCATGTCGGTCAGGCCATCGCTGCGCGGGCCGTAGACACCGGCATTGCAGATCATCACGTCGATTGATTCGTCGGCCAGCTTCTTGGCCAGCGCCTCGATCGACGACGAGGTGCTGGTATCGAGCGCTTCGATGGTGACGCCAACGCGACGCAGCTCGGCAGCCTCGGCCGGACGGCGACAGGTGGCGATGACGTTGCAGCCATCCGCTGCGTACTGTTTGGCGAACTCGAGGCCCAAACCCCGATTGGCGCCGACGATAAGAACTGTTTTTGCCATGTTTTTCTCGCTGTGGGTCCGGCCTGCGACGGTGTCACGCGCCGTTGGCAGGCGCGGTACAGCAGGCTTCGCCTACATTGTGCCGCGAATCCACCGGCGAGGGCGTGATAACACTATTTTCACGAGATGCGTTGCAGCGAGTCGGCGATGGATGCAAGGAGCGCTGCGCAGGCCGTGGTGGTTCCACGGCCAAGCAGGGCGACGCGGCAGACGCGCCGTCTCGCTGCAACCCTGCGGGGCGTGTCGTACGGAGCAGCCAAAAGCGGCGCCCGGTGTTGTTGCGAAGTCCTTGCGACAAGCTTGTCGCTTCGCTCCATGCCCGCACCACGGCGGCCTTCGCGCCTTATTTGGCAACATCGCGTGCATCGAAAATACGACCGCCGCACTCGCGAAAATAGTGTTAACACGCCCTAGATCATTTCGATGGCCACCGCCGTGGCTTCGCCACCGCCAATGCACAGCGACGCGACGCCCTTTTTGCCGCCCGTCTTGCGCAGCGCGCCGATCAGCGTCACCAGAATGCGGGCGCCCGAGGCGCCGATCGGGTGGCCGAGCGCGCAGGCGCCGCCGTGAATATTCACCTTCTCGCGTGGCAGATCAAATTCCTTCATCGCGGCCATCGTCACGTTGGCGAAGGCTTCGTTGATTTCGTACAGATCAACCTCGGCGGGTGTCCAGCCCGCCTTGGTGAACACTTTCTTCATCGCACCGGCGGGGGCGGTAGCGAACCATGCCGGCTCCTGAGCGTGCTCTGCGTGCGCCACGATGCGTGCCAGCGGCTTCAGCCCCAGCGCCGCGGCCTTTGACGCCTTCATCAACACCAGTGCTGCGGCACCGTCGGAGATGCTCGAAGCGTTGGCCGCAGTGATGGTGCCGTCCTTGATGAAGGCCGGCTTCAGCGTCGGGATTTTGTCCAGCTTTGCCTTGGGCGGCTGCTCGTCGTTGGCGATCTCGGTATCGCCGGCCTTCCCTTTCACCGTGACCGGTGCCACTTCCCACTTGAACGACCCGTCAGCAATGGCGGTCTGCGCCCGCTTCAGCGAGTCGATGGCGTAAGCGTCCTGCTGCTCGCGGGTGAAACCGTATTTCGCGGCACAACTCTCGGCGAACACGCCCATTGCCTTGCCGCGCTCGTAGGCATCTTCCAGCCCGTCCTGCGCCATGTGGTCATACACCGTGGCGTGGCCGTAGCGGTAACCCTGACGGCCCTTGGCGAGCAGGTAGGGCGCGTTGGTCATCGACTCCATGCCCCCGGCCAGCACTACCTCGCGCGAACCGGCCACGATGGCGTCATGCGCCAGCATCACCGCCTTCATGCCGGAGCCGCACATCTTGGTCAGTGTCAGTGCGCCGACTTCTTTCGGCAAGCCCGCCTTCAGCGTTGCCTGCCGCGCCGGCGCCTGCCCTTGCCCAGCCATCAAACAGTTGCCCAGAATCACTTCCTCGATCTGCTCCGGCTTGAGCCCTGCCCGCTCAACCGCAGCCTTCACGGCCACTGCACCGAGATCGCTGGCAGAAAGGGCCGCAAAGTCGCCCAACATGCCACCCATGGGGGTACGGGCAGCGCTGACGATGACGATGGGGTCGGACATGATGGTTGCTCCTGATGGTTGAGATATGGGGGCGGCGGGGCCGCGACCTGCCTGGTACCGGCCGGCGCTGGTCGCGGCAAAGCCGCTCCTACAGGGTTGTGTTCATGGCTTGACGAAAAAGCGGGTCCAGCGCGAGGCAAACGCGCCGATCACGGCGCCGAGCACGGTGGCAAGGCCAACGCCCGCGAGTGAAAAGCGCGTGGCACTCATGGCAATAGCCACTGCGGCAGCACCGACGATGGCCTGCAGGAGCGTACGACCGGCCGGGGGCCACGGCTTGCGCTCAATGGCGAGCGCAATGCCCAGCCATGCCAGCACGGCACCGAGCCACACAAGCAGGCGACCTGCGAGCGGCGCGACCGCGTACACGCCCATGCCAATGATGGCGATAAAGAAACCGAACAACATCCAGTGGTTGCGGGTCATGGCGTTGGCACCGCCGGATGCGGCGCAATCGCCTCGCCAGCTCGTGACTCGATGGCATTCAACGCGCGGGCGGACACTGCATCAACATCATTTGGACCGGAGAGATCAATATCCAGTGTGCGCAGCAGTCCGTCCTCGATGCCGTAAACACAACCGTGAATGGTCAGCGTCTGTCCGCGTGCCCACGCGTCCTGCACGACCGTGGTACGCGCAACGTGTACGACTTGCTCGGCCACGTGCAGCTCGCACAAACGACGCAGCTTGGCGTCGCGGTCTTCAATGGCATGCAGGCTGGCGCGATGCGCTTCAACCGTATCGCGCACATGTTGCAGCCAGTTATCCACCACGCCGAGGCGCAGATTGTCGTAGGCCGCCGCGATACCGCCGCAACCGTAGTGCCCGACCAGCAACACATGCTTGACTTTGAGAATTTCGACCGCGAAGTGCAGCACCGACAGGCAGTTCAAGTCGCTGTGCGCAACGACGTTCGCCACGTTACGATGCACAAACACATCACCCGGTGGCAGGCCGATGATCTGGTTGGCGGGAACTCGCGAGTCCGAGCAGCCAATCCAGAGGTATTCCGGCGCCTGCTGGTGCTTGAGCCGCTCGAAGAACTGCGGATCGTCGCGCAACACCCCATCCACCCAGGCGCGGTTGTTGGCGAACAGTTGTTGGAGCGAAGCGCTCATGCGGGCTGCGCCCGCAGGACGAAGGACATATCGGGCTGCCCCCGAAGGACGAAGGACGAAGGACGACGCCCGCGTTGCGGGCTAGGACGCAAAGGTTTGCAAACTGAGAATTTCATTCCGACATTATTGCGTGCGAACGTCACATTGGGGCAGGGCAGAAAGCATTGATCGAGCAGGCTGGTCGGTGAAGCTTTGCGTCTTAGCGCGAAGCGCGACATCATTCGTCCTTCGTCCTGCGCGTAGCGCTCTCGTCCTGCTCGCGAAGCGAGCTATTTAGTCTCGTTATACAGTTCGCGCCCGATCAACATGCGCCGGATCTCGCTGGTGCCCGCGCCGATCTCGTAAAGCTTGGCGTCGCGCCAGATGCGCCCGGTCGGGTATTCGTTGATGTAGCCGTTGCCGCCGAGCGCCTGAATGGCCTCTCCTGCCATCCAGGTGGCCTTTTCGGCGCACTGCAGGATCACGCCTGCCGCGTCCTTGCGGGTGACCTCCTGCCGGTCGCAGGCTTGCGCGACGGCGTACAGGTAGGCACGGCACATTGAATACGTCGAATACATGTCCGCCAGCTTGCCCTGCATGAGCTGGAATTCGCCGATTGACTGGTTGAACTGCTTGCGCTCATGCACGTACGGGATCACTACATCGAGTGCCGCCGCCATAAGCCCGACCGAACCGCCGGCAAGCACCGCGCGCTCGTAGTCAAGGCCGCTCATGAGCACATTGACACCCTTGCCAACTTCCTTGAGAACGTTTTCGGCAGGAACAATGCAGTCCTGAAACACCAGCTCGCAAGTGTTGCTGCCGCGCATGCCCAGCTTGTCGAGCTTTTGCGCCGTCGAAAAGCCCTTGAAGCCTTTCTCGATGATGAACGCGGTGATGCCGCGCGGGCCCAGGCCGGGATCGGTCTTGGCGTAGACCACCAGCGTGTCGGCGTCGGGCCCATTGGTGATCCACATCTTGTTGCCGTTCAACACGTAGTGGTCGCCCTTGAAGTCTGCACGCAACTTCATGCTGACCACGTCCGACCCCGACCCCGGCTCGCTCATCGCGAGCGCACCCACATGCTCGCCAGAAATCAGTTTCGGCAAATACTTCTTCTTCTGCGCGTCACTGCCATTGAGCTTCAACTGGTTGACGCACAGGTTGGAATGTGCGCCATAGGACAGACCCACTGCACCGCTGGCACGGCTGATCTCCTCCATCGCCACCACATGCGCGAGATAGCCGAGCCCGGTACCGCCGTACTCCTCGGGCACGGTGATGCCGAGAATCCCCAGATCGCCCATCTTTTTCCATAGATCCATCGGGAACAGATTGTCGCGGTCGATCTCGGCCGCACGTGGCGCGATCTCGTCCTGCGCGAACGCATGCACGCTGTCGCGCAGCATGTCAATATCTTCGCCCAGGTCGAACTTGAGTTGCGGGAACTGCATGGTGGCCTCCTGTAGGAGCGGCTCTGCCGCGACCGCATTCGAACGCGGCGGCGAAGCAGGTCGCGGCAAAACCGCTCCTACAGAGTGCTATTTCTGTGGCAGTGCGATCAGCGTCTGCTGCATCATGGCGCAGAGCGTCTCCTTCCCGTCTTTCATCACCCACACCTTGCCCTGAGTGATGGTCAGCGTACGGCCTGACTTCATGACCTCGGCGCGGGCACGCAGTTTTTCGCCGTCCCCGGGCGCCATCGTGTTGAGCTTGTATTCCACCGTCAGCACACCGCTGCCGGGCGGCATCATGGTGGCTCCTGCGCAGCCACCGGCGGTATCGACCAGCGTCGCGATGATGCCGGCATGGAAGTAGCCGTGCTGCTGCGAAAGCTCCGGCTTGAAGTCAACTTCCATCTCGACCACGCCTTCGTCAACCTCCGTCACGCGCGCACCGATCAGCCGCATTGCGCCCTGCGCCTGCAGGATGTTGAGGATATCGGTTGTTTTTTGCGCAGTCAGCATGTCAGCATTCTAGACGACACGTTGACGTTTACGTCAACGTAACTTCAAATTCTGTCGTCGTCGACCGCGTCTGCGCAGCCCGAACACGGTTGGCTTATTGAGCCGCTTTCAACCGTTTGCGGCAGTCCCTCTCAATCGCGGAAATTTCCGCGAGCACGACATCAATGTCCTCGCGCTGCTGCTCCAGCATGTCGCGACGTCGCGCCAGCACTTCGAGGAATTTCTCGAGCTGCGAGCGCTCACTGTTGTCCGCCTTGTAAAGATCAAGGATTTCGGCGATCTCGGCCAGACTCATGCCAAGCCGTTTGCCGCGCAGGATCAGCTTCAGCCGCACCCGCTCGCGCGGCGTGTACAGGCGCCGCGTGCCGCGCCGCTCCGGCGCGAGCAGACCCTGGTCTTCGTAGAAGCGGATGGCGCGCGTGGTAAGCGCAAACTCATCAGCGAGCTCGGTAATGGTGAAGGTTTCGCGACGAGCGGTCGCCGGTGCGCCGGGCGCAGTAGCAATGGGTTCTGGCATGCATGGAGTTTATGGCAACGCACCTGATCGTGTCGTGATAAGTTGACGTTAACGTCAACCGACGACCGATTCGGCTACTATCGGCTGCATGACTGCTGCACTCTCCTTCCCGCACGCTGCGCCGCCCGCACCCGGCGAGTTCATCGACATCGCACCCGGCATCAAATGGATCCGCATGCCGCTGCCATTCGCGCTCGACCATATCAATCTCTGGCTGATCGAGGAACCCGCGAGTGCGGACGACCCGCGCGATGGCTGGACAGTGGTCGATACCGGCTTCGGCGTCGATGCAACGCGGGCGCTGTGGCAACAGCACTTTGCGCAGACGATGGGCGGCAAGCCGCTCAAGCGCATTGTCGTGACCCACTATCACCCGGATCACCTGGGCAACGCGCAATGGCTGGCTGAGCACTTCGCCACCTCGCAGGGCGCGATCATTGTGGAAATGAGTCTGACTGAACTGCTCGCTGCGCACAGCGTGGCTGAGGGTAGTGGCGCCTATCAGCGCAGCAATCTGGCGGCGTTTTTCCGGGCGCACGGCCTGACCGAAGAACAGATTGATGTCACGGCCAATCGCGGCAACACCTACAGCTTTGGCGTGCCCACGCGCCCGCCATGCTGCAACCGCATCATGCCGGGCGATACGGTGGAAATGGGTGGCAAGTTCTGGTCAGCGATCGGTGGCTACGGTCACACCACGGAGCACCTGAGCTTCTACTGCGAAGAGTTGAAGGTATTGATCAGTGGCGACATGCTGCTGCCGAAGATTTCCACCAACATCAATGTGTGGCCGGTGACGCCACTTGCTGACCCGGTGACTGACTACGTGAGTTCGTTGCAGGCATTCAAGTATTGCGAAGCCGACACCCTGGTGCTGCCGTCGCATGGACTGCCGTTTAGTGGCATCGCGACACGCGTGCAAGCGCTGGAGACGCACCACGAAGACCGCATGAACGAGCTCTACGGCGCCGTCGCCGAAAGTCCAAAAACCGCAGCAGATCTGATCCCCACGCTGTTCCGCCGCAAGCTCGACAATCACCAGCTCTTCTTCGCCATCGCCGAAGCGGTAGCGCACGTAAATCACGGCTGGCGAATTGGGCGGCTCACACGTAACGTCGGTGACGATGGTCGCATCCGTTTTGGAATGGCGGCCTGATTCTGCATTGGATTGAGGGCCGCTACGGCCCTCGGTTTCAGCCCGGCGCAGTTTCTACAAACTGCAGGGCCTCGGAGTTGATGCAGTAGCGTAGTCCGGTTGGTTTCGGCCCGTCGGGGAATACGTGGCCCAGATGGGCATCGCAGCGGGCGCAGAGCACTTCTGTTCGCCGCATGCCGAAGCTGTTGTCCTCGTGCATCGTGACATGATCAGCGACCGTCGGACGAAAGTAGCTGGGCCAGCCCGTGCCAGAATCGAATTTGCTGTCGCTGGCGAACAGCGGCAAGTCACAGCAGACACAGTGATAGACACCAGTCTTGTCGTGGTCCCAGAAGCCGCCGCAAAACGCGGGCTCGGTACCATGCTTGCGCGTGATTCGGTATTGCTCCGGGGTGAGCTGGGCACGCCACTCGGCGTCGGTCTTGACTATTTTTTCCATGACAGAAATCCTGCTTTGACGCCGTTGGTAGTGGAATCGGCCATGATCCTTACGGCGCTTTCAGGGCATCGGCGGCCAGCCTGTACCAGGCTTTGTGCAAATCCTGTGTGTGGGCGGGCGCGAGGCGGCCTTCCTTGACCACCTGCTCGTAGAGTTCGCGCGCTTCACGGCGACGGCCCGATTCGTCCAGATACTGCGCATAGCGGCAACGGGCCACCGGGCCATTGGCGGTGGTGACGGCGTGCTGGAAGGCCGCATCGGCACTGCCATCGCCCAGACGCGCAAGCGCAAAGGCGTAGCCAAGATCGTCGTCCGGCTGCCGCGCATCCTTGCCGAGGGCGAAGAGGCGCTCGTAGCTGGCTCGCGCAGCGGACCAGCGCTCTGCAAGCAGATTGGTGGCAGCAAGGCTGCGCACGAAATGCACATCCTTTGCGTAGCTGCCACTGGCGCACTCGTCGTAATGCTTGATGGCTTCGTCGTAGCTACCGGCTGCGGACAGTGCAGCCGCCAGCGCAGCGCGGTTGGCAGCCGTCGGCGAGCGCTCGAATTCGGTTTCCGCCTCGCGCATTGCCCGATTGGGATCAACGGCGGCCTCCACTGCACGCAATACCTTGCGGCCGCCGCGTGAATAGCGCATCTCCGGCAGGTACTCGCTGATGAAGTAAATCAGGCTGCCGAGAAACGGCGCCATCGTCATGATCATGATCCAGTACCAGGGGCGCCCGGTGCGCAGCACGTGCGTGGCGAAGAAAACGACGATAAGCAGATCAACTACACCAAGGGCATAGGGCATGGCGCAAGCTCGTGAAGAGGTCGAGAGCGGAAAGCAGCCTTATAGCGCAGCCACCTCAACCCGGCAATCGTAGAACGTGGCGCCGCCGCCCATGTCGGCCAGCGCCTGGCTGGTGAGATCGTTGACGAAACCATCGGCGCCGGGATGATTGCGCCAGTGCCCCCAGAGAATGGTGGCGACGCCCGGCCGGGTGTTTTCGCTCAGCCGCATGGTGAGCTGCATGCTGCCGCGGCGGTTCCACACGCGTACACGCTGGCTGTCGGTGAGATCGCGGGCTTGCGCGTCGGCAGGGTGCAGTTGCAACGTCGGCGCGCCATAGCCGGCCATCAATTCGTCAATGTTGCCGAAGGTGCTGTTCATGGCGTTGCGCAGCGGCGGCGTGTTCAGTGCCAGTGGGAACTCCTTCGCCACGTCGCTCGCGTCACCTTCGTGCGGTGGCACGTAGTTTGGCAGCGGGTCAAGGCCGCGACTGGCCAAGGTTTCCGAATAGAACTCGCACTTGCCAGACAACGTACCAAAGCCGCCATCGGCAAACGGGGTGATGAAACCGTCCTTTTTCGGGTAGTTCAGACGCAGGAAACCGTCGCGTTCCAGTGCGTCGAAGGACTGGCCGGCGAGCGAAGGATGATTCCAGTCGAAGGCATGGCGGATCAGAGACTCGTCGTCCTCGCCAAAGCAGGGATCGGTGAGACCCATTGTCCGCGCGAGACGACGGAACAGCTCGGTGTTGGGCAGACTTTCGCCGACCGGAGCAATCGCACGCCGGTTGATGACGAGATCGTAGTGACCGTAGCTGCGGTTGATGTCGTCGTGCTCGGGCGAGGTCGTCGCCGGCAGCACAATGTCGGCGAAGCGGGCGGTATCGGTGATGAACACGTCGTGCACGACAGTGAACAAATCCTCGCGGGCGAGGCCGCGCAGCACCACGTTGCCATCGGGTGCAACCGCGCCGGGATTGGAGTTGTAGACAAACAGCGATTTGACCGGTGGATCGTTGGTAACGGTCAGCGCATCGCCGAGCGCATTCATGTTCACCACGCGCGGCAGCTTACCGCCGCGCTTTGGCATCAGATCCGGTCGCTCAAGATAGCCCAGATTCATCGGGTAAGCGCCCGAGGTAGAGAGCTGCAGGCCGCCGCTCGCCTCGCGCCACGCGCCGGTCAACGCCGGCAGGCAGGCAATCGTGCGCGTCGCCATGCCACCGCCACCGTGACGCTGCATGCCGTAGTTGAGCCGGATGGCGGCCTTCTTCGTGGCCCCATAGGCTGCAGCGAGCGCTTCGATGTCTGCCGCCGGAATACCGCAAATAGCGCTGGCACGCTCTGGCGTCCAGTCGGCGACACGCTCTTTCAGCGGCCCAAAGCCGAGGGTGTGGCGAGCGATGTATTCGTGATCGAGACGGTCGTCGCGAATCAATACGTGCATCATCGCCAGCGCCAGCGCGGCGTCGGTGCCGGGCTTGATTGGCAACCACTGATGGCACTTCTCGGCCGACAGTGAGCGATAGGGATCAATCGCAATCAGCCGGGCGCCGCGCCGCTTGGCCTCCTGACAGCGGCTCCACAGATGCAGGTTCGACGTGATCGGGTTGGTGCCCCACAGGATGATCAGCTCGCTGTGTGCAAAGGCCTCAATGTCGGTCCCAAGGCGCGAGCCCAGCGTCACCGTGAGGCCGGCCGCGCCGGCGCTCGCACAGATGGTGCGGTCGAGCTGCGAAGCGCCGAGGACGTGGAAGAAGCGGCGATCCATCGAACCGTACTGCAGCATGCCCATGTTGCCGGCGTAGCTGTACGGCAGGATCGCCTCGGCCCCGTGGTCCGTGATGATTGACCTGAACTTGTCCGCTATGGTCGCGAGTGCCTCGTCCCACGAGATCGGTGCGAACTTGCCTTCACCCTTGGCGCCAACGCGCTTGAGCGGTGTTTTGACTCGGGTCGGGTGATAGGTACGCAGCGGGTACTTCGCGACCTTGGTGCACAGCACGCCGGCCGTGACGCTGTGCGTCGACGAACCCTTGACGTCGACCAGCTTGCCATCGGAAACGTGATATTCCAGAGCGCAAGTGTCCGGGCAGTCGTGCGGGCAGGCGCCCTTGACGATGAGGACGTCTGTCAGATTCGCGGTTGATGCGCTCATTGCGCCGAGACCGCGGCGAACACGGGCTTGTCGGTCTGCGCCTGCACCGCGTCGCGCTGCATGGCTGATTCAATTTCGGGATCGACGTCAAAGGCAGTGTCGCCACCGTCGAACTGCGCCAGTGCGTGTGGTTCGACAGGCTCACCACGAACGGAAGATAGCCCCTGAAAATCAAACAGCTTCGAATCCGCCAGATGCGACGGCACCACATTCTGCAAACTGCGGAACATGGTTTCGACGCGGCCGGGGAATTTCTTGTCCCAGTCCTCGATCATGCGGCCGACCACGGCGCGCTGCAGATTGGGTTGTGAGCCGCAAAGGTTGCAGGGGATGATTGGGAACTCGCGCTCCTTCGCGTATTTCACAATGTCCTTCTCGCGCACATAGGCGAGCGGGCGGATGACAATGTGTTCGCCGTTGTCGGAGACCAGCTTGGGCGGCATTGCCTTGAGCTTGCCGCCGTAGAACATGTTCAGGAAGAAGGTTTCGAGGATGTCTTCGCGGTGGTGTCCGAGCGCAATCTTGGTGCAGCCCAACTCCTTCGCGGTGCGATAGAGAATGCCGCGGCGCAGCCGCGAACACAGCGAGCACATGGTCTTGCCTTCCTCGAGCACTCGTGTGACGATGGAGTACGTATCCGATTCAACAATCTTGAAATTGACGCCGAGCTGTTCGAGATACTGCGGGAGGATGTGCTCGGGGAAGTCCGGCTGCTTCTGATCGAGGTTGACAGCGATCAGTTCAAAGTTCACGGGCGCCACCACTTGCAGCGCGAGCAACAGGTCGAGCAGTGTGTAGCTGTCCTTGCCGCCCGAGAGGCAAACCATGATGCGGTCGCCTTCGCTGATCATGCCGAAATCGGTGACTGCGGCACCCACAATGTTGCGCAGGCGTTTGCCCTCGCGCGTGAGCGAGAACGGCAGCTTGCGCGGTTGCCGCGCTGTCGCTACGGGCGTTTGTGTGCTTTCGGCGACCGACAGAGAAACTTCGGTTGCGGTATTGGCCTGATTCATGCGAGTATTTTAGGCAGGCAAGCCGTGCTGCAGTGTTTCTGCCCCGAAAAGCAACGCTATGGCCACGGCCAGGGTTTGTCGTTCACCGATGCAGCAAGGAGCGAGACGATGCGCCGATTGACCACTTTGTTCGCAGGTTTTGCCACGCTGGCGATGATTGTTGCGGCGTTTGCCACGCTCGCCCAGGACATAACGACGGGTGAAAAGTTCTCCGACAAAATGAGCGCGGAGGTTATCGAGAAGGCGATCTCGGGAGTAGTGAAGCTGCGGACGCTGGCGGCGCCGTCGGCCCGGAGCAATGCCACGCTGGGTGCCGAGCGTGAAGGCAACGGTGTGCTGCTGTCGCCGCGTCTCGTGCTCACCATCGGCTACCTCATCATGGAGGCCGATGAAGTGGAAATCACCGACCACAAGGGCCGCAGGCTTCCCGGCAAAGTGGCGGGTTTCGACCAGGAGACCGGGCTAGGCCTCGTGCGTCTGCTGGCACCAGCACAGGGCGAACCGTTCGTGCTGGGCGACGCCAGGGCACTCAAGGAGAAGGATGCCGTGCTCGCTGCTGGTGCGCGCGGCAACATTGCTCCGGCCTTTGTTACCTCCCGCCGCGAATTCACCGGCGGCTGGGAATATCTGCTCGACAGTGCGATCTTCACTTTTCCGCCGATTGCCGACTGGGGCGGCGCGGCGCTGATCGAGCCTTCGGGCAAGCTGGTAGGCGTCGGCTCGCTGTTTGTTCGTGATGCCGACGGCAAGGGCAAAGGCATACCCGGCAACATGTTCGTACCGGTCGATATCCTGAAACCGATCCTCGATGAGCTGATTGAAACCGGCCAGCGCAAGGGTGCGCAGCGGCCGTGGTTGGGCATCACGACGTTCGAGGATGAAGATGGTGTCAACGTCGGTCGCCTCTCTCCGGATGGCCCCGGTGACAGGGCCGGGCTGGAGCGCGGTGACATCATTGCTGCCGTCGGGCCCACCGCCGTCAAAACGCTGGCTGAGTTCTATCGCGCAGTGTGGGCGCGCGGCGAAGCAGGCGTCCGAGTCCCGCTGAAAGTCATGCGCGGTGACCGGGAATTGACGCTTTGGGTGCGCAGCATTGATCGCAACGGCTTTTTCGCTGCGCGCACCGTGCACTAGAAGCTCACCAGCCTTGCAGCCGTTGTGACCTCACAACGGCCGTTGTCGCGTCGGCCTGCAAATCGCCGCAGCTGGCTAAACCGCCAGCACAACGCAGACCCCGGTTGCCAGTGCGCACCCCCATGAGACCGCGTCACGGGTGGCGAACAATACCGGGTCATCGTCCATCAGGCCCGCCATCGCCAGACGCCACATCCGGGCGAGCCACAGCAGCACTACCGCCACCATGCCCCACAGCCACAGCGGATCGCCGTATAGCGTGCTGACCTGGTCACTCGCCACGTAAAGCGCGAGCACCAGACAGGCGGCAATCGCTGACCCGACACCAAAACCGTTGACGAAGGCTGCGTCTCGCCCCGTGTAACCACGGCCGGGCAGCGCCTGGTCAGGCGCCAGACGATCAATGTCGGCTGCCCGCTTCAACAGTGCCAGACTCAGAAACGCGAATACGGAAAACGCGGCAAGCCATGCCGAAAGCGGCACGCCAACTGCCACCGCACCAGCAACAATGCGCAACGTGTAGAGGCCAGCCAGACAGAATACGTCGTACACCGGCAACCGCTTGAGCCAGCTGGTATAGCCCGCGTTCACCAGCACATAGGCACCGATCACCGCGACGGCGGCCCATCCGGCGAACCAGGCCAGCACAAGACCACCAGCGAGCAGCGCCCCGGACGCTAACGCTGCAGGCGCCAGTTGCAGATCCCCGGCCGCCAATGGCCGTCTCCGCTTGCTTGGGTGCGCCCGGTCGGATGCGAGATCGAACAGGTCGTTCACCACGTAGATGGATGAACACACAGCACAGAAGGCGGCAAATGTCAGCAAAGTAGCGTGCCAGGACGCCGCCACCGCCCACTGATGAGCGGCAAGCGGTGCCACGAAGACCAACACATTCTTGACCCAATGCCGCACGCGCAGCAATTTCAGCCAACGACCGACACCGCCTGCGGCGGGTGTACCCGGCAACCGCTGCCCGCCCGCCGGCAGCAGCGATGACACCGTGAAGCGCTGCGCTGCGTGTGGCCATACAGCGAGGTCAGCGCGGGAATCACCGATGTAGTCAAAGCCCTGTTCGCCAAACAGTGGCACCAGTCGTTCCGCCTTGGTATGCGCCTTCAGATTGCGTATGCCGTCGGACGCGATCACCCGGTCAAACAGGCCGAGCTCAGCAGCACAAGCTTGCGCCACGAGGTCATCGGCAGCCGTGGCCAACACTGTGGTGCGCCCTGCCGCACGCGCGTCGCGCAGGGCATCGACAACTGCCGTGTTCCAGGGCAAGCTGGGGAAGTCCGGCAACGCCATCGATGCGAGCTGTCGCTTGAACGCACTGCGCCCACGCAGTAGCCAGAGCGGCACCGCCAGCGGCAGCCACCAGCGCCGCCGCCAAGCCGCGAAAAATGTCTCCCACAGGGTGTCAGTGCGGCAGAGTGTTCCGTCGAGATCCACCACCAGTGGTCGCAGGTTTGGGGCAGGCATGATGGTCAGCGCGAGTCAGCAGCCATTGACGCAGTCGCGGCAATCGCAGATACAGTGGATGCGAAGGCGCATGCTACACGCTGCGAAAGCAACCACCGTCGTGGCTGGCGTCGGTTGGGTCAGTCGTTGACCCGAACCGTCACTGCGCGGTTCTTGCCGGCCTGCTTGGCTCGCCTTATCGCCGCATCAACCCGCTTCAACAAATAGGGCAGCGTCGCCAGCGCCTTGCTATGCGCGCAGGCCACACCGACGCTGACGGTCACTGCGATCGCCTTGCCGTCATGCACCACCGGGCTCTCCGAAACTTTGGTCAACACCCGCGCTGCAATCGCTGCTGCGATGCGCGGACCGACACCGGGACAGAGCACGAGAAATTCATCGTCGCCAGCACGCCCCATCAGGTCATTGACACGCAGCGCCTGCCGCAAGCGCTCGACAACACCCTCCAGAACGGCATCGCCGGCGAGGTGGCCGCGCTCGGCGTTGATGGCGCGGAAGTCGTCAACATCGATCATGATCAACGCCACCGGTTGCTGCGGACCGCCGGCCAGCTTGCCAATCGCCGCCTCGAAGGCGACGCGATTGAGCGCTCCTGTCAGCGGGTCACGCGCCACCTGACGCGCCATTTTCTGCGCCTCGGCCTGAGTTTCGATCAGACGCAAAGTCAGTTCGTTGACCGCTGCCGACTCGCGACGCCCGCGCGCCTCGGTGCGTTCCACTTCTTCGACAAACTGTACGGCGATACGCTGGCTTGCCAGATGCACCCGATGTGCGTCGGCTCGGGCAGCGAGAAAGTCGGTAACGGCATCCATCGTGCGATCGACATCGCCAGCATCGCGTTCGAGCTGGACGCGGGCCAGCGCGGCGTCTTCACGCATCGCGTGCAGCGACGGATCGGCGGGCAGCATGGCAGCTTCATCCAGCCGGGCGCGAGCGTCATCATGACGACCAAGCGCGACCAGCCAGCGCGCGTTATCGATCAATACCCGCAGCAAGGAATGAACGTTGCGGCGGCTGCGCAACTGCACGGCAGCCGCATCAGCGTCAACCACGGCATCCGCCAATCGGCCCTGGCGGGCAGCGACTTCGGCACGCGTATGCAGCAGGTTGGGCAGCCATTCACGCAACACGGGCGATTGCGCGATGGTCATCGCCTCGTCGATTTTGCTGGCAGCTTCATCCAGACGCCCCAGCGCGCAATACTCGCGTGCCATGTTGTTGAGCGCCGCCGTACGAACCGCAGCGAGCGGTTTGGTGGTGGCGATCGCACAGGCCCGTTCGAACAGCGACAGCGCGGTGTCATGCTGCTCCAGCTGAGCGTACATCGGTCCCAGGCTCTGCAGCAATTTGGCCTGCTCGTCCGGCAGGTGCTCCTGCTCGGCGATGGTGATTGCTTCGCGCATGGCGCGAATGGCAAGGTGGAAATTCTGCAGGAATAGGTGGATATTGCCGCTAATGGCCAGCAGCGGAATCTTGTCGCGTGCTTTATGTTCGCGAATCGCCAGATCGAGCCCGCGCCTGGCAAACTGGAGGCCTTCGAGCCAGCGTCCTGCTGCCTGGCAACCGGAGGCGCACAGACGCAGCACATACAGCGTTTCGTCGGTCGACAAGTCGCCGTGATAACCGGTCAACAGCGCTTCACCACGCTCGAGCGCAGCGACATTGAGCACCTGCGGCAACGCCCGGAGCACGGCAAGCTCGGCCTCGACGTGGCGGCGGGAAGGTGACTTCAGCTTGCGCATGGGTTCAGTGTACGTCGCGCTGCTACGGCCCGCTCGCCCGGTTCCGCCTTTCGCGAAACACCGGGCCAATCTGGCCGGCGACGGCGCGAATCAGTCGCCGCTACGCAGCTCCGGCGTACGGACGACTTTCAGATAACCCCCAGTCGCGACGAAGACATGCGCGCCGCCATCCGGCGTGCTGCCGGCGTGACGGGCATTGCCGAACAGGGTGACCGTCTTCCTGACTTGCCCGGTGTTGGCGTCGACCCAGGCGAAGCGCTCCCAGTCGGCGACCAGACTCCATAGCCCTTTCAGCGCACCGAGCAGACCATCGTTGTCCGGCTTCTCGCGTGCCAGCAACAGCGGTGTGCGGGCACCAGCGTCGGTGACGTCGGCAACCGGGAATGCGGCAACACCACGACGGAGTGCGTCCTGCGCCTCATAGGTGACGTTGCCGCCCTTCTTGATCACAGTGTAAGGCGAGACCTGCTGCCCCTCATTGGTCGGCCAGCGACGAAGGCCGACGCCGGAGGCCGGGATGTCCACCACCACGACCGGTTCGCGTTCGACCATGATGCGCAAACGATCAGCGCTGGTTTGCGTCTTCAGGTACTTTTCATTGTGGTCCAGCACCAGTGTCGAGCCCTGATCTTCGGTCTTGCCAAAGCCGCGCAGATCGACAAACTGCGCGCGTTCGATGTCGAGCACACGCAGCTTCCACGGGCCGTTGGCCTTGCTGGTGAGGATCGTCTTGATCATGTACCAGGGCAGGAACGGGTCGTCACGATAGAGATCAATGGCGAACCGTTTGTCGTCGGTGTACTCAGGTCGTTCAACGCAGCAGATCGTCGTATTGGCGCCATCCTTGCCGTGCACCCACGGCACCCCCGCGTTGAACCAGATGATGAGCGGGCCGGTCACCAGCATCGCGACGCCGAACAGACCCATCATCGCCCACGACTGTGCCTCGGCCGCGTAGGGCCGGATCTTGCCGGTACGGTTGAAGATGTCGAGCAGGTTCATGAAGCTCAACTGGCTGATCGCGCCCGCCGGGTTGGCCAGCAGGAACGACAGCGGCAGATAGAACGTCAGTACCGCGCCGACGATCACCCAAATGATCCAGTAACTGCCAAAGGTGCCCGCCGCGATGTAGCGACGGGCGCTGCCTATGTCTGCCGCCGTCGTTGCCACTGGGAACGAGGGATTCGCCGCGCCGGGCACCGGCGTGGGGGTTGCATCGGCGACGCTCGTCGAGACCGGTGACTGCTGCGGCGTCGCTCCCGGCTGCGCAAACGGCGCGCTACTGGCGGTCACTCCTGACGAAGGCGGTGTGATTGGCGGCTCCATGGTCGGCGGCGCTTGCGGCACAACTGCCGGACCCGGTTGCGGGACCACAACCGCGCCCGAAGCACCTGCGTTGCCGACGGGAGGACGCCGCTGATCCCCACCCGCCCGCGCGGCTGCGGCGTTGCCGTTGGCGTCACTCGCCTGTGCCCGCGCTTCGACATTGAGCATGTTTGCGCACGCAGCTCCACCCTTCCACGCACAGTCCTCGGTCGCCTGCGCGCGCACTGGATCATGCGGCGGTTGCGGCAACGGTGCTGGCGGAGCGGCGCGGGTGGCAGCGGCGAGCGTGACTGGGATGTTCACGCTGCACTGCCGGAATACCTGGTCCCCGGCCGTGGAAATCTGCCGCATGGCACCGGCGACTGCGTTGCCCTCCAGTCGCAGCGAGCCCACGGTACGCCAACGCCCCTGCTTGCGCGAGGCGGGCGACCACGCGCCCAGCGCGTCAATCTCGAAGCCACCGCGTGACCAACGCACCTGCGCTGACTCGCTGAACTGCCCATTGCCACGCTGCCACAGCACGGTATCGCCCACCACCTGCAATTCAACGGGCGACGACCAGCCAGCGTTCGACGGGTTGCCGATTACCGCGCTGCACTGCAGCTGCCCGGCGTAATTGCCGTCACGGACCGGACCGGCCAGGGCGGCAGACAGCAGGCCAAATGTCACCGCAAGTGACAGCAGCAGGGAACGAAAGAGCGATGAACGAGGCAGCATGAACAGAAAGAGGCAAGTACCGCACCAGTTTAGCTGCGCCAAGGTCCTGTTTCGCTGACGACAAACAAAACAAAAGGCACCCGAAGGTGCCTTTTGTTTTGCTACGGTTGGCTGGAGCAGCCAACGAGCGAGTATCCGGGATGCAGTGCGAGGCGCGCTCGGCCGACGCGTACTTGACGTACGCGAGGTCGAGCGCAACGAAGCAATGCGCCCGGAGACGAAGCTCGTTACATGCCCATGTCGCCCATGCCGCCCATTCCACCCATCCCGCCGCCACCAGGCATCGCCGGTGCGTCGTCTTTCGGCGCTTCGGCGATCATGGCTTCGGTGGTGAGCATCAGGCCTGCGACCGATGCGGCGTTTTGCAGCGCGGTGCGGGTGACCTTGGTCGGGTCGAGAATGCCCATTTCGATCATGTCGCCGTAGGTGTCGTTGGCGGCATTGAAGCCGTAGTTGCCCTTGCCAGCGAGGATGGCGTTGACCACCACGCTCGGCTCACCACCGGCGTTGGCAACGATCTCGCGCAGCGGCGCTTCGATCGCTTTCAGCACCAGCTTGATGCCGGCTTCCTGATCGTGGTTGTCACCCTTGATCGTGCCAGCAGCCTGACGGGCGCGCAGCAGCGCAACGCCGCCACCGGCGACCACGCCTTCTTCAACGGCGGCACGGGTTGCGTGCAGCGCATCTTCAACGCGGGCCTTCTTCTCTTTCATTTCGACTTCGGTCGCAGCGCCAACCTTGATCAGCGCAACACCGCCGGCCAGCTTGGCCACGCGCTCTTGCAGCTTTTCCTTGTCGTAGTCGCTGGTCGCTTCGTCGATCTGCTTGCGGATCTGGGCAACACGGCCCTTGATCGTGTCTTCCTTGCCGGCGCCGTCGATGATCGTGGTGTTCTCTTTGCCCACTTCGATCTTCTTGGCCTGGCCGAGATCAGCCAGTGTGACGCTTTCGAGCTTGAGGCCAACTTCGTCGCTGATGACGGTGCCGCCAGTCAGGATGGCGATGTCTTCCAGCATGGCCTTGCGACGGTCGCCAAAGCCCGGGGCCTTGACGGCAACGGTCTTCAGGATGCCACGGATGTTGTTGACCACCAGGGTTGCCAGCGCTTCGCCATCGACTTCTTCAGCGATGATGAGCAGCGGACGACCAGCCTTGGCCACTTGCTCCAGCGTCGGCAGCAGATCGCGGATGTTCGAGATCTTCTTGTCGTGCAGCAGGATGTAGGGGTTGTCCATCAACGCCAGTTGCTTGTCCGGGTTGTTGATGAAGTAGGGGCTAATGTAGCCGCGATCGAACTGCATGCCTTCGACGACGTCGAGCTCGTTCTCGAGCGACTTGCCGTCTTCAACGGTGATCACGCCTTCCTTGCCGACTTTTTCCATCGCGTCAGCGATGATGTTGCCGATCGAGTCATCGCTGTTGGCCGAGATCGAACCGACTTGAGCGATTTCCTTGCTGGTGGTGGTCGGCTTCGAGGCCTTCTTCAGCTCGGCGACGAGGGCGGTGACCGCCTTGTCGATGCCGCGCTTGAGGTCCATCGGGTTCATGCCGGCGGCAACGAACTTCATGCCTTCGCGCACGATGGCCTGGGCCAGCACGGTCGCGGTGGTGGTGCCGTCACCAGCGTTGTCGGAGGTCTTGGATGCAACCTCTTTCACCATCTGCGCGCCCATGTTCATGAGCTTGTCCTTGAGCTCGACCTCCTTGGCGACCGAGACACCGTCCTTGGTCACCGTCGGGGCGCCGAACGAGCGCTCGAGCACCACGTTGCGGCCTTTCGGGCCGAGCGTGACTTTGACTGCGTTGGCGAGGATGTTCACACCCTCAACCATGCGGGCACGTGCGTCACCGCCAAATACAACTTCTTTAGCTGCCATGTTTTTCTCCTGGGCTTGCTGCGCCGGGCGATCACTGCGTTGCCGTCGACCTCGTGTACATCAGTACACGTCGGTCAACGGCGCCTTGTGCTCATCCCGGCTCGCGGCGCCCGAAATTGGGTTCGTTGATTAGTTTTTGAATCTGGAATTGCCGAAGCAATCGGTTGCGTACGCCCGAGTTACTTGGTGACGACAGCCATGATGTCCTCTTCGCGCATGACCAAGAGTTCATCACCGTCCACCTTGACCGTCTGGCCGGCGTACTTGCCGAACAGGACCTTGTCGCCCACTTTGACGTCCGGCGCGTTTTGCTTGCCGCTGTCGTCACGCTTGCCGGGGCCAACGGCGAGCACTTCACCCTGGTCGGGCTTCTCGGTGGCGGTGTCCGGGATCACGATGCCGGACGCGGTTTTGCGCTCTTCTTCCAGGCGCTTGACGATCACGCGATCGTGCAGGGGGCGAAGTTTCAGTGACATGAAGAGTTCTCCTTGAACAATTCTCGGGTTTTGAAATCGGAGGCATCCGCCAGCCGCATCGGGCCTTGGCGGACGATTGGCAACCTGCGTAGAGGATGCAACCGTAGCGAGCGCTAACTGCGGAGAAATCCGATTGTTAGCACTCGCCCCTGATGAGTGCTAATTATAGGTAGCGACGGCGACGTTTCAAGCCGGAAGGCAGGGCATCGTCATATTGGCTTTTTAATGAAACTACCATTTCATAAGGGTTCATAGCGGAAAATTGCGAAAGTCGACTTTCGATGAAAATGCGCTATTAGCCCATATCAGATGGGCATTTTTGAGAAAAGATGATCGTAGCCTGCTCCGGTCCTGACATCCGGCGCCGCGTGCTACAAACACGCTCCCGATCCGCTGGATGCCCGCCCGTGCAGTTTTCGCTTCCGTCCTTCAAGATGTCCGACCGCTCGCTGTTCGCGGTGCTGCTCCGCTCGCCGTGGTGGATCAGTTTTGCCGTCGCCGCAGCCGTTGGTTTTGCCTGCTACAGCCTGTTCCCCGCCCGCTATGCAGCCGTCGGTGCGGTGTCGGGCCTGCCGTTCGCAGTGATCGGGGCCATCGCGGCGTGGCGGCAGTGGCAGGCGCCCAGCCCGGCCAAAATCGACGCCACATTACAGGCGCTAGCCGCGCTGCCGGGCCGCGATTTCGTCGCCGCGCTTGAGCGCGCCTACGTCGCTGACGGCTACACCGTGACACGCTTCAAAGGCAGCGGCGCGGACTGGATCATCAGCAAGGGCTCGCGCAGCGCCCTCGTCAGCCACCGGCGCTGGAAGGCCGCCAATCACGGCGTGGAACCCCTGCGCGAACTGTCCGCCGCACTCGCCTCGCCAGCGGGCGACGACGTCGGGCAGGGCATCTACATTGCGCTGAACGCACCCAGCGACGCCGCCCGGCAATTTGCCGCGAAGAACAGCCTCCGCATCGTGACCGGCACCGAGTTGGCGCTGCTGATGCAGACTGTGATCAGCTCCGGCGGCGGCAAACGCGCTGCCTGAAAGTCACAGCAACTGCGCCGCCCGCGCCGCGTCGGCAAGGCTGCGGGCAAATGCTTCATAGCCCTGCGCGTTGGCGTGAATCTGGTCAGAGCGCAGTGCCGCATTGGCCAGCACCGTGGACCAGCCCTTCGCATGTAGCGGCAGGCGCAGCGAATCAGCGATCTCCTCGTAGAGCGGATGATCGGACAGTGATCCAGCAATCACCGCCGCTGCGCTCAATGCCGGCACCGCAATCAGCATCACCTGCGCGCCGCTGACCAGCACCTGTTCGCAGGTACGCTGGATATTCGCGCGCGTAGTGGCATCGCTGATGCGACGCAGAAAGTCGTTGCCACCGATTCCCACCAGCACCAGTTGCGGTGCGTGTTCCTGCAGCAGCGCAGGCAGGCGTGCGAGCGCCTGTGCAGAAGTGTCGCCGGGGACACCAGCGTTAATCACGTTCCAGCCAGTCAGCCGCGCCAGCACGGTGGGATAACTGGTCTCGGGCGACGCCCCGGTGCCGAAGGTGAGCGAATCGCCCAGCGCGAGCACGGTAGCGCCGGCCGCAACACGACGCCCGCTAACGCGTTTGCGCCCACAGCTGGGCAGCAGCGGCGCCGCCAGCAGCGCGCCAAGAAAACGTCGTCGTGACCGTACTTTCACTTTCAATACGTTATCCCTACCTTGCGAAGGTCGGCCACCGAAAACTACGGCTGCAATACTACCCGGCCCACCACGCGGCCATGCGTAAGGTCATCCAGCGCCTCGTTGACGGTCGCCAGCGGCCGCCGGTCGAGGGGGATCTCCGGCAGCGTCTTCTTCTGCGCCAGCGCCACCAGCTCGCGCAGCTCATTGAGACCACCGACGTAGGAGCCGATGATCGAAATCGACTTCAAGGCAAACATCGGCAGCGGCATTTTGAACTCGCCGCCGAACAGGCCGACGATCACCACCGTTCCAGCGCGCCGGACCAGATTGACGGCGAGCGTCGAGCTGGCTTCCGAGCCAACAAAGTCGATCACACCCGACACATTGAATCCGCAGGCCTTGTTGATGGTTTTCAGCGCATCCGCCGCACCGGGGTCGAATGCCAGCGCGGCACCGTGGGCAAGCGCCGATTCGCGCTTGGCAGGATCAGGGTCAATCGCCACGATCTTTGCCGTCGATGTCGCACTCAACAAGGCGACGCCGGTCATGCCGACACCGCCACAACCAATCACCGCGATCCAGCCATCGGCCGCCGCTGAGGGCAACTTGCGGATGGCCGACAGCGCAGTAATACCGGCGCAGGCAAAAGTCGCCGCCCGCGCCGGATCCAAGCTGCCGATGGGCACCAGATACTTTTCATGCGGCACCCGCGCCGTATCGGCATAACCACCCGGCTCGTGGAAGCCCATATTGCGCGCGGCCTTCACGCACAAATGTTCGTCGCCGCTCTGGCAGGTGGTGCACTCCCCGCAGCCAAGCCACGGGTAGACCACAACTTGTGTGCCAACAGCAACGCCTGAAACTTCGTGGCCGATCTCCACCACTTCACCGACGATCTCATGCCCCATTGTGACCGGCAGCTTGATGCCTGCACGTTCGAACGACGACAGTTTGCCGCCGCCCATGTCGAAGCCGCCGGCCTGCAGGTGCAGGTCGGAATGACACATTCCGCAGTGCGTCACCCTCACAGTCACCTCGTGACCAACCGCCGGCGCCAGTGCGTCCTCCTGCTCAGCCAGCTGCCCGCCCCACGCGCTGAATGCCCAGCGATGTGCACACTGATATTTCATGGTTCCTCCCGAAATGTGGTGATGGCACCGGCACAGCCCCGCGCGGCGCAACTGGCGCAGTGGCGGCACCGAATCGACGCCGATTGTGTCGTTGCCGATTCGAGTGCGCACTCTTCTTTTGTCAGCTGCACAAGCGGACGCTAAGATGCCGGCATGAAGCAGCACCTATACATTCTCACTGGCGCCTCCCGCGGCCTTGGCCTCGGCATGGCACGGCAACTGTTGATGGCCGGTCATTCACTGCTTTGCATCGCAAGGCACCGTAACGACGAGCTCGGCTTGCTCGCTGGCAGCACGCCCCAGTGCACGCTCGAGCAATGGACTGCCGATCTTGGTGATGGCGGCGCTGCCGTTGCGGCGCGCCTGCACGACTGGCTGGTCAGTCTTGACGCCGACACCTACGCATCGGTCACGTTGATCAACAACGCCGCCGTGCTGCCGCGCATCGCACCGCTCGCCGACGCCAGCAGTGCTGACATCGCCAGCGTGCTGCGCGTCGGGCTGGAGGCGCCGATGCAGCTCACGGCGGCATTTCTGCGCGCCACCGCTGGCTGGTCCGCCGCCAGAAGGGTGCTCAACATTTCGTCCGGCAATGGCCGCCGCGCGATGGCATCGCAATCGCTGTACAGCGCAGCGAAGGCCGGCATGGATCACTACACACGTTGCCTCGCGCTGGAAGAAAGCTCACAAGCGAACGGCGCCCGAGTCTGTTCGCTGGCGCCGGGCATCATCGATACCGACATGCAGACCCATCTGCGCAGCGCCGATGCCGACGCGTTCCCGGATCATGCACGGTTTGTGGAGTACCACAGTAGCGGACAATTGCTGAGTATCGACGCCGCTGCCGAGCGCGTACTGCGCTACCTGGCGCGGCCCGACTTTGGCGACAACCCGGCCGGTGATGTGCTCGACTGACTGAGCGCGCAACAATTCGCAACGCTTCCATCACCTGCCATTCAACACTTTTTGCGTGAGCTATCCCATGCCCCTTCGTATCCTTGTCGCCGCAGCGCTGGTTAGTGCCACCGCAGCGCACGCGGCGGTCCCGTTCACCGCATCGGCACGACTGGCCAGCAAGGCCGACGCGTGGGTCCTTAAAGAACTCGCTACGGCGGCGACCGTGCCGGTACTGGTGCAGATGCCGTTGCAGGCCGATCTTTCGCAGGCGGCGACGATAACCGACAAGACCGCGCGTGGTCGCTATGTGTACGAGACGCTGCGCGAGCACGCCGACGCAACACAGGCCGATCTTCGGGGCTGGCTGGCAACACGTGGCGTCCAGCACCAGCCGTTCTGGGTCGCCAACATGATTCTGGTGCATGCCGATGCCGCCACCGCTGAGGCGCTGGCCAACCGGCCGGACGTCAAGCGCCTTGCCGCCAATCCAAGCGTCAAGCTGTCGCAACCGGCGCGGGAACAGCTGGTACTGGAACGCCCCGCCGCGGCGCCGACTGCAATATCGGCAGTCGAGACGGGCGTCACCAAGATTCGGGCCAACGAAATGTGGACGGCCGGATTCACCGGGCAGGGCATCGTCATCGGCGGTCAGGACACCGGCTATCGCTGGACCCACACAGCCCTCAAGGGCAAGTATCGCGGCTGGAACGGCAGCACTGCCAATCACAATTACCACTGGCACGACGCCATTCACTCCGGTGGCGGCTCCTGCGGCGCCAATTCGGTCACTCCGTGCGATGACCAGGGGCACGGCACCCACACGATGGGCACGATGGTCGGTGATGACGGCGGCAGCAATCAGGTGGGCGTCGCGCCTGGCGCCAAGTGGATTGGCTGCCGCAATATGGATCAGGGTAACGGCACGCCAGCCACCTATGCCGAGTGTTTCCAGTGGTTCATTGCGCCGACCGATCTTGCTGGCAACAACCCCGATCCGGCAAAAGCGCCACACGTGATCAACAATTCATGGGGATGTCCGCCATCGGAGGGCTGCACCGACGTCAACGTGTTGAAGACGGTGGTCGAAAGCGTCAATGCGGCCGGCATTCTTGTGGTGGTAAGCGCCGGCAATGACGGCTCGGCGTGCTCGTCCGTGCTGGACCCGGCAGCGATCTACGATGTCGTGTTGTCCGTTGGCGCCACTGACGGCGCCAGCACCACCGACGCCATCGCGTCTTTCTCAAGTCGTGGCCCCGTCACCGTGGACGGTAGCGGCCGCATGAAGCCGGACGTCTCGGCCCCGGGCGTATCGGTTCGGTCAAGTACGCGAACGTCCGACAGCAGTTATGGCTCATCAAGTGGCACATCGATGGCGGGACCGCACGTCGCAGGAGCGGCTGCGCTGCTCCTGTCGGCACGACCTGATCTGATTGGCAATCCCGACGCGATCAAGCGAGTGCTGATGCGGACTGCGGTGCGGCGTGCTGCGTCCGTGAACTGCGGCAATGTCGCCACCACGGTGCCCAACAACACGTTTGGCTGGGGTCGCATCGACATCAAGGCAGCCTACGACGGCGCCCCTGGGGCCACCCTCAACGTCGACAAGAGCACGCCCACCAATCTCTACGACGGTGCGACCGATGGTCTGCTGATCGCCCGCTATCTCGCTGGCTTCTCCGGCGGTGCGCTGACGGGCGATGCGCTCTCCAACGACGCCACCATCACCGATCCGGCAGCGGTCAAGACTCGTCTCGACAACATCCGTCCCGCGCTCGATGTTGATGGCGATGGCCAGTATCGTGTCGGCACCGATGGCCTGCTGATACTGCGCTACCTGCTCGGCCTGCGTGGCAACGCGTTGATTGCCGGGGCGCTGGGTTCAAATCCCGTACGAAGCACCGCGCCGGACATCGAGGCGTTCATCCAGCTGTTGATGCCCTGACCGCCGAACCCAGCAGGAACATGCGTCCACGCCCCCTCCCACCTGATGCCGAGCATATTGCTGCGCTGCCACCGTTCACCCCGCTCACGCTGGAGCGCATTCACGTGCCGGCGACAGAGGATGAGTGTGGGCAAGCCGCTGCCGAAATTTCGCGGCACGGCTACGTGGGCTTCGACACCGAATCAAAGCCGACCTTCCATAAGGGCGAAGCTTCAACCGGGCCGCACGTCGTGCAATTTGCCACCAGCGAGCGGGCCTGGCTGTTTCAGGTGAACAACCCTGCATCGCGCGCTGCGATCGCCTCACTGCTGGGCAGCACCACGACAGTGAAGGTCGGCTTCGGCCTGAAGTCAGACCGCAGCCACATCCGCGCCCGCCTTGGCGCGCCGCTGCGCGCCGTGCTCGATCTCACCACCTGGTTCCGGCAGGAGGGCTACCGCAATGAGATCGGCGTGAAGACGGCGGTCGCAATTGTGCTCGGGCAGCAGTTCAGCAAGTCAAAGCGGATGAGCACGTCGAACTGGTCACTGCCGACGTTGTCCAGCGGCCAGCAGGTTTACGCTGCCAATGATGCCTACGGTGCGATCGCGGTGTTCAACGCGCTAAACGCTGGCGCAGCAGGCGCCGAGCGCCGCTGGCCGATCACCGGGCTCGACGACTGACCCGGCAACTCGACACGCGTCAGAGCGGCGGCATCGGCGCGCCGCAGTTCCAGCAGGATTCAAAGCCGCCCTCGACAATCTCATGGCAGGCTCGGCAAGCCCAATGCCGCTGCGGCAGGTTTTGCAGATCGTGCAGCAGGCCCCTGGCGCGCGTTGCTTGCGCATCGTCGCTGACCCAGATTTCCGGCAGACACTGATGCGGCGGCAACTCACCAATGCCGCCGCCGAGGTACTGCCGCTGCACCGTGGCCTCGATGCCATCGCTGGCCAGCGCATCCAGCCATAGCGTGGCGATGGCGAGGTTGGGAGCATGCGCGACGCGTTGCATGGCTATAGAGCATAGTGCAGCCAGGTGTTGCCGTGAATACCCGCGACTCAACGCCCCGGGCCTGCGACCCGTCAGCCGACCATCGACAGCGGGCAGCGCGTTGGCGATGATGCGTGATCTACCAATCCGGGGTTCACGACATGCTGCCATTCTGCTCACCGCGCCGCGGCGCATACATCGCCATCGCGGTTGCCATTTTTACTGCCATCAGCACATCATCGCGTACGCACGCGCAACCTGTTCCCTCAGTAGCGCTAGCCCCGACTGTGACTTTGCGTGACCGCATCGAGACGCTGGACCACGAACTGTTCGAGGCCTTCAACCGCTGCGAGCTGGACAAGCTGGCGAACTTCTTCGACCCGGCGCTTGAGTTCTACCATGACAACAGCGGCGTGACGTGGGGCCGTGAGCAGTTCATCGCCGACGTGAAGGCCAATGTCTGCGGCAAGTTCAGCCGCAAGCTGGTTGCCGGTTCACTGGAAGTGTGGCCGATTGGCAACTGGGGCGCCGTGTATTCCGGAACCCATCACTTCTGCCCCGTCGGCGCGGCACGCTGCGCCGGCAGCGGACGCTTTCTGCACATCTGGCAGAACAAGGGCGGCGAGTGGCGAATCACCCGTGTGGTCAGCTACGACCATCGCGCACTGCCGTAATCGTTCGCCAGACAGCGCGATCAGAAGCCTTTCGCCACGCGCGCCGCCTGCACCATCTCGTGCACGTCATGCGTCATGACGGCGAGGAAGGCGAGCAGCACGATGTAATAGGTGGCGTATTCCAGCCGCGTGGCGCCAGAGACTGCGTAGTAGGTTTGCGCCTCTTCACTGTCGCTGCGGTACTTCCACGCCTTCCAGAGCTGCGGCGCCGCCATCAGCGCGATCAGGATAAGCATCGGGCTCGGTCGCCAGACAAACAAACCCACCAGCACCGGCACGCCGAGAAACCAGATGCGCGGCGACAGCACCGCCGTGATGCGTCCGCCGTCGAACGGTGACAGCGGGATCATGTTGAACAGGTTGAGAAAGAAGCCCGAGTACGCCACCGCCAGCAGCAGCGTGCTGTCGTAACTGCGCGCCAGAAAATAGACGACCAGCGCGCCAACCGTACCAATCAGCGGACCACCGAGACCGACGAAGGCCTCGGTCTCCGCGCTGTGCGGCTGGTCCTTTAGCTCAATCCATGCACCGAGAAACGGGATGAACGTCGGCGCGCCGACGTTGAGCCCGCGATGCCGCGCCGCGAAGTAGTGACCCATCTCATGCACGAACATCAGCAGCACAAAGCCGACCGCATAGCCCCAGCCAAAAATGAAAGCGTAGGCCACCACCGAGATCAGCATGGTGCCGCCGGTGGTGAAAATCTTTCCGAACTTGAGGCCGGAAAAGAGCAGGAGCAGGAGCTTGGTCATCGTGCGGGCTGGCGAGCAGGTATTGGCTATTTCTTGTCGGGCGAGCCGAAATCAATGCCGGGTGTGGGTGGTGGTGTGGCGGCCGGCGTCGCCGATGGCGGTGGCGCATCGGCCACCTGCGCGCGCAGGGGTTCAGCCGTGGGCACCACGGCCGCATCACGCATGTCAGCTGCGGGCGCCGCCTCTTTCTTCTTGCCACCAAAGAGCTTCCAAAGACCGCCACCGAACGCAGCGAGTGCCAGCAGCCCAACCTTGGCAAACTTGGCAAGAAAGGCGGCAACGATCGCGAAGAACCCGAGCTTCTTCGCCGCCGCGCCGGCGACCAGCGCCGCGAGGCCATATTCAGCAACGCGATCGGTCGACGCGTTGAAATCAGCGTAGCGCTTGCCGCTGTCGAATTCGAGTGAGGTGAGCATCGTCGATGCATGCGTCTTGTGCTTGGGCAGATCGGCGAGGTCGGTCACCAGATTCAGACTGAAGTAACCCTCGCGGCCCAGTGCATAGGTGTTGTAGTTGACGCCCTGGCCATCGGTGGCCGGCGCGCCGCGCTCCTTCGACGACATCGCCCACACCAGCCGATGCGTTGCCGCGTCATACGCCGGCTTCTCCGCCCAGCCGAGAATCTCCAGCGCCGGCACACCCATCTTGGTGCGCTCCTTGTTCGCTTCTTCGGTGCCCTCGCGATAGCTCTTGAGCAGATCGTCGGCGTTCCAGTCCTTGGCGTCGTCGTCCTTCACGTAGCCGGAGGATTCGAAGCGGATAGTCATGAACCAGCTATCCCGCTCCACCGGGAACACCAGCCCCTGCAAGCGTGGGTCCTTGCCCGGATTGCCCATCGCGTTCAACACCTGAGTGGCATGCGGCTGCGGGATAAACAGATAGTTCGCCGGCAACTTGAGCGTGCCCTGCGACGCCAGCGGCACCTCCGCCGGCCCGGTCTTTGCCGCCGCCATTGCATCGGCAAAGATCTTCTGCGCGGCCTCCTTGCTGTTGGGGGCCGGTGCTGGCGCAGGCGATTGGGCAAACGCAATGGCACTCAGCGCCAGTTGAACTAGCAGGGCAAACAGCGCGCCAACGGCCGTCTGCGCAGCCCGGCGCGACGCCAGGCGATGGGGCATGGGATGCATGCGGGTCTCCGTGAAGGTAAGTAAACGAGCCCGCCGTCGTACAGCGTGAAAACGCGCTCAGGCTTGTTCTTTTAGATGGATGAAGCGTCAGGCGTCAATATGCCGGTTGCATGAATTTCACGTTGCTTTGCCACTAACTGGAAATTGTTTTCGGCCCGCTAAGTATGCATTTTTATATGTATACTGCATTGCATGAATTTCATCTGGGACTAGGCAAAGCCCTTGGCAAATATCGCCAAGCACGGCCTTGATTTCGTAGATGCAGTACGGGTCTTCGACGCGCCAATGGTTTTGTTTGAGGACGACCGTCATGAATATGGCGAACAGCGCATGATCGGCATTGGTTTGCTTGAATCACTGGTGGTGCTCGTCGTGCACGTCGAATCCGAAACCAGCATTCGCATCATTTCAATGCGCAAGGCAGACAGCAATGAAACGAACCTCTACTACCAAAACGTTGGCTACTTCTGACGACGCGCCGCCGCTGACGCAAGCGCACTTCGACCGCGCCAAATTTCGCGTAGGCGGCAAGGCAGCGACGCGCAGTGAATGGCAGGACGCCGTCCGCGCACGCGTCGGCAAGCAGCGCATCAGCATCATGCTCGATACGCCCATCATTGAGCACTTCAAGGCGACAGCCGGCGAGCGCGGCTATCAGACACTGATCAATGACGCACTACGACGCGCTGTCGAGGGGGAGCATTTGGCCGCGAATTTGCGGACGATTATTCGGGAGGAATTGCAGCAAGTGACGCGTTCAAAATAATCTGCGGCTGAACCAACCCCTCTTCGCTTGGGCGGCGGATGGCGCCTTACGCGAGTAGTCAGCTACGACCATCGCGCGTTGGCGAACTGATCACTCCGCGATCTGGCGCTTCGTCAGATCAAGATGCGTCAGGTAGAGGCGCAGGTCGAACTCAAGCTGCGCGTAGTCCGGCGCCATGTGATGGCACAGTTGGTAGAACGCTTTGTCATGCTCGCGCTGCTTCAGATGTGCAAGCTCGTGCACTACGATCATCTGCAGAAACGCCGCTGGCGCGTCAATGAACACACTGGCAATGCGAATCTCACGCTTCGCCACCAGCTTCGAGCCATGCACACGCGATACCTGAGTATGCGTACCTAACGCATGCTTCACCACCTGCAGGTGATTGTCGAAAATCACTTTGGCGGGCGTGACCGCACTCTTCATGTGCTGCGCTTTCAGCGAAAGCGTGAACTCCTGTAACGCCTTATCCGTGCGCACCGTGTTCGGTTCGGGGTAACGCTTCTGCAGCATCTCGCCCAGGCGATTCTCAGCGATCAGAGTGCGAACTTGCGCTTGAAGAGGTTCGGGGTAGTGGGTTAGGTATTTGAGAGTCGGCATAGGCATCGTCGCCGCATAAAGCGACGGCACTCAAACATTCAGTTCTTACCTAAGCTGTTGCAGGCGTCTTCAATAAAGTCAGAAAGCTCATGCATCATGTGCGCGGCCCCATACTCGTAGACGCGATAGGCATCTTCTTTGTATCGATTGCCATTCTCGGTCACATCCAAAATTGAGTGATGTCCAATCTTTGTCTCAAGGTTGTTGTGGAGCATGCCAACAACCGCACTATCAACCAGAAGCGGCGTACCGCTAAAGCCACTAGGACTGCCAAATGAAACCTCCATAACCGACGGCGTTTCCAATCCCAAACTATCTTGGCACAACCTTGTCACGTGACCACGAAGTAGGCGTAGATCGAGAAAGTATTGTCCTGGCTCCTTGCCTGCGTCAGCAAATCCAAACGCTTGTATCTCTAGGCCTAGGCCGATTGGGCCGGAGTAAGTCGGAAGAACCGGAACATCGCTTTTGACGAATGCGCGCCCGACTGCTACATCAAACCGTCGACTAGAAACAGTCTCGACAATTCTCAAATATGGCGCCGAACTAGAAAATGGAAGACGGGCAATCGCGGCAACTTGTTTTGGCTCAATTTGCGCAAGAACGTGCTTGCAAGTAAGAAAGTGACCCCGCTTCCCAATCCAAAATCCAGCACCTAAGAACTTGTCAACACGAAACACACCCTGTTCCGACACGCCAGAAAATATGGGAAATACGAATGGGCCAATGTCGAACATTTCAGAGAACAACTATGCGTGACTATTCGCGAGGGGAACGAATGACGTTGTCTGGTCGTGACAACCAATCAACTGTGGTGAAAGCAATATCTGTATCCAAGCTGGTCGTTACTGCCAGCGAAGCCGTGAAAGGCGGCTCTCTAAGCGGTATCGTCGAGTAGGAGGCGTAAATTTCGGAGCCAAATTGCGTGTTGAACGAGTGTGTTCCGAGGTGTAGTTGTCCTTCGGCTTTGCATTTCTTAAGGTCAAGAGATATCGCACCACACGTAAGCTGCCCGTCTGAACTTAGAAAGCACTCTTGCGACGAATTTTTGGAACGCGTACCGATCTTGACGCGTCCCTCAAGGGAGAGTCGATCCCACAGACGCTGCAAACGAATTTTGTAGGACGCTCCTTGCAGCGCTTTGCCGAATCTCAGCAGATACTGATGCTGCTCCTCGCCAAAGTGTGCTTTCTTTTCATCGAATTTCACCATTCGACCAGACATCAAAGTCACCCAAACATACGAATGATTGACAGACGCCAATCCATTGATAGTTAACTTTGATCGTCCAACCGACACAGATGCAATATCAGCGATTGGCATTCGATCATCTTCGTACTGCCAGTAATCGGGAAATACTTTGAATCCTTTGTATTCGCCCAGTGGTTGTATCGAATGACGAGGATGGGTCGGCGAGCTAGGGCGCGGCTCTTCAATCACCTTCCTGATTTGCAGATACTCGTCCATAGACACCTCGCCCTTGGCTAGACGAAGGTCAAGCGCCGCTATAGCTTCGTCTGGAAGCTCAGTCATTTAGTTAGCTACCAACCCAAATAGCCGGGAACAGTCGACTGGCAGGACATGCGATACGCCTCGTGCGGGTTCTCACGCCTCACATCGCGCTACGCTGCCAGCGCCGCCATGCTGCGCTCCAGCAATTGCGAATCGGCATCGCTGAGGACGCGAAAGTTGCTGGCGGGATAGAGAAAGTCGTCGCCCGATTCGTCGACGATTCGCAGGGCTCCACGCTCTTCGCCGAGCGTCTCGTAGACTAGGCCTGGCAAAACGTCGTCGCCGGAAAAGTCAGCGCCGAAATCGTTGCTCAAACACAATGCGTAATGTTTCATAGCCAGTGTTTCACTTTCATTTTGACTTTGCCGATGCCGTGGCATTCGTACCAGTGCACTTCGGCACGGCCTGTCTGACTGTCAATTTCGACAAGAGCGATGCCCTTTCGTTTGACCCAGTTCTTGCCGCCGAAGCGGGTGACCAATTGCGCATATTCGCGGATGCCACGCCCTTTGGCAATGGTCTCAACACTTTCAATCGTGCCGACGAGTTTCATCGGCGCAGTTTAGTTCAACGATCTCACCGTGGCGAACGCGCTACAAAGCCTTCGCCAACCGCCCAATCCCCTCTTCAATCTTCGCCAGATCTGCCGTCGCGAACGAGAGGCGTAGTGTGGACACATCGGGATCGCGTGCGTAGAACGGCGCGCCGGGGACGAACGCCACCAGCTTTTCAATCGCACGCTGCGCAAACTCGTTGGCGTTCCGTCCACCCGTGAGCCGTGCCCAGACAAACATGCCGCCATGCGGGGCGTTGAATTCGATGGCATCGCCGAGTTCGCGCTTGAGGCATTCGCCCATTACGCGGGCGCGCTCGGCGTAGGTGGCGCGCACTTTCGCCAGCGCGCCTTCGAGGCGGCCGAGGCCGAGATACTTGGCGGCGGTGGCTTGCGTGAGGTTGCTGGTGTGGGCGTCGCTGAACTGTTTGCACATGGTGGCCTTGGTCAGCAATTCCGGCGGCGCGATGAGAAAGCCCACGCGCAGGCCCGGCGAGAGGATTTTGCTCATGCTGCCGCAGTGGGCGAGCCAGTCGCGTGAGCCGGGGATGCCATCACTGAGCGCCAGCATGCTGGGTGGCGGCGGGGCGCCAAAGTAAAGCTCGCCGTAGGGATCGTCCTCCACGATCAGCGTCTTCGTGCGAGCAGCGACTTCGAGGATGCGCTTGCGGCGTTCGAGCGAGAGCATGGCACCGCTCGGGTTGCCGAAGGTGGGGATCAGGTAGACGAACTTTGGTTTGTGCTGGTCGATCAGTTGCTCCAGATTGTCGGCCTGCACGCCGTCGGCGTCGATCGGCGCGGTGATCAGCTCGGCGCCATAAAGCTTGAAGCACTGGATGGTCGCCAGGAAGGTCGGGGCCTCGACGATCACCTTGTCGCCGGGCGTGATCATGGTCTTGCCGATCAGGTCAAGCGCCTGCTGGCTGCCGGTGGTGATGATCAACTGCTCCGGCGTGACGCTGGCGCCCTTGTTGCGCATGAAGGCCGCGGCTGCTTCGCGCATCGGGCCGAAGCCTTCGGTGGCACCGTATTGCAGCACTGCGCCGGGGTTGTCGGCCAGCGCGGCCTCGGTGGCCATGCGCACGCCTTCCACGTCGAACAGTGCCGGGTCAGGGAAGCCGCCCGCAAAGCTGATGATGCCGGGCTTGCCGAGCAGTTTGAACAGCTCGCGGATGGCGGAGGTTTCAACGTTCTGGAGACGGTCGGCGAATTGCATGGTGGAGGCGCGGTCAGGGCGCAAAAAGTGCGTATTGGACCGACGATGCTAGCGAATGGCGACGACGCGTGTGATGCCGGTTTGGCATCAATGGCTTTTTACTGAAAACCGCAACCGAACTGGGCTTGATGGGCATTTTCGGCGAAAGTTGACAATCGACGAAAACGACGCTTTAGCCCAATTGGAATAGGCTTTTCGCCAAAAAGCCGTTGGCTATTTCGCGGTCGTAAGCAGGGCTGTTTGCGCCGCCTCCAGCGTGCGGTCACGCTGCGCGCGGATGTCGGCAAGCGTTCGCTCTACGGCGATGTCCGGCACCACGCCTTTGCCTTCAATGCGCTCACCCTTGACCGTGGTGAAGCCGATTTCACTGTACGCCAGCTCACCACCGCCGGGCAGCGCGGCATAGCCCAGGTAGGCGAGCAGGCAGCCGCAGGACGTCTCGCCGACGACAATGGCGCGCCCGGTGCTTTGCAGCGCGCCCGCTGTGGCCTCCGACGCGCTGGCGCTGTCGCTGTCCATCAGCACGGCGACCTTGCCGGCATAGGCGTCGGCACGGCCCGGCACGTCGCGCTCGAGGGTGATGAGCTTGATGGCGCCGAACGCCACTGTCACCGGCTGTCCGGTGCGCGTTGCGGCGCGGCCAATCACCGTCTTCTGCTTGAAGAAACTGCCTACCAGTGCCTCGGCCATCGCCGCCGATCCGCCGCCGTTGCCGCGCAGATCAATGATCAGCGCCGGCGTGTCCTTGAGCGCCGTCACGGCGTCAAGCAGGCCAGCACGCAACGATTCGGTGAACGCGGTGAGGCGGATGTAGCCGATGCCCGACGGCAGTGTGCGATGCGTCACCTGCGGACGCGTCGAGAGTGTGCGTGGCTTCAGCGCAGCAGCGAGTGGGCTGCCATCAACGCGCTCGAACTCCAGCGCGAGGCCCTGCTCGGTGAGGCGCTCGGCTTTCGCCTTTTCGATCAGTGCAGCCGCCGCTTCGTTGAGCTTGCGCAGCGGTGCACGCCAGCCAGCTTGCACGGTCGAGTACCGCCGCGCCGACTGCTGCCAGTCCTGCCACTGCGTCAGCGCGTCGCGCCCGGCGATGCGGGTGAGCTTCATGCCAGAGCGCACGCCAGCCCAGTAGGCGTCGGACTCGGGGTGCACACTCAGCACCACCAGCGCGCCGTCAATCAGCCGCACGTTGAGGCCGAGCGAGAGCGCCTGAAACGCCTTGCGTCGCGCGACCTGCTTCGGCGATTCGATACGGGTGTGCGAATCAGCCAGTTCACCGGCCATCTGGTCGAGCCGCTCCCAGAATTCGTCATCGGTGGCGGCGCCCAGCGCGCGCGGCTGCCATTTCTCCCGCGCGGCCTTCCAGTCAACGCCGTTCAGGTCTGCGCGGTAATAGCGATCGTTGACCGTGTTCCACACCGCGTCAATCGCGGCCTGGCGCACTGCAGGGGTGGCGGTCCCTTCAGCGGCCGGGCCAGCCTGAACATGACGGCCGATGACGTTGTGCGGATCGAAACTGGCGCAACCAGAGAGTGCAACGGCAGCGACTACCGCCGCCAGCGATGCAGCGCGCCTAGCGCCGCGCATCGTCATCATCATCCCAGCGGCGAAGCACAATGGTGACCCGTGGTGCGTACGACTGGGCCAGCCCGCGCAGGAAGGCGAGCTTGCCGCCTATCACTTCTGACACGGCGGCGATGCCATCTTCACTGACGATGCGCTCGGCGATCGCCTTTTCCATGCGCTCGCGCAGGTTCACCGGCGCGTTGGCTCGCACCCGTGTCAGTACGAAAGGTTCGGCTTCTTCGATGGTGGCGAACGACTTGGCCATCGGCGTGCCGAGTGGTGAGCCTTCGAGAATGACGATCCGGTTGGCGTCCTGTTCATCCGGTATTCGCGCTGACATACTGCTGCACTCCGTCGTTCTCTTGTTCGTTCTGTCGTGCGCCAGTGCCCCCTGTCGCACAGGCAGGTGGTGGCGCTTGCAATTGGGAGAAATCATAGCGATATTGCAGGCAAGCGATGCTGACCGGGATCCCGGCCGGCGACTCGACACCACACGCCCCTACCGGGAGAAAAAGAAATGTCTGACTTCCCTTCTGTGCCGAACTCCACCGCAGGCGGCACCGCCCCCAGCGAATCAACGGTCCAGATCACACACGTCACCTATGCGCTCTTCGCGCTGGGCCTGTTGACGGGCGGCCTGATCGCCGTTGCCGGCCTGATCGTTGCCTACATCAAGCGCGATGACGCAGCGGGGACGTATCTGGCGTCGCACTACGGCTGGCTGATCCGCACCTTCTGGTGGTCGCTGCTGTGGGGCGCGCTGATTTGCGTCTTCGTCGTGCTCACCATCGGCATCGGACTTCTGGTCGCCTGGATTCCAGCCGGCATCCTCTGGATCTGGCACGCCTATCGTGTCATCAAGGGCTGGCTGCGGCTGGCTGACAAACGCGAAGTCAACTGACCGCTGACACTTCGCCAAAACGCGCCACCGGGTGATCCGCTGGCGCGTTTTTGTTTGCCGTGGCGCCGTCCGAGGGCGTTGTTATCGGGTCAGTGCCTTCAATTTCGCGGCTTCGGTGAGATAAACCCAGTCCACCGCCGAATCCAGCGCCTTCTGCGCCGCCTCGGCATTGCCGTGATTGACGATGCCAACGAACAGCATGCGGCGCCCGTCGGGTAACAGCAGATAACCCGCCAGTGCCTTCACGCCGGTCAGGGTGCCGGTCTTGAGATAGGCATTGCCCTCGGCCAGCTGGTTGACGAAGCGTTTGGCCAGGGTGCCGTCCGTCGCGGCCAGTGGCAGCGACGACAGGAAATCGCTGGCGAACGGCGACGTGAGTCCATATTCGAGCATGCCGGCCAGGCTTTGCGCCGAGATCCGCTCGATGCGCGACAGGCCCGAGCCATTTTCAATCACCAGATCCGGTAGATCGAAGCCGCGCGCCTTCGCCCAGTCACGAATGCTGCGTCCGGCCCGTTTGGCCTGCGCCGGGCGCTTGCTCAGTTCGGCGTCGATGGTCAGCAGCAACTGGCGGGCCATGACGTTGTTGCTGAACTTGTTGATGTCGGTGACCATCGTCGCCAGTGGCGGCGAGATATGCGTGTGCAGGACGCGTGCGTTGCGTGGCAGCGCGCCCTCGCGGGCCACGCCTGTCCAGGTGCCGCCAGCGTCGCGCCAAAGCCGCGCAAACATGGCGGCGAACAATCCGGTGTGGTCGTAAAGGCTTATGTACCAGTCGCGCTCGCCGCAGTCGGTGGCATAGATGCCGGCAAAGGTGGCGGTGACCGCGTTGCCACGATCATCAAAGTTTGGCGCCATGCGCGAGCGCCAGTCCTGCGGGCAGGTACCGCTTGTGGTGCGTAGTGTGTTGACAATGCTCAGACCATCGGGCGACGCGCCGTCGGTGATCACCCGCACCGTGCCATCCGGCAGCGGCGCGAAGCGAAAGCCCACCGACTTGAAGTTGAACAGCAGCGCATCGGGGCCGACGTTGTACGGGCGCAGCGGCAGCCCGTCGAACGCCGCCGGATCATGCACCGCTTTGGCGAAACGACTGCGGTCGATCACCAGGTCGCCATTGATCTCGCGAATGCCCCGTGCACGCAGCGCGGTGACGATGGCCTGCAGGCTCTCGCTGGTGAGCTTCGGGTCGCCACTGCCCTTGACATAAAGTGCACCACTGAGCACCCCACCCTGCAGCCGGCCATTGCTGGCAAAGGTGGTCTGCCAGGTGTAGGCGGGGCCAAGGACGTCCAGCCCGACCAGCGTGGTGACGATCTTCATGGTCGACGCCGGATTCATCGGCGTGGTCGCCCGATGCGCCAGCAGCGGCTGCTCGCGACCAACCTCCCGCACGTAGAGGCTGGCGGCGGACGGCGGCACGCCGGCTTCGCGCAGCGCCTGGGCGATCGGCTCCGGCAACGCCGCCCGCGCCACGGTAGCACCCGTGACCAAAACCGCCAGAACGAGCCAGCCGGCGCGACCAGCCAGCCACAGCGCCGGGCGAAGGACGTGAACACTGTTTGTCATGGATCAATTATCGACGCGGGCTAGTGTGCTTGCCGCGATTGCAAAAAATTGTTCTAATGCGAACTAATGTATCGCGCCCAACCGAAACCGGAGTTTCTCTACACCTTGCGCCAGCTCATCCGTTGCACGCAGGCTTTCGAGCGCTACTCCGGTGCCCACGTAAGGCAGATGGGGTTGACCGAGTCGCAGTTTGACGTCATCGCCACCCTGGGCAACACGCCGGGCATGAGCTGCAAGGCACTGGGCGAGAAGACGCTGATAACCAAGGGCACGCTCACGGGCGTGCTCGACCGCATGGAGGCGCGCGGCCTGATCAGCCGCAAGGCCGATTGCGATGACGCGCGCCGCTCGCACGTGGCGCTCACCCGCAAGGGGACGCTGCTCTTCGAGGAAGTGTTCCCGGCCCATCTGCAACACCTGCAGCGGGCCTTTGGCCGACTGGATGACAGTGAACTGAAGCGCCTGCGCGAAAGTCTGAGCCAGCTTCAGGATGCTTTTGAAAAGGAACATGCACGATGACCAAACCCGCCACTGATCTCATTTCCGCACCGGTGTGGGACGGTTTCGTCCGTGTATTTCACTGGTCGCTGGTTGCTCTGTTCGTCATCTCGGTGATCACGGGCAAGGTGGGCGGCAATGCGATTGCATGGCATATGTGGAGCGGCTACGCGATCCTCGCGCTGGTGCTGTTCCGCATTCTCTGGGGATTTGTCGGTGGCGAATACGCGCGCTACGGCTCATTTCTGTCCAGTCCGGGGCGGGCCTTTCGGTTTGCCAAAGGCTTGATGGGCAAGACGCATGAATACGTCGTCGGCCACAACCCGGTGGGTGGCTGGATGGTGCTGGCGCTGCTCTTGTTGCTGGCCACCCAAGCGGTGCTTGGTCTGTTCAGCAACGACGAGATTGCCACTACCGGCCCGCTGGCACGCTACATCAGCGACGAAGCCTCGATCAAACTGATGAGCCGGCATCGGCTGATTGGTGACCTGCTGCTGATCATGGTGGGAGTACACATTGCCGCCGTGCTGTTCCACCTGTTCGTCAAGAAAGAAAATCTGGTGCGCGCGATGTTCAGTGGCCGCAAGGAATTGCCCGCAGAGCTCGCCCGCGAAGCCGAAGCCTCACGCAAGGCGTCGATGCCGCTCGGATTCATCCTGCTTTCAATCGCGATTGCCGCCGTGGCGATCGCCGTCAACTGGCCTGCCTTGTTCAAGTCCTGATTTACAACCAACCCCAACCACATCTGGAGTGCATATGAAAACCCTGACCAAAATCGCGATCGCCGCTGGCGCCGTCGCTCTCGCCACCACCGCGATGGCGCAGCCGAAGCCGGAAAACTTCGTCAAGCAGCGCCAGTCGGCGCTCGCGCTGATCGGCTGGTACTTCGGCCCGCTCGGCGCCGTTGCCAAAGGCGAAAAGCCGTTCAACAAGGATGACGCCGTGCGCGCCACCAGCTATCTGGTGCCGCTGTCGAAAATGCCGTGGGAAGGCTTCGTTGCCGGCACCGAAAACGTTGGCAACACCAAGGCAAAGCCGGAAATCTGGTCGAAAGCGGCTGACTTCAAGAAAGCTGCCGACAACATGCAGACAGAAATGGCCAAACTGGCGCAGCTGGCCAGCGCGGGCGACGAAGCTGGCTTCAAGAAGCAGTTCGGCGCGGTCGGCGGCACCTGCAAGGCTTGTCACGACGACTTCCGCAAACAGTAATCGGCAACAGCTTTAGCTGTTTTCGAGCTGAAACGCCCGCTGCATGCGGGCGTTTTTTATTTTCTGCCCGAATATCGACTTTTATTATTTTCGCGTTTCAAGCCCAATTGGAATGCGGATTTCGAGAAAAAGCCGTTACTCGCGTGACGCGACGTAGGCCCGCATGCGCGGCTTCAGCGGCGTCGCCACCAGCGACGCGTGCAGGTCGCGCAGGTCTGCCTCACCGGTGTTGGTCTGCAGCATCGCCTTCAGTTGCGCATAGGCCTTGGGCGGCAGTTTGGCGTTGGTCGCGGCGATTTCGTCAATGCGGCGCGACCAGGTCACTTCATCGGCGATCTCGGTGATGAACTGCTGCGCCAGTGCCTGCTCGGCGTTGATCACCAGCGCGTCGCGCAGGAACACGAAGGCGCGTTCGGCGCCCACGCGCTGCGCCGTGCGCCGAGTACCGAGGGCGAGCCCCATGCGCCAGCCCGGCATGCGAAAGCGCGTACCCGCGGTCGCCAGCCGGTAGTCACAGGCGCAGGCCAGATCGAAGCCAGCCCCGAAGGCGCCGCCGTGGATCAGCGCAATGGTGGCAAATGGTGCGTAGTAAAGCGATTGCAGCATGCGCTCCAACGCCATCAGGCGCGGGATCAGTGTGTCGTCGCTCTCGTTGTCGAGATTCGACAGGTCGAAGCCGCCGCAGAAGTTGCGGCCGTTACCACGCAGCGTGAGCACCGTCGTGCCGTCCTGTTTTGCGGTGTCGATCGCTGCCTGCAGCGCCACCACCAGCGGCGCCGCCAGTGAGTTGGCCTTGTCCGGCCGGTTGAGCGTCAGGTGCGTGTGGGTGCCGTTGCGGGTGAGGTGAAGCACGCCCTCTTCGATGGTACTCATCGCGCGGCGATCCAGGGGGCTTCGTTGGAGTAGCCGGACACGAAAGGCTTCACCTGCTGTGTCGCCGTGTCCCACACGCTGCGCGTGACGCGCCCGATGTCTGCACCGTAGACGTGAATGCTGATTGACGGCGCATCGGCAAGCGCATTGCTCACTGCGTGCCAGTCACCGATGGTTGGCGATACGCGGTCCACGCCGCCGCGTGACAATCGGTGCTGGTGCACGCAGCGCATTGCCGTGGCGCCGGGCACCGGATATTCCTCGCAGCGCTCTTCACCGCGCAGCACGCCCACCAGCCCCCAGACCGTGTGGTTATGTACCGGCGTTCCCTGCCCCGGTGCCCATACGAAACTCTGCACGCTGTAGCGGCGCGCTGGATCGGCGTAGAGCAGGTATTGCTGATACTTGGCGGGCTTTGGCGCAGCGTACGCCGCGGGCAACCAGTCGTCGTGGGCAATCAGGGCCTTCAGTGCCGTCTCGCCCTGGTCAAGAATTTCCGGCTCGCTTGACGTTCGCGCCAGCAGCGCGTCCATGAAGTCAAGGAATTTCGTGAATCGCTGCGTGTTCATGCGCCGATTGTAGGAGCGGCTGTGCCGCGACCTGACCGGCACGCATCAAGTGTTGAACATGACGCGGGCGCGGCCCAGCTGCTTCTACGGTGTTGCCGGCGGCACCGTGCCCTTGGGCCAGAGCACCCAGATTTTCGCGTTCTGCCGCATGCGGCCGGCCTGTTCACCCGCCTTGTGGCCGGTGCCCCAGTAGAAGTCGGCACGCACCACGCCACGGATGGCGCCCCCAGTGTCCTGCGCAAAAATCAAGCGGTTGAGCGGCAGCAGCGCATTTGGCCAAGTGGTCGCGAGCCAGACTGGCATGCCCAGCGGGATGAAGCGCGTGTCAACCGCAATTGATCGCTCCGCCGTCAGCGGCACGCCCAGCGAACCGAGCGGCCCGGCGGGTTTGGCGTCAATCTCGCGGAAGAACACGTAGCTCGCGTTCTCATTCAGCAGTGCCGTCGCGCGGTCCGGATTGCGCGCGATCCAGCCCTTGATGCCCTGCATGCTGGCTTCTTCGAGCTTGAGCTCGCCACGATCCACCAGAATGCGGCCGACACCGCGAAACGGATGCCCGTTCTGGTCGGCATAGCCCACACGCATGCGCGAACCGTCCGCCAATTCGATCAGTCCCGAGCCCTGTATCTGCAGGAAGAAAGCCTCGACAACGTCATCCACCCAGGCGAGCGGCTTGAGGCTGGACGTGGCGGTCAACGCGTTCACGTCGATCTGGGCGCGATCAAAGTAAGGCACCACGCGTTTGCCCTGGGGGGTGTCAATCAGACGGCCACGCACCCGCTTGCCCCTTAGCTCCGGGTAGAGATCGCCAAGCTCGACGACCAGCAAATCGTCGGGGCGCGAATACAGCGGCACGCCAAAGCGCGCGGTCCTGGTGCGCGACCCTTTCAGCAACGGTTCGTAGTAACCGGTGATCAGGCCACGATCCTCGGCGTCGGCACGCGTCAATTGGTAGGGGACGAATTCGCTCTCGATGAATTCGCGCTGCTTCGCAACCGTTCCGTCGAACGGAAAGCGGGAGCAGGCGCTGATCCACTCCGGCTTGCTGCGCAGACCTTTGCAGTTTTCGCTGAAGGCAATACGAACATCCCGCAAATCATCGGCCTTCCAGCCAGGCAGGTCGGCGAACAGCGCGGGTGTCCAGCGGGCCTTGGGTTCCACAACTGGCGCCGGTGGGGCGACGGGTGGGGCCACTGGAGCAGCAACGGGTGCGAGAGTGGGCGCGGGTGTCGCAGCTACCGGTACCGGAGCGGATGCCGGAACCGGTGCCGGCGGTGGCGTTGCACATCCTGCCAGCCAGAGCGTCCCTACAATGGCGGCACACGACGGTACGGCTGGAAAGCGTGGAAATCTCGGCATGATCGAAAGCGGATTCTGGATTTTCCTGGTGGAAACGCTGGGCATCGGCGGCATGTTTGTTGCGCTCATCTGGTGGGTCGTGCGCGGTAGCGATTCACGGCACCGCAAGCTGGCTGAACACGATGCCAAAGCTGCCGCCGAAGCGGGCAAAAATCCCACTTCTGACACGACGCCGAAGACCTGATCAGTGCAGCACCCGCTTCGCTGACAGGACGAACTTCGGGATTGGCGCGTCAAACTTGACGCCATCGTCCGCCACAAACTGGTAGCTGCCCTGCATCGTCCCCACCGGCGTCTTGAACTGCGATCCGCTGGTGTACTCGTAGGACTCGCCGGGTGCGAGCTTGGGCTGCTGGCCAACGACACCGGCGCCGCGCACTTCTTCAACCTTGCCGTCGGCATCAGTGATGACCCAGTGCCGTGACAGCAACTGCACCGCCACCTCGCCGACGTTCTCGATGCGAATGTGATACGCGAAGACATACTGATCGTTGGCCGGATCGCTCTGATCGGCCAAGTAAAATGGGGTCGGATCAACCTTGATGCTGTAGCGGTTCACTGCGGCGGTATCTCTCTCAATCGGATCTCAGATTGTCTCGCAACTACCAGATCGCACCGTCCATCCTGTCCGCCGACTTCGCGCGCCTCGGCGACGAAGTGCGCGCCGTGATCGCGGCGGGTGCTGACCTCATCCATTTCGACGTGATGGACAACCATTACGTTCCCAATCTGACCATCGGCCCGATGGTGTGCAGCGCCATCAAGCCGCACGTGGGGACAACACCGATCGACGTGCACCTGATGGTGAAGCCGGTCGATGCCATCATCCCGGAATTCGCCAAGGCCGGCGCCAACATCATCAGCTTCCACCCGGAAGCGAGCGAGCATATCGACCGCACCATCGCGCTGATTCGCGACTGCGGTTGCCGGCCGGGCCTTGTATTCAATCCGGCAACGCCACTTTCCTACCTCGACTACACGCTGGACAAGCTTGATCTGGTGCTGCTGATGAGCGTGAACCCCGGCTTCGGCGGGCAGAAATTCATCGACGGCGTGCTACCAAAGGTTGCCGAAGTGCGTCGGCGCATTGATGCGTCCGGTAAATCCATCCTGCTCGAAGTCGACGGTGGCATCAAGGCCGACAACATCGCGAAAGTTGCGGCGGCCGGTGCCGATACCTTTGTGGCGGGTAGCGCGATTTACGGTGCGAACGACTACGCTGCTGCCATCCGCAATATGCGCAGCGCACTGACATCACACGTATCCGCGTGATACGCCGCGACTGACCGGCCGTCGCAAGTGTTCCATCGCAAATGTCCGCCCCGGCGCCCTTGAACGATTCTGCGCGAGACGCTCCGGCGCGGCTGCGAATGAGAACTGCGTTCGACGCTTGCACGTTGCTCATCTTCGCCGCGCTGGCCGGATGCGCAACAACCAGTGATCATGCGGTCGCCGGCCACACGTTGACGACCGAGGAGCGTTGGCAACTCGCACTGCACTCGCAGGACCGGCCAGGCGTCCGGGTGAATGTAATGAAGCCGTCCGCGCAACCGATGCCTCTCGCGACACCGCGAACAGCGCTGCCATTGACATGGAATTTGCAAGGAAAGTCGCTTTCGATTGACGACTATTTTCAGCGTCATCCGGTGATGGCTTTGCTGATCGCCAAAGACGGTGAAATCGTGTTTGAGCGCTATCAGTTCGGATTGACAGCCGAGCATCGTTTTCTTTCGAATTCGATGGCCAAATCGATCACCGGCCTGGGAATGGGGTTGGCAAGAGCGGATGGCTTCATCCCGAGCTTCGATGCGCTGGCGCAAACCTACCTACCGCAATTGACCGGCACGGCCTACGGCGAGACAACGCTGCAAAACCTCATGAACATGGCCTCCGGGGTGAAGTACGAGGAGACGTACAAACCAGGCGACGACCATGGGAAGTTCCGGATGGCTGCCAATCGCGTGGGTGTCGTACTCGGTGCGAAAGCGTTCAACGTTCGGGAGGCACCACAGGGCACCCGATTCCACTACGCAAGCATTGAAACTTCGCTGATCGGCGCGGTGCTTCAGACGGCGACGCGTGAGAGTCTCGCCCGTTATCTGGAGCCCCGGCTGTGGCAGGCGATAGGGGCCGAGGGTACAGCAACCTGGTTCCTCGACGGCGCCGGCCTGGAAAATGCCGCTGGCGGCGTGCGCGCGTTGCCTCGTGACTATTTGCGACTGGGCATCGTTCTTGCCAATGACGGTCAACGGCCCGACACCGGCAAACAGGTCATTCCGCGTGAATTCCTGCTCGACAGCACGGACTGGCATCGCGTCGCTGCGGCGTTCCGTCCACGAAATCCGTCGTCGTACTACGGGTACAGCAACTACTTCTGGCTGGAGAATTCGCGGGCGCGGCGTTTCATGCTGCTGGGCATTCACGGCCAGGCGATATTCGTAGATCCCGCGCACCGTCTGGTGATGGTTCATCTTGCCGCCAGCGAGCACGCCAAGGTCGGAGAAGGAACGATGGGCAACGAGCGGGCGGCATTGTGGCGAGCTGTCGTGCAACACTACGGCAAATGGTGAGTCCCGAGCCAGCCTGACACCGCACCGATTGCAAAACACAACATCATGAGTCTGCACCACATCAAAGCCATCGCCATCGATCTCGATGGCACACTGCTCGACACCATTCCCGATCTCTGCGCATCGGTCAATCTGGTGCTTGACGAGATGGGCCACGAGCCGCTGCCGATTGATCTGGTCAAGACCTTCGTTGGCAAGGGCCTGATGGCCCACGTCGGCAAGTCGCTGCGCCACGCGCTGCGCCGCGAGCCGAGTGATGCCGAGCTGGAGCATGCGCTGATGCTCTACCGGCAGTTCTACTTTGAGCACATTGCCGACAGCACGTCGATTTACCCCGGCGTGCTGGAAGGGCTCAATGCATTTCGCGATCGCGGGTTACCGCTGTCGGTCGTCACCAACAAATGGACGACCTACAGCGAGGCGCTGCTCAAACACTTTAATCTGACCCAGTACTTCGATCACATCGTCTGCGGCGACATGCTGGCCACCAACAAGCCCGACCCCGGCATGATTTTCTGGTCTGCCGGGCAGCATCGCGTGCATCCGGCGCAGATGCTGATGGTCGGTGACTCCGGCAATGACAGCCGCGCCGCGCAGGCGGCGGGCTCGCCGGTGGTGCTGCTGACCTATGGCTACAGCGAGGGCGAAAATCTTGCCGATTTGCGCGCAAACGCAATCGTGGATACATTTACGGACATTGCTGCGTTGCTCGATTGACGAGTAGCGAGCGCTGAAAGCGAAAAGCTCACAACATGTTCCCGTCGGTCCGTTCCTGGTGGCAAAGCTCTGGAGGTTGGTGGCGTTAGCCTGCCAACAATGCTTTGCGCTGGTTGCGAGCGCATGCGTCCGGCCCCCGGACGCCGCAACAACAAGAACCCGACTCTGATACTGGATGCCGCAACGAAAGCGGCGATCCCTCCCCTCCGGAGCATGTTGCACCATGACCGAACAAGAATTCCTGAAGCTCGCCCAGCAGGGCTTCACCCGCATCCCGCTCGTCGAACAGACGCTTGCTGATCTCGATACACCGCTATCGATTTACCTCAAACTCGCCAACGACCGCTACACCTTCCTGCTGGAATCGGTGGTGGGCGGTGAGCGGTTCGGCCGCTACAGCTTCATCGGCCTGCGCACCCGCACCCGCATCGAGGTGCGCGGCAACGAGGTGACTCACATCACGCCACTCGGGCCGAGCAAGCAGACCGTTGCCGATCCGCTGGACTACATCGCTGCCTTCCAGGCGCAATTCAAGGTCGCCACCGTGCCCGGCTTGCCGCGCTTTGCGGGGGGGCTCACGGGCTACTTCGGCTTTGAAACCGCGCACTTTATCGAGCCACGGCTCGGCCTGTTCGCACAGAAGCATCCCAAGCCGGATCACCTTGGCGTACCAGACATCCTGTTGCTGCTGACCGAAGAGCTGGCGGTGGTTGACAACCTCTCGGGCACCATCTCGCTGATCGTCTACGCTGACCCGGCGAAGCCGGATGCCTTCCAGCGCGGCAACGAGCGGCTGGCTGAGTTGCGCGCGAAATTGCGTGAGCCGGCCAGACTGCCGTTGCAGCACGCAACAACGGCGGTCAATGCCGAATCGCAAATGGGGCAGGCCGCGTACGAAGCGGCAGTGAAGGTCTGCAAGGATTACATCGCCGCCGGTGACTGCATGCAGGTGGTGCCGTCACAGCGCATGGTGATGGACTTCCCGGAGCCGCCGATCTCGCTATACCGCGCGATGCGCACGCTGAACCCGTCGCCCTACATGTTCTTCTACAACTTCGGCGACTTCCACGTCGTTGGGGCTTCGCCGGAGATTCTGGTGCGCAAGGAAGGCGAGACCGTGACCGTTCGCCCGATCGCCGGTACCCGCAAGCGTGGCGCCACGCGCGAGGAAGACGACGCGCTGGCCGAAGACCTGCTCTCCGACGAGAAGGAAGTGGCCGAGCATGTAATGCTGATCGACCTCGGTCGCAATGACGTCGGTCGTATTGCGAAAACTGGCAGCGTGGTGGTCAAGGACAAGATGATTATCGAGCGTTACTCGCACGTCATGCACATTGTGAGCAACGTCGAGGCAACCCTCAAACCCGGCACCAATAACATCGACGTGCTGCGCGCCACCTTTCCGGCCGGCACGCTGTCGGGTGCACCGAAGATCCGCGCGCTCGAAATCATCCATGAAGTTGAACCAGTAAAGCGCAACATCTATGGCGGTGCCGTCGGCTATATGAGTTATCAGGGTGACATGGACATGTGCATCGCCATCCGCACTGCCGTGATCCAGAACGGCAAGCTCTACGCCCAGGCTGGCGCGGGCATCGTGCATGACTCGGTGCCGACGAAGGAATGGGAAGAAACCCTGCAGAAGGTGCGCTCCGTCCTGCGAGCGGCTGAGATGGTGCAACGTGGTCTGGATGGGAGTGCCGCATGAACAAAGTGATTGATCTGCGCAGCGACACCGTCACCCGCCCCACGCCCGGCATGCTTACCGCGATGAGCGTGGCCGAAGTGGGAGATGACGTCTGGGGTGATGACCCGACCGTCAACCGCCTGCAGGCCCTGATGGCGGAGATGACGCAAAAGCCGGCAGCGTTGTTCTTTCCCTCGGGGACGCAGAGCAATCTCGCAGCGCTGATGTCGCACTGCGAGCGTGGCGATGAGTACATCGTTGGCCAGATGGCGCACACCTATCGCTGGGAAGGCGGTGGCGCCGCAGTGCTCGGCAGCATCCAGCCGCAACCGATCGAACAGGCGTCCGATGGCACGATCCCGATCGACAAGATCGCCGCGGCCATCAAGCCTTTTGGCCCCGGCCTTGGTACCCACTTTGCGCGTACCCGACTGCTCGCGCTGGAAAACACCTGGGGCGGCCGTGTGTTACCGCAGCAGTACGTCATTGACGCCGCCACGTTTGCGCGCAGCAAGGGACTCAATGTTCACCTTGACGGCGCCCGCGCATTCAACGCGGCCGTTGCCAGCGGGCTCAGCATTGCCGAACTGCTGGCGCCATTCGATTCCGCCTCCCTTTGCATCTCGAAGGGGCTCGGTGCGCCGGTCGGTGCCGTGCTGGTGGGAGACGCTGCGTTCATTGAGCGGGCAGCGCGCTGGAGGAAAATGCTCGGCGGTGGCATGCGTCAGTCGGGCTATCTGGCGGCCGCCTGCATCTACGCGCTGGAGAACAACGTCGAACGTCTGGCGGACGATCACGCCAATGCAGCGCGGCTCGCCGCCGGGCTCGGCGAGGTGAGCGCGCTCACCGTCACTGCGCAGGCAACCAACGTGGTGTTCCTGAATGTCCCTGATGCGCACGCCGAACCGCTGGAAGAATTTCTGAAACAACGCGGCATGTTGATGCAGGGCGTCTATGCGGCACGGCTGGTGACTCACCTTGACGTCTCGCGTGACGACATCGATGCGTTCGTCGCAGCCGTCAAGGATTACTTCCAGGGAGCAGCGCGATGATCCTGCTCATCGACAACTACGACAGCTTTACCTACAACCTTGCGCAGTACTTGGGCGAGCTCGGCGCCGAGGTCGAGGTGGTGCGCAACGACGCCATTGACCTCGCGGGTGTCGCAGCGAAGCAACCCGAACGCATCGTCGTGTCGCCTGGCCCCTGCACCCCCAACGAGGCGGGCATTTCGGTGCCGCTGATCAAGGCGTTTGCCGGCAAGGTGCCGATTCTCGGCGTCTGCCTCGGCCACCAGAGCATCGGCGCTGCGTTCGGTGGCAACATCATTCGCGCCCAGCGCGTGATGCACGGCAAAACCTCAACCATCACGCACAACCGGCAGGATTGTTTCGCCGGGATCCCGAGCCCTTACACCGTGGTGCGCTATCACTCTCTCGTGATCGAACGTGCGACGCTGCCAGACGTACTTTCGGTTACTGCTGAAAGCGACGACGGCGAGATCATGGGCGTGCGACACAAGACGTTGCCCGTATGGGGCGTGCAGTTTCACCCCGAGTCGATCATCACCGAACACGGTCATGATCTGTTGCGCAATTTTTTGAATCTGTAGGTCACCATCATGCCCATTTCAATCAACGAAGCCCTCCAGCGCACCATCGAACATCGCGAGATTTTTCATGATGAGATGCTTTCGCTCATGCGCAAGCTCATGGCGGGTGAATTCTCGCCGGCGCAGGCTGCTGCCTTCCTCATGGGATTGCGCGTCAAGAAGGAAACCATCGGTGAAATCACCGCTGCGGCGATGGTGATGCGCGAGCTGTCGACCAAAGTACCAATCGACAACGAACCCAACCTGATCGACATCGTCGGTACGGGTGGCGATCTGTCGCACACCTTCAACATTTCCACGGCTTCGATGTTCGTTGCTGCGGCGGCTGGCGCTAAAGTCGCCAAACACGGCAATCGCGGCGTGTCGTCAAAGAGTGGTGCAGCCGACGTGCTGGAATCACTTGGCGTCAACATCATGCTGATCCCCGATCAGATTGCGCAGTGCATCCGCGAGGTTGGCGTCGGTTTCATGTTTGCGCCGAATCATCATCTGGCAATGAAGGCAGTGGCGCCAATCCGCCGTGAGCTGGGCGTGAAGACGATCTTCAACATCCTTGGTCCGCTCACCAACCCGGCCAGCGCACCAAACACCATGATGGGTGTGTTTCACACCGATCTGGTCGGTATTCAGGTTCGCGTGATGGAGCGTCTCGGCGCGCAGCACGTGATGGTGGTGCACGGCCGCGATTCGCTCGACGAGATCTCGCTGGGCGCTGGCACGCTGGTCGGTGAGCTCAAGGACGGCAAGATTACCGAGTATGAGATCCATCCGGAAGACTTTGGATTCACGATGAGTGCAACCCGCAATCTGCGCGTCAATACGCCGGAAGAATCAATGACGATGCTGCTCGGTGCGTTATCGGGCGAGCCCGGTCCGGCGCAGAACGTGGTGTTGCTCAACGCGGGTGCTGCGCTTTACACGGCGAACATCGCGAAGACGTTGCGCGACGGCATCGAGCTGGCGCGCGCCACCATCGCCAGTGGCGCCGCGCGCAAGAAAGTCGATGAGCTGGCATCGCTCACACAATCGTTCAAGAGCAAGCCATTTGGCGCTTGACCAGCACGACGGACGGAACCATGAGTGACATCCTCAACAAGATCACCGCGACCAAGCACGAGGAGATCGCTGCTGCGATGCGCCTGAAGCCGCTGTCGGCGATCCGCGCCGAAGCCGAGGCGCGGCAGCGCACCGGGGATATCCGCGATTTCGCCGCAGCGATAGAAGCAAAGATCGCCTCCGGTCGGAGCGGCGTGATCGCGGAGATCAAGAAGGCCAGCCCCAGCAAAGGGGTGCTGCGCGAGCGCTTCGTTCCTGCCGAGCTTGCGAGGAGCTACGAAACCGGCGGTGCCGCCTGTCTTTCCGTGCTCACGGATCGTTCATACTTTCAGGGCAGCGAAACGTATCTACGCGAAGCGCGCGCCGCTTGCAGCCTGCCGGTGATCCGCAAGGACTTTATCGTCGATGCGTATCAGGTGTACGAGGCCGCTGCGATGGGCGCGGACTGCATCCTTCTGATCGTCGGCGCGCTGGAGTGGAACCAGATGCTGGCGCTGGAGGCGCTCGCAATCGAGCTTGGCCTGGCGGTGCTGGTCGAATCACACGACGCTGCGGAACTCGACGCAGCGCTCACGCTGCAAACACCACTCATCGGCATCAACAACCGCGACCTGCGCACGTTCAACGTGTCGCTGGCGACGACGACTGACCTATTGACCCGCATTCCGGTTGGCAAACGTGTCATCACCGAGAGCGGCATCCTGACGCGTGACGACGTGACGCACATGCGTTCGCGTGGTGTACATGCCTACCTGGTCGGGGAAGCGTTCATGCGCGCACCGGAGCCGGGCGCGGCGCTGGCCGAACTGTTTGCCTGCTAGCGGTGCCGGCGAAGTGAATTTGTGACTGGCGCCCGAGTGACAGCCAGCGCTGCCAGCGGCAGCAACAACGCCAGCAGCATTAACGGCCATTGGCCCAGTGTCGGAATATCAGGGATTGCAGCAGCGGCTGGTTCTATGACCGGGTCGCCCACTGCAGCGGTACCTGTGCGGGCAATCGCCAGGCTTTCAAAACCACCGATCGCCTTGCCTGCGAGCGTCACCGTGTTGACGTTGCTCACCGACAGTGAGACTGGATCCACCGCAAAAACCTGCCCCGGTTCATCGTTGCTGATGCCCCACACCGCCCCAGTGGCTGGATCGCCGTCGAGCCCCACGTCCAGCGGCGAAGTGCCTAACGAACCCAGCAGCGTTGCCGCGCCTGTATTGGTATTGATGCAGTAAAACTTGCCGCGGTCGCCGTTGCCACCCATGCCAAACAAGCCCGACGGGCAGGTAGCGGTCGGAGCTACTCCGGCCAGCCCTGACAGCGCAGGCCCGGAGCCGCCAAGCGCAGCAGTGGCCGCCGTAGCCGGATCAATGCGGTAGACAACTGCGTTCATTGCCAGGTACAGCGAGCCGTTGCTGGCGAACGTCAGTCCGGCATTGACCTGCAGTTGCGGCAGGCCGGTGAGCGTACCCACTGCCGCACAGGCGCCGGTAATGGCCGAGCATTTGACCAATTGCGCAGTCGATGGATTGACGCCATAAATTTCGCCGGTAGTGCTGATGGCGAGGCCTTCAATCTTGCTGAAGCCGGTAACGCCGATGTCGGTGGCAACACCAGTCGCCATATCGATACGGTAGAGCTTGCGGTCAACGTCGCTACGAACCGAGTAGCCTATCGGTCCGGCGAAGGCGTGAGCAGACATCGCCAGCAACGCAGCGACCACTACCCTCCGGACGAGCCCCCGTAGAATGATTTGCACGAAAAATCCTGTCTGTTTGCAAAATTGTGACAGGACTCGCCTCTGTCTGCAACTGACATTGCGCGAAGTTAGCAAGCGCACACATTCACTGAGATTCAGTTGTGTCGCCAATCAGAGACAATTTTTGCATCGATGTTTGGCGGTAGGCGAGGCTACTTGGTCGTAACAGCTTTTGGCGCAAACGATTTCTGCGTAAGGGCTGACGGCTGTTTTCTTCATGAGTCGACAATCAAGTAAAACACGCTCTCAGCCCATTAAAGCAAAGGGTTCTGGCCAAATAGCCACTGTTGGCGGCAAGACCGATCCCGCCGCCAGGCAAACAAGTGAGCGCATGCTCTCGCTGCTGATACTGCTGACAGTTGCTTTGCCCCTGGTTTGGGCTTGGCAACGGCCACCGCAGCCAGCATTCGTCAGTCAGGCCCTGTCCTGCGGCCTGTGGGCGGTGGTGGTGCTGATCGCCGCGTTGCATTCTGGCAACAGTGGGCGGCAGTTGACGCTGCCGGGCGCCGCCGCGTCACTGGTATGGGCGTTGCTGTTGGCGACACTGCTCGCCCATGCATTGCTCGGCGTCACCCCGTGGTTCCTTGCTGCGCCGATTGCAGTCAATTTGTCGCTCGCAGCTTTGCTCTCATGGGTGGTGCTTTTCCGCCTCGACGACCATACCTTGGCCCGTGCCTGGTCCTGGCTGCTCGCCGGTCTGCTGATCGCAGCACTGCTCAACGCGCTGGTGGCGCTGGTGCAGACTGCCGCGCCGGCATGGGCCGATGACCGTTTGATCGCTTCGCTTGCCGGCCCCCACGAGCGCGCCGGCGGCAATCTGCGCCAGCCCAATCAACTGGCAACGCTGATGGTATGGGGCCTTGTCGCCGCGACCAGTCTGCTGCGCCGTTGGCCGTTGTTGTGGTTCTCAGCCTGCGCGACGCTCACGCTTGCCGTGCTCGCCAGCGGCTCGCGGGCTGGAATCATCAGTCTCGTCGCGGTCGCGATGATCGGTGCGTTCGTCTGGCTGCGTTCACGCCACAGACACGATGCCAATGGCCGAAGTAACGGCAAGTGGCACCGGCAGCCGTGGCTCGCCGGCGTACTGGTGATACTGCTGCTGGCGTTGCTCGGCTGGGCGGCACAACATGCGTTCAGCCGCGACACCGCTGATGCTTCACTCGCCCAGCGTCTGGCGCTGTGGCAGCAAACGCTGGGCTTGATCATGCAGCATCCATGGGCGGGCGTCGGCTGGGCGCAGCTCAACTTTGTATGGACGCTGACGCCATTCGCGGACCGGGCTCCCGACGTATTCGATCATGCCCACTCGCTGCCCTTGCATCTGGCCGTAGAGCTCGGTATCCCGGTAACAGTCGCTGCTGCAACGCTGGTCATCGTCGCACTTTGGCCGGCACGGGTCCAGCGCGCAATGTCCGCAAACGCAGGGCAGGCCCGCATCGGCGTTGCCGCCCTGCTGCTGCTCAGCATCGGTACACACAGCCTGTTCGAATACCCGCTCTGGTTCAGCTACTTTCTGATGCCCACTGCATTTGTGCTGGCAACACTTGCCCGCGACCTGGCAGCAACGCCGCCGGCGCCTGCAGCGTCGACCACTAACACAGCGCCCGCCGCCAGATTGACGTCGGCGCGGTTGATCGCGTCCATGGCGACGCTGCTGTTGATCGCAACAGGCTGGAGCGTGCACGAATACAGCAAGGCGTCGGCCATTCATTTCACCGGCAACGATCAAGGCGCGCGCGCTGACGCCGTTGCCGCTGCCCGCGCCAGCCCGCTCTACGGTCAGTACGGTGACTACGCCGCGATCATGCTGGCGGGGGATCGGGCGCCGCTTGAGTGGTTCGCGCGGCCGATCCGCAATGTGCTCGACGAGCGGCTGCTCACAGCCTGGGCACGAGCACTGCAACGCGCCGGCGAGCATGAACGCGCAGCCTGGGTGATCGCGCGCGCACGCGAGTTCCCGCCGGATGCCGCGTTTGCCGGCCTGCCGCAGGTGACCGCGCCACTCAATCCTGCGTCGGCGCCACGCAGCGCTGAGGATTTCCGCCGATAACGCAGTCAGTCGCCGGCAGCTTGCCGGCGGAACAACAGATCGCGTACTTCATGGCCGAGCTTGAGCCCGCGACGCTCAAATTTGGTCTCTGGCCGCCATTCCGGGCGCGGCGCATAGTCGGTCGCCGTGTTGACCAGCAACGGTTCGGCGGTCAGCACCTCCAGCATCTGTTCAGCGTACGGCACCCAATCGGTGGCGAGATGCAGATAGCCCCCTGCTGCAAGCCGTGACGCCAGCAGCGCAACCAGCGGCGGCTGCACCAGCCGGCGCTTGTTGTGCCGTTTCTTGTGCCAGGGATCTGGAAAGTAAATATGCGCGCCCGCCAGCGACGACGGTGCGATCATGTGGTTGAGCACCTCCACCGCATCGTGCTGGATCACCCGCACGTTGCGGATCTGCCTGTCGTCAAGCAGATTACAAAGGTTGCCCACACCAGGCGGATGCACCTCGACGGCGAGATAGTTGATTTCCGGATGGGCAGCCGCGATGTCGGCGGTAGTGATGCCCATCCCGAAGCCAATCTCCAGCACCGTCGGTGCCACGCGACCAAAGAGAGCGCTGAAATCAATCACGCCGGGCGCATAAGCAACCCCGTGTCGTGCCATGCCATCGGTCAGACCGCGCTCCTGCTTGGCCGACATGCGACCGGCGCGAACCACAAAACTGCGGATCGGACGATGCTGCAGCGCATCGTCCGACGTCGTCGCTTCGGCGATCATCGTAATTTCGTCACTCGTCATTCGTCTTTCGTCCTGCCAAGCAGGCCCTACGGCAACAACACCGTCCAGCGCGGGTCGCCCAGATCGAGATTGATTGAGGCGTTGCGCCCGCTCTCGGTGTAGTCGACGATCAGTCGGCGCGGCGCCCCCCAGCTCACGCCAGCGTCCGTCCACGGCGTGCGCGGCGCAAACACGCGTTCACGCGCCGGACCTCGACGCTCGAAGCGCCACACCGCGAGCCGGTTCTCGCAACCTTCCTTGCAAAAGTCGATGGTTACAAAGTAGCGGCCATCGCTGTTGAAAAACGGTTCGTTCGGCAGCTCGGTGGTGCTCTTCGTCTCACGGTGCACCAGCACAAAGTCCAGTTTGTCGGCCTGAGCCCGGTACAGCACCACCGAATCCGACGCTGCGTAGTAGCCGTAGAAACTGAAGTTCGGCCCCGCCTCGCCCGGTTTGTCCTCGAACAGAAATGGCGGCTCACCAGGCACCATGACAGCGAGCAGGCTGCCATCGCGCTTGATGACGTTGCCTATCAGGCTGCCACCGCGACTGAGCTGTGTCGCCTCAATCTTCTTGCCGCAATCGGCGGGGTCGTGCGTGTTGGCGCAGAGTTTGGCGAACTGCTCGGCCGCCGGGCGCAGGCACCGTGACTGCCGCAACGGTTGCGGCGGCGAGCAGCGGCGGCTTCTCCACCGCCTGCCCCTTGTCGTCAACGACCACCGTCGTCGATTGCGCACGGGAAACCGCGGCCACCAGCAGCAACAGCGGCACAAAAAAAATCAGACGGACTTTCATCCGCCTGATTTTCTCATTGTCATCGCCCGGCAGTATCGCCTGCCCTGCCACACCCTACTCCGGCACACACATGCTCACCCCCTCATCGAGCCAGCCGATGGCAACAGCGGCGTCTACTGTGGCGCGGCTGGTCACGTAACGATGGTTCGAGACGTAGTTTTTGCCCGGTGCGCTGGCGTTGTTGTAGAGCCGGTAGAGCGGTTTTGATCCGGCCGGGCAGCCAGGTTGTGTGCCTGCGGGTGCGCTGGCGGGCAAAGGCAGTGGCTTGTTCACCCGAAACGTTTGGCCTTCGTAGGCGAGGAAGCTCACGCCCTTGAGCCAGTTGCATTCGGTGTCGCTGGCGCTGTAGAAGTGGGTGTTCGGCCCGCCGTTGGCGCCACCATAGAAACGGCAGACGCTGACGTAGCCACCCTGCTTGAAACTGTTGCCGGTGCGCCGCCAGGTGGCGATGCTGTCGAGTGCAGCGCGGTCAGCGTCGGTGGCGGCGTAGAAGTACTGCCCATCCGGCTGCCTGGGAAAGTCTGCCGTATTGACGTACTCGGTGACTTCACCTTCGACCCAGGGCGGTGGCAAGGTGGTGAGTTTGAAGTCCTCGCTTGATGGTGGAAAGCCCGGCCAATCCGAAGGCAACTTACTGCGGTTGGCATCGTTCCAGTCGCTCCGACTCTCAACGAGTCCCAGCTTGTAGCCCCAGAAGTACGTTGCCCATGGTGCCCCGGCCCGCACAACCGACATGGGTGATGCATCGAATTCGCCACCGTCCAGCGCACGCTTGCGGATGGGGGCGCCGAGCGTGATTTCGTCGTCGAGAACCCAGCGCACAGGGCTAGGTGTCATGAAGAAGTTCGGTCCACACCCCTCGCCGCCCCAACGCCAGTAGTTCGTCTCGCGAATTACCGTACCCTGCACTACTGGTCGCGTGAGGGTGGTGGCCTCAATGCGGCAAGGAACAGGCTGTACAAAGTACCAAGGCCGATAGACATGCGTCTGATTCGGCGTAAATTTGCTGGCTTCAATGAAGAAGTAGCCGTTCGTCACCTTCGCGGCCGGCTTGGGCAATGCGGGCGCTACGACCACGGGCGGCCCGGTCCGATGCGCAACACCATAGGGGCAAATGTTGAAATCCACGCCGCAGATGTACATGTAGTAGTCAGACAGGTCGACCGCTGCCTGCGCGTCAACCGCGTACGCCGGGATTGTGCCGAAGCACAATATCGCTAGCGAGGCGACGGCCAGCCGCCGCCTCGTGCCAAGTGTCTCCGGCGCGTGCAAAACGCAACTCAGCGCCGACATAGGCAACCGCCTAGCCAATCACCTTGGCAATCTGCGCCTTCAATGCGCCGTCGAGCAACGCAACCGACTCGTTCAGATGGGCGCGGTTTTCGATCGAGAGGCCCGGCTTCGCCGCCGCCTTGCGCAGTTGCGCCAGCAGATCGACGGCGAACTCGCGGCGCAGGCTGCGTGCATCGGCCGGTGCGGCGGGGCTCGGCTTCGACACCGCTTCCGCCAGCAGGCGCACATGCTCGCGTTGCAGGTTGCGCCGCATCATGCTGATGCTGGCACCGCTGCCGAGTTCGCTCCAGATCGACTTCTGCAGCGTGCCATAGAGTTCCGGCAAGCCGAGCGCCTTGCTGCTGTCAGCCAGTTTCTCCGGTGCCACCACGAGCCGTACCGCCACGCTGTCGCGCATCAATTGGCCCAGCGTTGCGCGTTGCAACGCGAACACGCGGCCAGCAACCGACTGATCAATCGGCGCCACCGACGGGATACCGACGTCGTCCTCAGACACTGAATCCCAACGCGCGTCAAAGTCCGGGGTCAGCTTGCCGAGGAACTCCGGCTTGAACTTGAACGAGTCCACGGCGAACAGGTTTTTCGCCAGCAGATTCAGTGCGCGGCGCTGCTTGTCGGCGTCCACCGGGGTCAGCGGTTGCCGGCCACTACCAGCCACATCGCGCAACACGGTGACGCCACCGACATACTTCGCTGCCAGCTCACTGACCTGGCCCATCAGCAGGAAGCCGCGCTGGAAGTTGCGGCGCAACTGCTCGTACTTGGTGCCAGCCGGCAGCTCTTTCGCCTGTACGCGATCCCACAGCTCACGGATGACGGCGAAACGCTTCTCGTAGAAGCCAAGCGGATCGCTCGACAAATCGCTGCGGTTCACTTCCGGGTCAATACCTTCGACGATCGGCATGAAGCCGGCGTCTTCGTCGGTGGCGTAGGCGTGCTGCGGTTCCAGCGCGCGGGAGAGCGTCTTCGCCAGCTCGGCCTTCTCGGTCTCGGGCGTGGTTTCCTTGTAGCCGTACTCGATGGCCCAGATGTCGTACGGGCCGACCGTGACCATCGAATACTGGCCCTGACGCTCGTCCCTGGTGGCGATGTTGAGCGCGTTGTAGTCCATCACCGAAGCGGACACGCCCACTTCAGCGCCGAACTTCGGATCGCGCAACTGTTCCGGCGTCACTGCCATCGAGGCCTTGAAGTTGTGGCGCAGACCGAGCGTGTGGCCCACTTCATGGGCAGTGATGTCCTTGATCGCGTCCATGATCCACGATTCAGCCTGTGGCGAGCCGTATTCGAAGTCACCGCGGGCCACCAGCAGGTCCAGCGCGAAGGCAGCCTCCGAGAGCTTGTTATCGGCATAGGCGCACAGTTCGCCGGAGTTGCGGATCAGGCCGGAGGCCAGCGCGCTGCCAACGGGGCGCGGCGGGTCTTCGCTGACTCGTGCGCTGTAGAGGCGGGTGATGTCCTCATTCATTTCGATGTCGGCATCAAGGATTTCACCGGTGCGCGGGTCCACCTTGCTCGGGCCGCGGGCGCCGAACTGGATGCCGTTGCCAGCCACCCAGCGGATCGACGCAAAGCGCGTGGCCGAGGTGTCGAAATCATCGTCGTCACCCTGCTGCTTGACGACGACGGCGTTCTTGAAGCCAATCTTTTCGTAAGCCTTGTTCCATTCGAGAATGCCGTCACTCACCGCCTTGCGGTAGGCGGTCGGGATGTTCTTGTCGAGCCAGTAGACGATGGGCTGCTTCGGCTCCGACAGCGCTGCAGTCGGGTCCTTCTTCTCGAGACGCCAGCGGATGATGTAGCGGCTCTTCGTCTCACGCTTGTCGGGGTTGCTGAAGTCGTTCACGTTGGCGGTGAAGTAGCCGACGCGCGGATCGGCCTCGCGCGGACGCATGAGGCTCTGCGGCAACTGTGAGAAGCCGTAGTAGTAGCCCATGAACAGCGAGCGGATGTCCGGCAGTGTGCTCGGGTACTTGGGCAGCGGCTGCCCCGGCGCCGGCGTCGGCGGCGGCAGGGCGACGCGGCCGAGACGGTAGTGGGCGCGCACGTTGAAGCCGGTCTCGGTCTCGCTGTTGCGCACTTTCTCGATGCTCGAGTTCTTGTCGTCGAAGGAATACGACTGCCGGAACGTCTGCTCCAGTTGCTGCGCGGCCATCGGGAAGTCGTTGATGAACAGCGCGTTGGCTTCGATCAGCACGCTCTTGCGTTCGGGATGCGGTGCACTGGCAACGCTGACGCTGCCAATCAGGCTGTCGGAGAAGCTGCGTTCCACCGCATGGCGGATCGGGGCATCCTTGGCGGCGGTGTGCGCGATGTTGCGGGCAATGAGCTGCACGCCGTTGGGGCCAAATTTGCGGAAGCTGGCCACGAACTGTCCGCGACCGGCCGCGAGGAAGCCGCCCATCTGGTTGCCGAACAGGCCGGCGTCACCGATATTGTGGGTGACGTTGACCGAGAAGAAGAACGGGCGCTCCCACATTGCTTCCGGGATCTCGATCCACACCTTGTCGTCCTTGCGCCAGGTGGCGAAGAAGCCCTTTTCTTCCTTGGCGTCCTTGATCACGTCGGCGAACGGCTTCGGCGCCGGCGGCGTGCCGGGCGCGCCAGCGGCAGCGGATGCGCCTGCCGGGCGGGCGCCGGGCGCAGGGGCTACGGCTTTGCTGTCACCATTGGCAGCCGGTGTCGCCGCTGCTGTAGCGGCGCCGGCGGCTGGCGCAGCCGAAGACGACGCTGGCGGCGTGACGGTGGCGCAGGAGGCGAGGCCCGCGACGAGCAGGGCGGCGGGCAGGAGGCGGAGTCGGAAGTTCATTGAGTCCTCGGAATTGGCGGGATCAGCTTTATCGTGAAATCCGCATCGGCCGTGGGCTCAGAACGAAATTTCGATCAATATCGACATTGATCGAAAACGAACGCAACCCCCGGTCTGTGAACGGTTCCAGCAAAAAGCTGCTACCCGAAACGCAGTTGACAACATGGCAGTGTAGAGGCAGTGCGATGGCCGCCTGCCGGCGGCTGGACGCGCTGCGACAGAGTGCGGAATTTCCCGACCGAACGGCGAACCGCCGATTGCGGCGCCGGCAGCCGCGCTTACTTGCGCGACGACCGCTTTGCCGGGACGGCGCCGCTGCGTTTCAGCCAGGCGTCGAGTTCAGCGTTGAATTTGCGCGTCTCGCCCAGCAGCCAGTCGACGAAGGCGCGCACCTCACTGCGCGCCATCGAGCGCTCCGAGACCACCATGTAGCAGCCGGCACCAGTGGCCACTGCCACATCCAGCGGACGCACCAGATCGCCCGACATGAACACATCGGCGCCGTAGGTCCGCCCGAGCGCCACCCCCTGCCCGCTTTGTGCCGCGAGGAAAGTCTGGGCGATGAAATCGAACTTCAACTTCGAGCGCCCCTTCACCTCGGGCTGCCCGATCGCCTCGAAGAAGCCCGGCCAGGTGGAGCGGTACTCGGCGCGACCGCCGTAGGTGGATTCGATCAGCGTGTGTGCCTTCAGATCGGCCAGCGAGCGCAGCGGTTGCGCCGAGCGCAGGTAGTCCGGGCTCACCAGCGGGAACAGCAGCTCGTCGATCAGCAGCGTGGCTTCCGGCGGCGCGCCATCGGCCGGCAGGTAGCGGATCGCGACGTCGATGTCGTTCACCGCCAGATCAATCACACGGTCAGTAGCGCCGATGTCGAGATCGGCGTTCGGCCGCAGCGCACGAAAGCCGGGCAAGCGCGGGATCAGCCACAGCGACGCAAACGACGCGAAGGTAGTCACCGATACCCGCGGCGAATTGACATCGCGGCGCAGACGATCGACCCCGCCATCCAGCTCGGCCAGCACCCGTTGCACCAGCGGCAGGAACTCCCGTCCCGCAGGCGTCAGCGCGATCTCGCGCGCCTTGCGCACGAACAGCGGCACGCCGAGCTCGTCCTCCAGCCCCTGCACCTGGCGGCTGACGGCAGACTGGGTGAGGCTCAACTCCTGCGCGGCTTTGGTCAGACTCAGATTGCGCGCGGCGGACTCAAAGCCACGCAAGCCGGCCAGTGTCAGAGGGCGGCTGCGCGGGTTGCTGGAAAGCATGGGAAGGTTATGCATGCGCTTTGCGCAGACTCGACTGCAATCAATTCGTTGGACGGCGCCGAATTATCCCTCTTAAATACGATCCTGGAAACAGGTTTTGTTTCCTTTCAGACCGCAAGGAGTACAGTCATGAACAGCCTTCAATTCCCTCTCGCAACGCAAGACTGGACGCTCGGCAAGGGCCGCGCGCTGGCACTGCAGGCGGCGCAGGTGAATTCGATCGAAGCGCTGTCCGGGGCGCTCTGGGTCACCGTCTCCGGCAGTGCCCAGGACTTTTTCGTCGCCCCCGGCGAGCGCATCACAATCCCCTGCAATCACGGGCAGGTCGTGGTGGAAGCTACATCCGACGCCGCTACGTTGCGTATCGGTCAGGCGGTCGAGACCGCACCGGCGGACGCGCAAACGCAGTCCTTCTCGCACGCCGTCTACGTCTCCGTGGTCTGCCCGGTGGTGCGCGGCTTGCGCCGAACCGCCGACTGGCTGGACCCGTCGCCGAGCCCGCTGCGCGCACACTAGCCGCAGCCCCGTTTGCGCGGCGCCCGGCCGGCCCCGCGCGAACATTTCGATTACTCCCCGCTGCCACGACATCAACGATGTCGTGGCTTTTTTATTGGCGGGAGCAAGTGCGCGGCAGTACGCTAACCGACGGTGCGCGAGGCTTGCGCTTTCAACGCAGCGTCCAGCGTGTCGATGATTTCGTCGAGATGGGCGCGGGTCTGGTTGCCGAGTTTGCTGTTGCCTTTGGCTTGCTGGGCGCGGGCGAGGAGGGTTTTGGCGGTCAGGCGGTGCAGCGCGCGGGCGTCGCCAGCGGCCGTGCCAACGCCGGGTCGGGTGATGATGGTCGCCAGCCGGCGCGCGTGTTCGCGCTGCAGTGCACGACGCGCGGGCGTGGTGTCCGCAGTAGCGATACCTTCGCCCCAGACGGCGCGGGTGAGGCTGCCGTAGAGCTCGTCCAGGCCGAGCACCGGCGTGCCGCTGGCAACCTTGTTGCGCGCATTCTGCAGGCGCTCCGCCACGCGCGGCGACAGCAGACGATCCATGGTGGCAGTCTGCAAGCCAAGCAGGGTGGCGTCGAGCGAGCGATCCAGCGGCGGCGTAAAGCCGCGTTCCAGCGCGCTATCGACCAGACGGCTGGCAAACTCGGGCTTGATGTTGAAGCCGTCGGCCGCGAACAGGTTGTCGTTGATCAGCTTCAACGCGGCGCGCTGCTTGTCAGCCGCTACTGGCGCCAGCGGGGCACGGCCGCTTCCGGCCTGATCGCGCCGATAGACCACGCCACCAACGAACTTGCCCGCAAGCTCAAAGGCAAGCCCGAGCTGGGCCAAGCCGCTCTGGAAGTTGCGGGTGAGGATGTCGTAGTCCTCGCCGGGCTTCAGCTCACGCGCCTGCAGGCGGTCGAACAGCTCGCGCGAGAGTTGCACGCGACGGCGCGCAAATTCGAGCGGATCGCCGCCGACGTCGCGCTGGTTGACCTCGGGGTCCATGCCGTCAAGATCGCCGGCAATTTCTTCGTCAGTGCCGTAGGCGAGCAGCGGCTCACTACTGCGGGCGGCAATCTTCTGCAGCTCGGCGCTCTCGGTGGCGGCCGGCAGTTCCTTGTAGGCGTATTCCACCGCCCAGTAGTCATACGGCCCGAGCGTGCTCATCACGTATTCGCCCTGCGGTTCCTTGTCGAGCGCAACGTTGAAGGCGTTGTAGTCCATCACCGAGCCGCCGATGCCGTTGGCGCGGGTGAAGGCCGGGTCATTGATCTGCGCCTGGGTGTAGATGGTCGAGGCGCGGAAGTTGTGGCGGAAGCCCAGCGTGTGGCCCACCTCATGCGTGGTCACGTCTTTCAGCGTGGCATGCACGATGCGCTCGGCCTCTTTCGGGTCCAGCGCTTCGCCGCCACGCAGCGCCAGCAGATCCAGCGCGAAGCTGGCCTCGGCAATCGCCGATTGACCGTAGGAACAGAGCTCAAAGGCGGCATCGTCGCTACCGCCGAGGTCGCGTGGCAAACGCGAGGCCTGGGTACGGGCGGCACCGCCCGGCAACCAGGTCGCCACGGCCTCGCTGCCGTCAGCGTTTGCAGCTGGCATCGGGCGCGGATACTGGGCCTCGGAGCGGCGACGCGGCAAGGTCACCCAGCCATTGCCCATGGTGATGTCGGCGTCGAGAATCTCGCCAGTGCGTGGGTCCACACGCGAGGGGCCAACCGCGAGCGCACCATCGTTGTAATCGACGAACCAGCGCACTGAAGCGCGGCCGGTTTCATGGGTGCTCCAGGTGGCGTCGTCGGGCTGCTGTTCGACGCGGATCGCGTCCTTGAAGCCAATCTTCTCGAACGCCTTGTTCCACTCCAGCACGCCCGCCTTCACGGTGTCGCGATATTCGAGCGGAATGTTCTTGTCGAGCCAGTAAACGATCGGCTTCTTCGGCGCCGACAGCGCGGCGGACGGGTCCTTCTTCTCCAGACGCCAGCGATTGATCACGTACTTGCGCGCAAACGCGGCCTGGTTGTCGCTGAAGTCCCAGATGCGCTGATTGAAGTGGCCAACCCGCCCGTCGGCTGCGCGCGCACGCATCGGCTCATCCGGCAGCTTTGACAGCGTGTAGAACAGGCCCACGAAGAAGCTGCGCGCATCCGGCACGCCACTCACCGGGCGCGGTTGCGGCACCGGGCTGGGTACCGGCGTCGGCGTGGGCACGGGCAGCTTGGGGATGGCAAAGTGCGCGGTCACGTCAAACGTGGTGGCGTCGGCGCGCGACTGCGTCTCGCGGAAGTACGAATTCGGGCGATCCAGCGCGTAGCCGGCACGATAAGTCGTGTCCAGTGCGGTGGTGATCATCGGGATGTCACCGAGCAGCAGCGCATTGGCTTCCACCAGCACTGACTTGCGCTCAGGATGCGGCGCACTGGCGACGGGCGCAGCGGCGAGCAGACTGTCGCTGGTGCCTTCCGACGTGGCCACCGCGATCGGCGTTGCCGGCTTCGCGTAATTGCTGAAGTTGCGGGCGATCAGTTGCACGTTGTTGCCCACCTTGCGGAAGGCGACGATATTGCCGCGCAGCATGGCACGCGCCATCGACACCGACGAATCGCTCATCACACCACGGCTCAGATTGGCCTGCAGAAAGTAGAGCTGGTCGAACTGCTCGGGCTTCAGCTCAATCCACACCTTGTCGTCCTTGCTCCACAGCGGGAACAGGCCCGGCTGCTCCTTCGCATCCTTGATGACGTCGGCGAACGGGCGCGGTGGTGGTGGTGTTCCGGGTGTAGCCGTGGGCGCGGCGGCAGGTCGCGCGCCCGACCCGGCAGCAGGCGCGGCGGCAGTTGACGTGCTGGTCGCACCGGCGGCAGCGGCGACGGACGATGCGGGTGCAGGCGCAGGTGCTGGCGCGGTGGCACACGACGCAAGCAGCAGGGCGGCGCCAGCGAGCGCCACCGAATGAGTCGAAAAGGGCATGTTCTACTCCGGGAATGACCGATTCAGCTTTTCACCGCGAGGCTCGTATTCGCCGGGCTTGGAGTGTCATTGGCGTCAGTGTCGACTTTGCCACTTTTCACCCTGGATGCCCGTTGAATACGCCTGTAGCGGCGAAAAGCCATCTGTCAGCAGCCAGCTGCTGCTGTACGTGGTCGCCAGTGTAGATGTCGCTATGCGGGTCGATCTGTTCCGCAGGAAAACTGCGACGAACGACCGAAACCGCAACCTGAAAGGCAAAGGGTCTGCTGCGGTTGTCGTAGCCAAAAAACACAAAAGCGCCCCGCAGGGCGCTTTTGCACAAGTCGCGACGCGTGGGCGCCGCGATTTGGTTAGCGGCGACGCAGTGCGATGCCTGCAAAGCCAACCAGCAACATGCCGATCAGTCCGTACAGGGCGGGCGAACCCACCGGCACAATCACCGGCGGCGCAGCCTGCCATACCGACGTCGCGCTGAAGGCGCCAGCGTTGCAATTGATGGTGATCGTTGCGGCGCCCTGCGGCTCGCTGCCGAGACTGACCGTCGACACAAACACGAACGTATAGGTGCTGGATGCGAGCGGTGCCGTGAAGGTGCGGCCAAAGCCGGTTGCAAAGGCGCTCGGGCTCGGGAGGCTGAACCCGTAGGTATCGTAAGCCGTACCGTTCAGCTGCGTGGCACCAGTGATGGAAACAGTCCCCGGAAAGCTGGCGCTTGCGTTAGCCGTGGTCGAAAAGCCGGTGTTCGAGCAGGTGCCCGCAAACCCCGTGTAATCGAGACTACCCAACGCCGCAGAGACGGCCGGAGCAGCCTGGGTACTTGGCCCCACTGGTTCGCCACTATTGCCGCCCGCAGCAAAAGCACTCGCGCTGGCCAATGCCAGCACCATTGCGAAAGAGTTAAAAAGTTTCATATGTCCCCACTATTTGGATGAACCGCGTCCCGCGTTGCCGCATGTCCGCACTGCCCGTAAGGCTATAGCCAGACAATCCTCATGTCAATGACATGGGAGTTACAACGCACCGGTCAGTCGCGCGCCTGCAACAGTTCACCGCGCAGGCTGTGCGGCGCGGCATCGGTAAAGCGAACGTCGACGTACTGCCCGATCAGGCGTTCGCCGTTGGGGCCGCCGGGGAAGTTCACCACACGGTTGTTTTCGGTGCGGCCCGCGAGTTCGGTGCTGCTCTTGCGCGACAGACTCTCCACCAGCACACGTTCGGTGTGGCCAATCATGGCCTTGCTGTAGTCGAAAAACAGCTCGTCGATACGCTTCTGCAGCTGGCTCAAACGCGCGGACTTTTCTGCAGCGGGCGTGTCGTCAACCAGATCGGCCGCCGGCGTGCCCGGACGCGCTGAATAGACAAAACTGAAAGCGCCATCGAACGCCACGTCGTCGATAAGCTTCATCGTCAGGTCGTGATCCTTTTGCGTCTCGCCCGGGAAGCCGACGATGAAATCCGAGGTCAGCGACAGGTTCGGGCGCACCGCACGCAGACGCCGGACAACGCTCTTGAACTCCAGCGCCGTGTAGCCGCGCTTCATCGCGGCCAGGATGCGATCCGAGCCGTGCTGCACCGGCAGATGCAATTGCGAGACAAGCTTCGGCGCCTTGCCGTAGACATCGATCAGCGCCTGTGTCATCTCGCGCGGATGACTGGTGGTGTAGCGGATGCGCTCGATGCCAGGGATTTCGTCGATGTATTCAATCAGCGTGGCGAAGTCCGCAATCGCGTCGCCCTCGCCCATCTTCCCGCGGTAGGCATTCACGTTCTGCCCGAGCAGCGTGATCTCCTTCACGCCCTTGATCGCCAGTTCGGCAATCTCGGTCAGCACATCCTCGAACGGGCGCGATACTTCCTCGCCGCGTGTGTACGGTACCACGCAGAAGGTGCAGTATTTGCTGCAGCCTTCCATGATCGACACGAACGCGCTGGCGGCTTCCACGCGCGCGGGCGGCATGCTGTCGAATTTTTCGATTTCGGGGAACGAGATGTCGACCTGCGAGCGGCCGGTCTGGCGCTTTTTCGCGATCAGCGCGGGCAGGCGGTGCAGCGTCTGCGGGCCGAATACCACATCGACAAACGGCGCCCGCTCGACAATCGCGGCGCCTTCCTGCGACGCCACGCAGCCGCCGACGCCGATCACCAGATTCGGGTTCAGCTTCTTAAGGTCCTTTACCCGACCGAGATCGTGAAACACCTTCTCCTGCGCCTTCTCGCGCACCGAACAGGTGTTGAACAGGATCACGTCAGCGTTCTCCGGCGTATCGGTCTTCTCGAAGCCCTCGGCGGTACCCGCATCAAGGATGTCGGCCATCTTGTCCGAGTCGTACTCGTTCATCTGGCAGCCAAAGGTGCGGATGAAGAGTTTCTTCTTCGCGGTGGCGGTGGAATTGACGGAAGTGGCAGACGCAGCGGCGACGTCCACAGTGGCGGAAATGTGATCTTGCATGGTGCAGGGCGCGCGGCTTTATCCGGCGTTGCGGGAGGAAACGAGTATTTTAGGGCGTCTGTATGCTGCGCCCCGACGTCAACGGAAAACCGTTCGCATAGTTCTGTTGCGGATTGCCGGAAGAATATTTCAGCGTAGTGATGCCAGTGCCAATCAGCGGTAACCCAGCCAGGGTCAAGGGACCAACGCGATCGAACGCTATTTCTCCGGCAGAATTGACCGCAATCGTTCTTCCTTCACCATTCCGCAAGGCCAGCCCGTTGTACACCCTCAGCAGGCCATGACCGCCTTCCTTGCCGGGGTTGCGCACCAGTTGTCCGCCGCCCTGCACGCCCTGGTAGCGAACCCCGTACCAGTTTTTTGAGTCAAACAGCAGATCGCTGCCCCGACTTCCAAATGACAACACCGTGGCGTGGAAACACACCCCTTCATTCGGGATGAACGGTCGCGTCGGAAAATCATCATAGGTTCCCCCGAGCCCCTCGCGATCAAACGACATATCGAATTCAGCGCCCTCGCAGGCGTTTGCCGATGCACTGTCCCATGGCCGGGCAAACGGCCGCGTTGCATCGCCTCGCATGTAGTAGCGTCTGGTTGGCGCAGTGAACACCCAACTGGTGCTAATCACGCCGTCTTCGGTGTAGGCGTACTCGCCGGCCAACTGGTTGCTCATCAGCGTCGCCGACACGGCATCGACAGCGGTGGCGTACGTGAGCAGCCGCCGCTGTCCGCCGACGTGAACATCGGCGACCTTGTTGTCGCCGCTGGCGAGGCTGGGCAAGGCATCGATGCTGGTTGTCATCCGGATCGTCGTGTTGAGCGAATTGATCCACAGATGATCCAGCGCAACAGCGGTGTACTCGGCACTCATCCCGCCCGCAAGATTCATCAGCGTACCGCCGCCGGCAACGCCACCAGTCGGCGGCTGCAGTGGCTCCTCCCCGTAGAGAACCATATCCGCATCGCGAACGGTGTTGCAAAGCGGCGGCAGTTCCTTGTAGTTGCCACGACGGATGATCTGATCAAAGAGACGGGTTCCCCGGCTGACAGAGCCAATCTCGATCACCTCAATGAATCCCTCACGAGTACGGTCAATCGACTGGTACGCAGGCAGCGCCGTATCACCTCGATAATTCGAGCTCGTAAAGGCTAGCTGGAGTCGGGGCGATCTGGTCAGATCGACCGACCCGCCAGCGCAGGATTGGTCGTTGGACACAAGCAGTGGCGGGTCCGCGTCGGTAGCGCCAGGCAGCGCCGCCCCGGTCCATACGTCGCCGGGAGTGAGAAACAGGTTGAACGACGCAACGGTCGCACCGTTACGCCCCTCTACGAAGCGGACACGAAGTGCCTTTGCCCGTGCAAGATCGTGATTCACTACGGACATCAGCGTCACCCAACCGTTGCGAACGGTGTAATAGGGGTAGATCAGCGCCTGCCCGGTGCCGTCGGGATTGACGCGCACCGCCTGCCCATGGGTCGGGCACGATGCAAATACACCGCCGAGCGAAAGCGCGAAGACCAGCAGTGCGCTGCTAATGCGATTCATGAAATCTCCGGGGATAAGCACGCAAATGGCGCCCTACTGCCGCAACGGCCGGCACTTTTCATCGAGCTTGTCGTCGCGCGGTGCTTTCGGTGCATTGGGGAACACCTGATCGACTGACTGGTTGCACAGCGGGTCGAAGGAGCGTGCGGCATCGCGCCGCAGCCGTTGATCCGCCGTGAGCGAGGGCGCTACCGAAGGCGGCACCGGATAGAGACGACGATCAATATCGCGTGCGGCGTCACGGGCGGCGTTGGCTCTGGCCTTGTACGGGTCGAAGCCTTCCGGCTTGCCCGGTGGCAGGTCAAACGCGGGCGGTTTTTCCTCGCGCTTTTCTGGTGGCACCGGCAGCGGTACAGGCGATGGGACGGTGACCGACGACGGCCGATTGTTCGGAAAGATCGACGCACCCAGCGACGGTGCGCTGACGGGTGCGGCGGTGGCTGGCGTACCCGGCGCACTGGCGGCGGGGGCAGCCGCAGTCGTCGGCGCCGTGGTTGCGGGCGACACCGGAGCCGCCGTAGTCGGCGCGGGCGCGGACGGCGTGGCGCTGGGCGCCGCCGCAGCGGGTGCGGCCGGCGCAAGTGGTGTTGGCGTCGCTACGGGAGGTGCGGCTGATGCTTGCGTCGCTGGCGCCGCGGCAGGCGCGGCTGGCGCAATCGTCGCAGCGGGCGCTGGCGTGGGCCGTGGTGTCGCGGCGGCAGGCAGCGGCGGCACTGGCAACGGTCGCGTCAGAGCGGGGGCGGTGACCGGTGCCACAGGCTGGATCGGTGCGGCTTCCACTGCTGCGGGTGTACGGGCGCTCGGCGTGTCGGGCAGCGCGCGTGCAGGGGCAGGGGCGGGCGTCGGCGGCGTCGCTACTGCAGGCTCAGCCGGTGTTGCCGCAGGGGCCGGCGGTGGCGTGACCGGTGGCGGCGTGATGGCCTTGGGTTCCGCCGCTGCTTCCTTGACCTCCGGGCGCGGCGGCGGGGCGGCAACAACAGGAGCTGGCGTGGGTGCAGGCGTGACCGGTTCAACAGCAGCGGGCGGCGGCGCTTTCAGTGCCGATGTTGCCGACGTGACCAGCTCTGGCGACTGCGCAGCGGGCGCGGGGGCGGGCGGCGTGGGCGTGGTCTCCACCTTCACGGCCGGCGGCGAGGGCTGCGGCAGCTCTACAGTGGGAGCGGGTGATTCCTGCTTCGGCGTCGGCGGATCAAGCTCCTCCGCGCGAGGGATGGTCGGCGGCGCCGTCACGCTGAACGTGGTCATGGCTGCTGGCGCACTGCCGGGCGCCGGCGCCGCGCTGGCAGCAGGCTCCGCTTGGGCAGGGGCCTGCCCGGCCGCAGGTTCCAGACGCGCCGTCAGACGGGCGCTGCTGTCCGAGGCGACTGCATTGGTGGGCGCGCGCCAGCCAAAACTGTCGCCACCGACCTGCAAGGCGCCGAGCAGCAGATGAATCGCCAATGAAATCCCCAGCGCCCATAGCAGTCCGCGCTGCGCGCGGCTCTGCATGGCGCGCGCGAGCACCTGCGTGTCGAGCGCGCGGAGGGGGTCGATGGCAATGGCATCCATGGTTGATTTCAAGAGTGTATGCGCCGACGGGCCGACAGACAGTATCGGGTGCTAGCCTTAACTCCAGTAGAACAAGCGCACCAAAAGGAGTTCAGCATGGCCAACCGCGACGACGACAGCAAATTCAAACGCCGCAGCCAGCAATGGTTCGGCAAGATCGACAAGGATGGCTTTGCGCATCGCTCGTGGATGAAAAATCAGGGCCACCCGAACGATCTGTTTGATGGCCGCCCGGTGATTGGCATCTGCAACACCTGGAGCGAGCTGAACCCCTGCAACGCGCACTTCCGCGAGATCGCCGATTTCGTGAAGAAAGGCGTGTGGGAGGCGGGCGGCTGGCCGCTGGAGTTCCCGGTGATGTCCACCGGCGAAGTGCTGATGCGCCCCACCGCGATGCTCTATCGCAATCTGGTCAGCATGGACGTGGAGGAAAGCATTCGCGGCAACCCGATTGACGGCGTGGTGCTGCTCATGGGTTGCGACAAGACGACGCCCTCGCTGGTGATGGGTGCCTCGTCCTGCGATATCCCGACCATTGGCCTCTCCGGCGGGCCGATGCTGAAAGGGCGCTACAAGAAGGAGCTGCTTGGCAGCGGCACCGGCGTGTGGCAGATGAGCGAAAAAGTGCGCGCCGGCACCATGCGCATTGAGGAATTCATGGACGCCGAAGCCGGCATGCATCGCAGCAAGGGCCACTGCATGACGATGGGCACCGCGAGCACGATGGCTTCGATGGTGGAGTCGCTTGGGCTCTCGTTGCCGGGTAACGCCGCGATCCCGGCGGTGGACGCGCAGCGCTATCGCCTGGCGCAGCTCACCGGGCGGCGCATCGTCGAGATGGTGCATGAGGACATGCGGCTCTCGAAAATCCTCACCCGCAAGGCATTTGAGAACGCGATCAAGACGCTGGCCGCGATTGGCGGCAGCACCAATGCCGTGGTGCATCTACTGGCGATTGCCGGGCGCATCGGCGTGAACCTGAAGCTGGACGATTTCGAGCTTGGCTCTGCGATGCCCAACATCGTCGACATCCAGCCCAGCGGCAAGCACCTGATGGAAGATTTCTACTACGCGGGCGGCCTGCCCATCGTGCTCAAGACCATTGGCGAATCGCTGCATAAAGATGCGATCACCGCCAACGGCAAAACGATCTGGGAGAACGTGCAGAACGCCGAGAACTTTGACGAAAGCGTGATCCGCACGCTCGACAACCCGTTCATGGCCAATGCCGGCATCACCATCCTGCGCGGCAATCTCGCGCCGAACGGTGCCGTGATCAAGCCAAGCGCCGCCACGGCGAAACTGCTGCAACATCGCGGCAAGGCCGTCGTGTTCGAAACCATCGAAGAGCTGCACGAGCGCATCAACGATGAATCGCTCGACATCGACGAGAACAGCGTGATGGTGCTCAAGAACTGCGGCCCGAAAGGGTATCCGGGCATGGCAGAGGTGGGCAACATGCCGCTGCCGCCGAAGGTGCTGCGCAAGGGCATCAGCGACATGGTGCGCGTGAGCGACGCCCGCATGAGCGGCACCGCCTATGGCACCGTCGTGCTGCACGCCTCGCCGGAAGCCGCCGCCGGCGGCCCCCTCGCCTTCGTTCAGACCGGCGACTGGGTCACACTCGACACCGCAGGCCGCAAGCTCAGCGTGGAAGTATCAGACGCCGACATGGCCCGCCGCAAGGAAGGCTGGACGCCACCCAAGCCGCCGCTTGATCGCGGCTACTGGAAGCTCTACATCGATCACGTGCTGGGGGCGGATACGGGGGCGGATTTGGATTTCCTTGTGGGGAAATCGGGGACGCCGGTGTTGCGGGAGAGTCATTGAAAAAGCGCCGGAATTCACTATGCCCGAAGTGCCGTTTGTCCCTCTAGGCAGGGAGCATGTCTTTTTCAAGTACCTGAATATCGGTGCTTCGCTTGCGACGCTCAAGAACAAAACCTTGAAGTGGTCAAACGCGCGTCTCTTCAGCGATCCATTTGACATGCCTGCAGATGTATCGTTCGCGTTCGATGGTGCATCATTCGCGAACGCGCTTCTTGATGAAATGTCGCGCCTTGCTTTCGGAGCACAAACGCCTGTCGGCGACATGAACAATCCGCTTTTCGCTCTCTGCATGCAAAGTCGGGACAATCGCAAACGCGGAGCAACCGAGCCTGAATTTCGCAGGTACATGTCGCAGTCACTCACCGAAACTGCTGAGCAATTCACGAAGGCGATTCCACTACTTGAACGTCAGCTAGAAATGATGCGCGAGCAGTTCGCGTTGTTCTGCGTCTCCAAGACCAATAAAAGCCTATTAATGTGGGCGCACTATGCACATGACCATACGGGATGCGTGCTTGGATTGAGGTGTTTGCCAGACCTGGATCGGCCACTATGCGCAGTAAAGGAAGTCAAATATCTATCTGAATTTCCGCTGGTGGCAACGCTGCCAGAATACGTCCGGCATCTCACGGGCCAGTCCGAACTGGACACTAGTGCGATTTTCGAGCGATTCGCGTTGGCGAAAAGCGACGATTGGAGCTATGAGCAAGAGTGGCGTGGACTTAGCCTTCTGACCAATCGTCAGTCTGGTTTCGATCTTGACCCACTATTGCCGGAAGAACTTGACGCTGTGTATTTTGGCGCTAGGATTGATCCACAAAATCGTGATGAGCTGATATCAATAGTGCGTCGACATTTTGTATGCACTAAGCTCTACCAAGCGAAGCTGAGTCGACAGCATTACTCGCTTCATTTTGAAGAGATATAGTTCGCCGAGAGGCCTCTTTTGCGTACTCTTAGCCAGCGTAGCCTCGATGCAACGAATTGGAATCGAGGACAACCGCGGCCCGATGAACAAATGCCTCGATTCCGCCTCGCTGCATCGCGGCTACGGCGTTGCACGATAGATGCCGCTTGTCGCGGCACTGCGCAGCCGGGATAATGATCGGCGACTTCTGCGAAGTTGACCGGGAATTTTCGATGCCACGCCTTCTGACTGTCCGGCGAGTATTGATCGCGCTAACGACGACGGCCGCCCTGCTTGCTGCCGGTTGTGGCGGCGGCGGCGAGACTGCGGCACCCGTGCAGGCGGCGCAGCCGGCTGGGCGCATGGTCTCGCTGACGGTGCCGTCACAGAAAGTGGGCTTCACCTACAACATCGACGTCTATCTGCCCGCGTCGTACGACGCCAGCAGCGCTGCCTACCCGACCATCTACGCCCTCGACGGCGACTCCCGCTTCGACGGCATCAACACACGCTTTGACAACTTCAGGGAGACATTGCGAAGCAAGGGCACCGACGCCATTCTGGTCGGCATCGGCGGCACGGCCCGGCGGCTGACTGACTACAACTTTCCGGGCGCGACGGCGTTTCATGACTTTCTGACGACCGAGCTGATTCCGCTCGTCGATGCCCGCTTTCGCACGGTACAGGGCAAGCGCATGCTGGCCGGCATTTCGACCAGCGGCAATCTGGCCGCCACGGCACTATTTCTGGAGGCGACCTCAACCTTCAGCTTTTCGCACTTTCTCTCCACCGAGGGTGCGTTCTGGCAGCAGCCCGATGCCATCAATACGCTCGAACAGCAGATGTTTGACGCCACGCGCGGGCGTACGATTCCGGTGACGCTGGTGCTGGTGCGCGCGACCGCTGGGACAGGCACCAACGCAACCTACGTGCACGACCTCTTTCTGCGTCTCGACGCACGGCGATACGCAGGGCTCACCCTGATCGAAACCTCATTCGCCACCGGGCACGTCGAATCCGACAACCCGGCGTTTGCGGATGTCGTGGGCAGGATTTTTCCCTAGGGCCTTCTCTGCAAGTGATGCGAGGTTGCTGACATCAATGTCAGGACGTCAGACCAACCGGGGCGACCGCCATCACGACGCGCCGAACCGGTTGCCACCGTCGCCTGCCACTGAGACAATGCAGCATGGCCATCGCAAAAGTTGTCCGCAAAACCACTCTGCATGATGCGAACGACGATGTTCGTGATGTCGCGTACTGGCTGTCGCGCCCTGTTGCGGAGCGGCTGGCTGCGGTTGAGGAATTGCGCCGGCCGGTGATGGAGGCTTTGCCGCTTGCTGAACAAAGACTTCAGAGAGTTTATCGAGTTACTACGCTCAAACGGGGTTGAGTTCCTCGTTGTCGGCGCGCACGCGCTGGCCGCGCATGGACGCCCCCGTTACACGGGCGACCTTGATCTGTGGGTCAGGCCCGAGTCGACCAATATTTTCCGGCTTGTCAAAGCCCTTGATGACTTCGGATTCGCGTCGCTCGGCATCGCCGCTCAAGATTTCATGGAGCCACAGGCGATGATCCAGCTTGGATATCCGCCGGCAAGAATTGACTTGTTGACTGCTATCGACGGCGTCACGTTTGCCGACGCGTTCGAACACCGGGTGGTCTTCGACGCTGGCAACGGGTTGCGGTTGCCGGTCATTTCGGTTGACGATCTCATTCGCAACAAACTCGCCACCGGTCGCAGCAAAGATCTCGCGGACGTAGAAGCTCTTCGCGGCCGATAGTTCTGGTTTGTCTTGATGGGGCGTGGTCACAATCACGCCATCCATCGTGGTTGCTGCGCACAGTTCAGCCAAAATCCTGCTCCCATTTCCTCCAATTGACTGACCCATGTCCGACGCCCCCGCAGCGCAGCTCGCCTGCCTGAACTGCAACACCCAATTCATCGGGCAGTATTGCTCCTCGTGCGGACAAAAGCACGGCCCTGCCATGCCGACGACGATGGAGATCGCGGGTGATTTGCTGCGCAGTGCGCTGTCGCCCTCGGGCAAGGTGTTTGAGACGTTGTGGACGCTGCTGCGGCGCCCCGGCGAGCTGACGCGGGCGTTCATCAGCGGGCAGCGCATGCGCTATGTGCATCCGGTGCGCGTGTACTTGCTCTGCGTTTTTGTGCTGGTCGCTGCGATCACGGTGAACAACACGATTCGCGGATGGACGGGGCGGCCCCCGTTTGAAGTGGAATCTTCGGCGATGTTTGCGCGACCTGATGCCAAGACTCAGGACGTGAAAGCGGTGGATGGCAACGACGCTGGCAAACCGCCGAGCGCTGCACGTGAGGCCGGCCGTGCGCTCGGCAGTCACCTGCCCGATTGGCTACGCGAGCGCGTGAAGGCGCGCGCCAAAAATCTCGACGCGGTGGAATCGGCCAAGTTGCAACAACGGACCAGCGAGGCAATCACCAAGCAATACTCTGCGTTGTTCGCCCTGCTGGTGCCATTCATGGCACTGGTGAACTGGATGCTCTACGCGGGGCGCGGCCTCACCTACGCCGCACATTTCGTGTTCCTGCTGCATGCCACTGCGGCAAGCTGCCTGATTCTGTTGCCGGTGTATGTGCTGAACCTGCCGATGGCGTACTTTCCGGCGATGCTGGTGGCAATGGCCTGGACCGTACTGGCAGCGCAGCGGGCGTTCGCGGTGTCGCTATGGGGAAGCCTGTGGCGCTATCTGGTGTACCTGGTGCCCACAATGCTTTTCTCAGCACTTGCTGGCGTGCTCGTGGGCATTGTGTCGGTGCTGCTCATAGACTGACCGCCGCACCGCACTCCTTTCGCGCGCCTGCCTGACCTGAAACGAAACGCGCCGGTCGCCGCGCCCGGGCCGTTGATACATTGATTGCTTGTTCAACGGAGGATTTCATGGCCCTACCCGGCATCAGGTCGCCGCGCTTTGCGTTGCGCGCGCTGGCGGCGCTCACCGCAGCGCTGTCGTTCACCACCTTCGCACAGGCGCCAGCGCCCGCCGCGTCTGCTGCACCGGCAGCACCGCCCGCTCCCAATACGACAGGCCCGCGCGGGACCGGCGTGGACAACCTGCTGATCGCAGCGGTGGCGTGGAAGCAGACGGCCGCCGAGTACCGCGCGCTTTATCACCAGGGCTACAACGTGGCGCGCATGCAGGTGGAGCTGGGGCTGGCGAAGCGCAAGCCCGGCGACCGCCCGCTCGCGGTGGTGAGCGATGTAGACGACACCATCCTCTTGCCGCTGGCTTACTGGGGCCACCTGATCAACCGCAACATGGATTTCTTCGACGACCCGATCTGGGACGAGTGGATTCCCAAGAACCAGATGATGCTGGCGCCGGGGGCGCGCGAGTTCTTCGATTTCTGCGCCACAAGTGGCGTAGAAGTGTTCTACGTCACCTCGCGCGATCAGGGCGACAAGACCTTCGACTACGCGATGGATCATCTGCGTATCGCCAAACTGCCCAATGTGGACACCAAGCATGTGACGGTGCTGCGCGACACATCGAACAAGCAGAACCGGCAGGACGAGATTGCGAAGACGCACGACATCGTGGTTTTTCTTGGCGATTCGCTGAACGACTTCCGCCACAAGTACTACACGAAGGACGTCGACGAGCGCATCAAGCTGATGGAGTCGGATCGCAACGAGTATGGCCGTCGCTACATCGTGTTCCCGAACCCGACCGACGGGCACTGGATGCGCGCGATCTTCGGCGACAGCGAGCCGCCGCCCACCGACGCCAACCGCGAGACGTTCAAGAAAGCGGCCACACGCGCGGCCTGGGACGGCAAGTAGGCCAGCATACGATTCGCCCGACTGGATTCTGCGAAACTACCAGCCCTGACACCGATTTGTTGCCTCACCGATGACCGACACCACGCTACCCGCCCTGCCCGATCGCCTGTCAATCGATCCGAAAAGCCCGCATCACAACCCGGAGTACTTCCGGCGTGACATCGGTGTGCGGTTGAACGGCGTTGAGCGCCGGGATGTCGAGGAGTACTGCATCAGCGAGGGCTGGGTAAAAGTGCCTGTTGGCAAGACACGCGACCGCAAGGGCAATCCGCTGACCATCAAGGTCAAGGGCACAGTGGAGCCATTTTTCCGCGACTAACAGGCTGTCGCACGTCGCGGCCATGCGCACGTCGCGCGTTCGCCAATACCCACGGCAGGCACGTAACCCAAACATCGTTGAGTACGGGCATGCGCTATGAATGCCGTATGCCACGTCTGCTCCCAATCTTCATCATTGCAGCAACCATTGCTGTAGTCGGTCACTTCACGCAGTGGTTCGGCTTTACGCGCCCCGCGATCGAGAAGGTACGCACCGAAACAAACACGCGCATCGACGCCACCAACGCCGATGTGGCGGCGAACGCGGCGCGTATCGCGGCGACCGAACAGAAGTCCGCCGGACTGGAAGCGCTGACGCGAGAGCATGCGAAGCAAATCGCTGCGGTCGACGAGCGTACCCAGGATGCCGTCAAAGCTGCCGCTGAAGCCAATCGGGCGACGAACGACGACGTGGCGAAGCTGGCGGAGCGGGTGGACGCCAACACGCGAGCCATCGGCGAAATGAAAGCGCAGATCGCTGCGGCAACGCCGAACGCTGAAGAGCAGCAGTTGCGGCGCGACCTGATGAATGCGATGTCGGCGGCATCACAGTTCAAGGCGGCAGTCGCTGAATTCATGCAGACGGAAGGCCGCATGCCTGCTGGCAACGCACAGGTTGGGCTATCGGCGCCAGAGCGCTATGCAGACGGTGGCTTGCTGCGGCTTGCCATCGAACAGGGCACGATCGCCGCATATTTCCGGGGCGGAAGCGGCGGCAGCGCGACCACGCGCTTCCGCCTGATCCCGGATGTGCCGGACAACAATCCGGCCGGCGTGGTGCGCTGGAAGTGCGACACCAACTTGCTGCTGGCGGCGCGCCTGTTCACAAGCTGTGAATTGAAACCCGCGCCGTAGCTGCGCTACTTGGCCGCTGCCAGCTCCTTCTTGATCACGATCTCGTCTTCCTCGCGATAACGGCGATTGCCGCACTGTTCGCGCCACTGGGCGACGGACTGCTTGTGCGGCTCCACGCGGTCGTTGACGTTGTGGCTGCGCTGGTTGATGCCGTCGATGCTGGCGTTGAGCTTGTCGACGCGGTCGCGCAACGCTTTCTGTTCTGCATTGAACTCGTCCAAGCTCTTTTCAAATGCCTTGTTGCGCTCGTTCAGTTTGACGCGCTCAGGCTCCAGGGCGGTTTTTTCTTCTTCCTTCTTGGCGGTCTGGATTTTGGTGTTGAGATCAGTCACTGCGGCTGACAATGAATCACGTTCTGCGGTCAGCGCAGTCATGCGGGCGCGCAGTGCTTCGTTGGCTTTGCTGACTTCGCCCTGCTCGGTCTTCACGGCCGCCTGATCGCGCTTGAAGGCGTCCTGTGCGGCCTGAATTTCCTCGCCGTTCTTTTCATTGGTCTGCTGCAGCTTCATGCAGACGCGCAGCTCGTCGATCGACATGATCTTGTCGGCTTTGGCGGGGGCTGCGGCAGGGGCCGCTTTCGCCGGCGCTGCCTTGCGCGGCGCCGGTGTTTGTGCCTGACTGCCGGCGACAGCCAGCAAGCTGCCCAGCAGCAGCGAAAGTACCGGAGCCACCGGAATGCGTTTGATGGATTGCATACGAACGGAAAATGGGGTGAGCGCAGCGCGCGAAGGCCGCAAGTTTACCGGCGTCGCCGACGAGGCCGGGGCCGCGGCTGCATCGCCCACTACTTTCCGAGCGTACGCACCACCATTTCACCTTCGACACGACCGGCGCCTTGGGGATGTGACGCCGACCGTTCGACGACGCGTTTGACGACGCGAACACCGTCCGCTGGCGCAGTCCACACCCGCTGGGTCTCGCCGAGCGAGTCGGTAGCCACCACCAGGTAGGCGTTGAACTTTCCCGCTGGAACCGTGATGCTGTCGTATGCCTCGACTTTGTAGTTCACGGTGATTGGCGTGGTCTTGCCGCTGGCATGGTTGGTGACCTGATGCGTTGAGCTCCAGGCGTCGCCCACCTTGAATGGATAGCGATAGCCGAGCCCCGGATCGTAGGTCACTGCCGGTTTGCCGTCACGCGTCAGGCTGGCGATCTGGGCGCCGGTTTCCATGTCGTGCACCTGCGCCGGCACCTGTGGCGATTCGATCAGCACCGCCGGCTTGCCCTGCCACGTCGTGCGGCCATGGTTGTAGGTGACGCGATCCTCCTGATTGCCAAAACTGCCGGATGTCTTGCGCTGGAAAACGCTTACTGTGCCCGGTGGCGATTCGACAAATTTCTGCGCCACAGGCTGGGCGCTGACGGCTGCCGGCAGCATCGCCGTTGCCATTGCAGCCGAAGCAGTGACGATCACGGACAGGATGGGCATCGGTACCGTACCTGCATTGCTCATACGTTCAAACATATCGATCTCCGTTCGCGCGATCACCGGAGACATGACCGCATTTACGTCAGTATCGGCCTTGTATTCGTTCACAATTTGACGAAAATCACAGGCTTGCAGCATTGGTGGACAGCACCCAATTTCCTTTGGTGCGCAGTCACGCTGCGAGGATGTCGCCATGAAAAAAATGTTCGAACTCACCTGCGCGCTTGCCCTCTCGATGCTGGCAGGCGCAGCCAGCGGCAACGATCTGTTGCAGCACACCCTCAACCCACTACTGCCCGGCAAACCGGTGCAGCTGTCGCAATACGCCGGCAAGGTGGTGCTGGTGGTCAATGTGGCCAGCAAATGCGGCTACACCCCGCAGTACGAAGGGCTGGAGGCGTTGTACAAGCGCTATCAGGGCAAGGGACTGGTGGTGCTCGGCATCCCGGCCAACGACTTCGGTGCGCAGGAGCGTGGGTCGAACAAGGAGATCGCCGAGTTCTGCAAGGCGAACTTCGGCGTGAGCTTTCCGATGTTTGAGAAACTCGAAGTGCCGATCGGCAAGCACCCGCTATTCGCCAGCCTCATCGCCAAAACCGGCAAGGCACCGCAGTGGAACTTCCACAAATACCTGATCGACCGCAAGGGTGGCGTGACCGCCTTTCCGAGCGACGTCGAGCCGCAATCACCGGTGCTGGTGAAGGCAGTCGAGGCTGCACTGGCCGGTTGATGCTGAGTGCTGTCGCGGCAGTAGTGTGATGTAGTTTTCCGGTGCCGGTGGTGGCGTTTTACGCCCGAGCAGACTGACAGCCTGCTGCCGCTACACTCGCGGCAACGCTTGGAGGAGCAGCGGCAACATGGCATCAGTCACGTTATCCCAGGTTGTAAAGAACTACGGCAGCACGAAGGTCGTGCATGGCGTGGACATCAGCATCAACGATGGCGAGTTTTGCGTGCTGGTCGGTCCGTCCGGCTGCGGCAAATCAACGCTGCTGCGCATGGTCGCCGGGCTGGAGGAAATTTCCGGCGGCACGGTAGCGATTGGCGAGCGGGCAGTGAACGAGCTGCCGCCGAAAGAGCGCGATGTGGCGATGGTGTTCCAGAGCTACGCGCTGTACCCGCACATGACGGTGCGTGACAACATGGGTTTCTCGCTGATGCTGGCCAAGCGCCCATCTGCAGAAATCGCCGAGCGCGTCAATCAGGCGGCGGAGATTCTTGGCCTGACGCCATATCTTGATCGTCTGCCCAAGCAGCTCTCGGGCGGCCAGCGCCAGCGCGTGGCGATGGGCCGCGCCATCGTGCGCAAGCCGCAGGTGTTTTTGTTTGACGAACCGCTGTCGAACCTCGACGCCAAGCTGCGCGTGCAGATGCGCACGGAGATCAAGGCGCTGCACCAGCGCCTGAAAGTCACCAGCATTTACGTCACCCACGACCAGATCGAGGCGATGACAATGGCCGACAAGATCGTGGTGCTGAAGGACGGCCGCGTGGAGCAGATCGGCGCACCGCTGGAGCTTTATGACCGGCCGCAGAACACTTTTGTCGCAGGCTTTATCGGCTCGCCGGCGATGAACTTCCTGCGCGGCAAATTGAACGGCGACGGCACCGCCACCGTTGGTAGCACCCGCCTGCCTGCGGGCAACAGCGGCACTGCCGAGGTGACCTACGGTATCCGCCCGGAGCATTTGAGCTTCGGCAACGAGGGCGACGGGCTCAAGGCCACGGTGGACGTGGTGGAGCCGACTGGCGCCGACACCATGGTGGTGGCCCGTGTGGTTGGTGGCGACAAGCTTGTCGCAGGTACCGATCACCACGAAGTGCAGATCGTGCTGCGCGACCGTGTGGCGGTGAAGAGCGGCGACACCGTGTGGCTGAAACCGGATGCCGCGCGGGTGCATCTGTTTGACGCCGGCAGCGGAAAACGGCTCGGTTGATGAGTCACCGTAACGCGTTCGCGGGCCAGCAGCTTTTGGTTGAGAATGGCTTTTGAACCGGGCTTGAGTGCTATTTTCGTTAAAAGTCGAGTATTGCCACTTTCGCACTCCGAGCCCAGCACGGATAAGCTCCTTGTCAAAGAGTTGATGCGGTGAGCGTGCTGGTTTGTGTTCCCGTCTACAACGGTTTTGACAGCGTCAGCCGCTGCCTCGACGCGCTGGCATCAGCTCAGGTCAAGACGCAGTTCCGCACGCTGCTGATCAACGACGCCTCGCCCGATGAGCGTATCCGCCCGCTGCTCGACCGCTACGCGCTCGCGCACGCCGACACCCAGGTGCGACACAACGCCATTAACCGCGGCTTCACCTGGAACGTCAATCAGGCCTTCATCGCCGCTCGTGCCGACGAGCCGCTCTGTCTGCTTAATTCCGACACGCTGGTGACCGACGGCTGGCTTGATGCCATGCTCGAGTGCCTTGCGGACGACGCCTTGATCGGCACCATCACGCCGTTCTCCAATAACGCAACGATCTGCTCGTTCCCGGACTTCACTCGCGCGTGGCCAATACCCGAGCACGCGGAGCGCGAACGCATCGCCCGCGCGCTGCGGCAATCACCGGCAGCGGCCATTGACCTGCCCACTGGTGTTGGCTTCTGCATGCTGATCGCCGCAGCTTGCCGTGCTAAGGTCGGGCCGTTCGATGTGGAGAGCTTTCCGCGCGGCTACGGCGAAGAAAACGACTTCTGCATGCGCGCCGCAGTGGCGGGCTTTCGCAATGTGTTGTGTCCTAACGCCTATGTTGCCCACGAGGGTGGCGTGTCGTTCAGCGAGGCCACGCAGGCGCTGATGAAGGCGGGCGCCGAACGGCTAATCGCCAAACACCCGAGCTACGACGCCGAAGTCGCAGCATGGATCGCCGCCGACCCGGCACAGTCACGGCGCACCCAAGTCAGCGCCATCCTCGCGCAAGGCTGAACGGTTTGCTTCGACGAGCTGGGCGCTAAACCAGCGCCTCGGCAAACTCGCGCGCCACGAATGGCTGCAGATCGTCGATGCCTTCACCAACGCCGATGAAGCGCAGCGCAATTGGCCGCTCTTTGGCGATGGCGCAGATCACGCCGCCCTTGGCGCTGCCATCAAGCTTGGTCATGATGAGGCCGCTGAGCCCAAGTGCATCGTCGAAGGCCTTGACCTGAGCCAGTGCGTTCTGGCCAGTGGTGCCGTCGAGCACCAGCAACACTTCGTGCGGCGCGCTGTCCATCGCCTTGCCGATCACCCGCTTCGCCTTCTTCAACTCGTCCATCAGGTGCAGCTGTGTCGGCAGGCGGCCCGCCGTGTCGCACATCACCACATCGGTACCGCGCGCCTTGCCGGCAGTGACGGCGTCGAACATCACCGCTGCCGGATCACCACCAGCCTGCTGGATCACGGTGACGTTGTTGCGCTCGCCCCAGATCGCGAGCTGCTCGCGTGCCGCAGCGCGGAAGGTGTCACCCGCTGCCAGCAGCACGCTCGCACCCTGCTGCTGCAGGTATTTGGCAAGCTTGCCGATGCTGGTCGTTTTGCCGGCACCATTGACGCCGGCGATCATGATGACGAAGGGAGATTCTCTCGCCACCGCGAACGGCTGCTCGAGCGGCTGCAGCAGATCGGTCAAGGCATCCACCAGCATGGCGCGCGGATCGCCCTGACCGCCGGCCAGCTTCCAGCGCTTGCGCAGATCGTCGAGCAGATGCTGCGTCGCCGCCATGCCACAGTCCGCCATCAGCAGTTGGGCTTCGAGTTGCTCCAGTGTGTCTTCGTCAAGCTTGCCGGCGAACAGCACCTTGAGGCCGAGCTTGTCGCGCGTCGCGGTGAGGCCGGATTTGAGCTTGTCCAGCCAGCCTTTCTTTTCGACCGGTGCAACCACTGCCGCCAGCGCCGATTCCGTCGCTGGCATTGTTGTTGCCGGGGCGTCAACTGCTGCCGGTGCTGGCGCAACACTGGCGTCGGGTTGCGGTTTCTTCTTGAACAAGCCCCACATGGAGCGCTTTCTGGCGGGATTCGAGACAATTGCATTTTAGGTGGCGTGGCTGTATCGCCCTTGCACCGGCACTTTGCCGGCATAACTACGCCACTGGCGACAACACAAGATGAACTACAAGAATCAGGTCCGCATCATTGGCGGCAGCCACAAGCGGCGTATCGTGCGCTTCCCGGATATGCAGGGCGTCACCGGCTTCCGCCCGACCCCCGACCGTGTGCGCGAGACCCTGTTCAACTGGCTCGGACAGGACTTGACCGGGCGGCGCTGTCTTGATGTGTTCTCCGGCTCCGGCGCGCTGGCCTTCGAGGCTGCGTCACGCGGCGCGACGCAGGTGGTTGCCATCGAATCGTCTCGCGCCGCAGCGCAAGCCATCGCCCAGAACCAGAAATTGCTCGATCTGCCGAACCTGAAGCTGGTCAATGGCGACGCCTTTGCATTCCTGGCATCAACGCCAGAGAAGTTCGACGTCGTCTTTCTCGATCCACCCTTCGCGCAGGACTGGTGGCAGCGCCTGGCACCTCTGGTGCTGCGGGTGGCCGCGCCGGAGGTCCTGATCTATTGCGAATTCGCCAAAGAACTCACTGGCCGTGAATTGCCTGGCTTCAACCGCAGCCGTCATGATCGCGCCGGCATGGTGCACTATCATCTGTTCACGCCGCACGTCGCCGGGACCGCAGAGCCCCGCAATCAGGCGAGCGGGTAGCGCCAACGCGGAGGATCGCCATGCTGAGATGTGTTTATCCCGGAACTTTTGACCCCATGACCAAGGGGCATGAGGATCTGGTGCGCCGGGCGTCGCGGCTGTTCGGCGAAGTCGTTGTCGGCATCGCGGACTCAAAGCGCAAGGGGCCGTGGTTCTCGGCCGATGAGCGCGTGGAAATGGCGCGCGAAGTCACCAAAGAGCTGCCCAATGTGCGCGTCGAGCGTTTCTCGTCGCTGCTGCTGGATTTTGTGCGCTCGCAAAACGCCAGCATCATTCTGCGTGGCCTGCGCGCGGTCAGCGACTTCGAGTACGAGTTCCAGATGGCAGGCATGAACCGCGGCATGGACCCGAGCATCGAGGTGGTGTTTCTGACGCCATCAGAAAAGTACATGTTCATCTCGGCCACCATCGTGCGCGAAGTGGCCTACTTCGGTGGCGATTTCGAGCGCTTCGTGCACCCCTTCGTTGCCGAAACACTGAAGCGCAAGGTCGCGGAGCGCAAGGCCGAAGGCGCCTGAGCGCTTCGCAGCTGTGCAAATCTCCACTACACTCGCGGCTCGCCCATTGCTGGAAGGCTGGGTGCAGCTTCGACATTGACGACAGACGGGAGGATTCCCATGGTGTTTGCTTTCTAAATAGCTCGCGTCACGCCATCAGTGACGCACGGTTGACCGCTACCGGTTCGGCCTGCCATTCCGCGCTTCGTCGCAGATGGCTTGTCCCGCCGCACGGCCGACCCTAGCCTTTGCGATCCCGGCGTTCGCCCGGCGCAAATCCATTGATTGACCAGCGGTTAGCCGCTGATCACCCTGTTCTGTCGCAATGAAAAATCAAACCTGTTCCCGCGCCGGGTGGCGCGCTGTGGCTGTTGCCGTCGTTGCTCTGCTGGCTGCGCACTCGGCGCTGGCGCTGCAGGCAATTCCTGCCACTGACAAGATCAAACTGGATGGCAAGCTCGACGAGGCCGACTGGCAGCGCGCGCCGGTCTCGGCCAACTTCATCGAGAACATGCCGCGCGAAAAGCAGCCGGCGCGCGACCGCACCGAGGTGCGCATGCTGTATGACCACGATGCGCTGTACGTCGGCATTCGGGCCTACGACCCCGACCCGTCGCACATCTACGCGCCGTTCGTCCGCCGCGACAAGGTGTTTGGCAATCAGGACAATCTGATCGTCTGGATCGACCCCACCGGTGCGCGGAAATTTGCGCAGTTCTTTCGGGTCAATCCCCGTGGCGTGCTCGCCGATGGCATCTGGAACGAGGACAATACCGAAGAGGACTTCTCGCCCGACTTTGATTTTGAGGCGGTGCCGGCGCGTCTGGCGGACGGCTGGAGCGCCGAGTTCCGCATCCCGTGGGCATCGCTCAGGCTGCCACACCCGGCGCCGGAGAAGCTGACCTTTATCGTCTTCCGCAATCAGCCGCGCGACACCCGGATCCGCACCACCAACGTGCCGCTCGGACGCGATCCATCCTGCTTTCTATGTGTTGCTGAGGAACTGACCGGGCTTGCCAGTCTGCCCAAAGCGTCCGGGCTGACTGTCACGCCCTACGCCGCAGTCAATTCCAGCCAGAGCAAGGTGGGTGACACGACGACCCGCGAAACGAAATTCAGCGCCGGCGCCGACATCAAGTGGCGGCCGAGCCCGGAATGGGTCATCGATGCCACGCTGCGGCCGGATTTCTCGCAGCTTGAGCTGGACACACCGCAATTGAAGGGCAACACGCGGTTCGCGCTGTCGGTGCAGGAGAAGCGGCCGTTCTTCCTGGAAGGCAGCGATCTCTATTCGCAGCCGTTCGGCCTGATCTACACCCGTTCGATCACCGACCCGCTGTGGGGCGCGCGTGCCACTTATCGCAGCGAGAGCGCCGATGCGGCCGTGCTGACAGTGAAGGATCGTGGTGGCGGTTTCGTCATCCTGCCCGGCACCTACTACTCCGACGCCCGCGAACAGGGCGCCTCGCAGGCTACGCTGGCGCGGGTGCGCGTGCCCTACGGCGCGGGCGGCGGCACTGGCAGCGTTGGCGCACTGTTTTCTGATCGCACCTACGACGACGGCCGCAGCAACCGAACCGCAGCGGTAGATGGCCAGTACAAGCCGAACGACGATTCACGGCTGCGGGCACAGTTTTCGGCCAGCCAGACCGATGACCGTGTGCTGGGCAGCAAGGGCGATGGCCATGCGGCGTTTGTCGACGCCCTGTACGACAACGGTGTCTATCACGGCTGGCTTGGTCTGAGCAAAGTCTCACCGAAGTTCCGCAGCGACAACTCGATCACCACGCAGAACGGCTACGAATGGGCCAAGTTTGAGGCATGGCGCTGCAGCAAGCATGAGGCCTTTTTCAACAATGTCTGCGCTGGCGCTTTTGGCGGTGAGACCCGCGCCAGTTCCGGTGCAGCCCTGTCGCGCTGGATCACGCCGCAGCTCTACATGAACGGTGCGCGCAATTCGGAGTGGAGCCTGCAGCCGCGCTGGTTCAACTATTCCCGCGTGACCGAAGGCGGGCAGTGGCATCACGTGCCGACGCTGTACGCTCGCGCTGAAGGCAACCCCGGCCAACGTCTGCATTACGCGTTCGTCGAGGTCGAGGCCGGCCGCAGCGTTGATGTTGCCACCGACACCCTGGCGCGCCTGCTCTACACCGGCCTCAACTTCAACACCCGTCCGCACGAACGCGTCGAGCTGGAATGGAAGGCGAGCGACTTCCGCCTGAACGACCTCGATCGCGGCAGCTGGCGCCTGCATGAACGTGTGCTGCAACTGGTCGGGGTGGGCTACATCACGGCGCAGGACACGTTGCGGCTCATCGCACAGCACACGCTGTCCAAGCGCAACCCGGCGATGTATTCGTTCACGGTGACACCGCGATCGCAAACGCAGGCAATCTCGCTGGTCTACTCGCACAAGCGCGGGCTCGGTCGTGAGTTCAACCTCGGGGTGACACAAAGCAACCAGCGGGCAACCGGCAGCGCCAGCCACATCGCCACTGAGGTCTTTGCCAAGCTGTCGTGGGCGGTGAACCTGTAGCCGGCTGATCCCACCGATAACGGTCATAACGGCCGGCACCGAAGCGGACGCCATACCGGCCATAAAATGCCGGCATGGCGCTGCTGATCACCGATGAATGCATCAATTGCGACGTTTGCGAGCCGGAGTGCCCGAACGACGCGATCAGTCTCGGCGCCGAAATCTATGAGATCGACCCGGCCAAGTGCACTGAATGCGTGGGACACTTTGACACGCCGCAGTGTCGCGAGGTGTGTCCGGTCGATTGCATCCCCGTGAACCCGGCGCACATCGAGACGCGAGAGCAGTTGCAGCTCAAATACGCCGGCCTGATGAAACTGAAGAAAGTACCGATCGAATGAAAAGCAAGCCCGTCCTCACCCTCGACGACGTCAAGAAAATCGCGGCAGCCGCCGAAGCCGAAGCGGTGAAGAACAACTGGGCAGTGACCATCTCGGTGGTGGACGACGGCGGCCATCTGCTGTGGCTGCAGCGGCTCGACGGTGCGGCGCCGGTGTCGTCGTGGATCGGCCCGAAAAAGGCGGTCACTGCCGCGATCGGCCGTCGCGAGACTGCGATTTACGAGAAGATGGTCAACGAAGGCCGTTTTTCATTCCTTGCCGTTGATCCGGTGACGCCGCTCGAAGGCGGGGTGCCGATCATGGTCGATGGCGTCTGCGTCGGCGCGGTCGGCGTCTCGGGTGTGAAGTCCAGTGAGGACGTGCAGATCGCCAAGGCTGGCATTGCCGCGCTCGGGCTGTAGCCATCAGCTTTTTGCTGCGATCCTTATTCGATCACGGCTCTGACCTTAAAAGTGGTTAAAGTCAACTTTGTCGATTTCACCCACTAAAGCCCAGATGAAACGGGCTTTCCAGTGAAAAGCTGATTACTTTCGAGACTGACACCGACCATGACCATCGCCCTCTTCTGCATCCTGCTCGCCGCCATCCTGCCGCTGGTCTGCGCTGGCCTGTCAAAGTGGCGCGGCTTCAAGGTCTCGCATCGCGACGGCGGCTACGACAACCGCAGCCCGCGCGACTGGATCGCGAAGCAGGAAGGCTTTCCGCGCTGGGCACATGCGGCACAGGAGAACAGCTGGGAAGCATTCCCCTTCTTCGCTGCGGCGGTGATCGTTTGCCACATGCTCGGCGTGATCGGCACGCTGCCGAACGCGCTCGCGGTGGCGTTCATCGTGCTGCGCTGCGCCTACATCTGGTGTTACGTCACCGGCCGGCAACAGTGGCGCTCGCGGGTGTGGGCGCTGGCCTGGGCCGCCAACGTGGCGATCTTCTTGTTGCCGCTGACGCGCTGACTGCCGCCTGTCAGTTCTGCCGCCACGGCAGGCCACGGTGGCGCCAGCCGCCGCGGGTACTGCGATGGGCAGCGCTGTCCGGGTCGCCCTCGAAGCCTTCGAGGATGTTGTAGGCGGTCAGTCCCAGTTCGGTGGCGCGCTTCGCCGATGCAATCGAGCGCACGCCGGAGCGGCACAGCATCAGCAGCGGCTTGCCGCCGTGCGCTGCCGACAGCGCCTGAATCTGCGCATCGAAATCCGGGTTCATCGCCATCCCCGGCCACTGCTTCCATGCCACCGCCGGTGCGTCCGGGACAAAGCCAACCCATTCGCGCTCGGCGTTGGTGCGGATGTCCACCACAACGCCCTTGCCGGATTGCCACCAGCGCCAGGCCAGCTCCGGCGTCACGTCGCCCGCGTAACCAGCCGCAACGCGCGGCGCTTCACTGTCGTCAGCGCCGGCGTGATGCTGCACGCCGAGCTGCAGGTTGGCCGGCACTGCCTCGTCGATGCGCCGCGGCTTGGGCAGATGCAGCGCATCCATCAGCGCGATGAAGTCAGCACGGCTACGATGCGCCAGGCGGCTGTTGTGCGCCCGCTCATGCCCGATCGAGCTTTTCGTGCGCCCCTTGTAGTCGTGGCCAGGCCACACCGTGGTCTCGGGCGGCAGCGTGAACAGGCGTTCGGTAATGCTGGTGTAGAGCGCGTCGGCCGACCCGGACTGGAAATCGGTTCGCCCGCAACCGTCGATCAGCAGCGTGTCGCCGGTGAAGACATGATCGCGCCACAGGAACGACATGCTGCCCGCGGTATGGCCGGGCGTGTGAATCGCAGTCAATGTCTCGCCACCGAAATTGATCACGTCGCCATCCTGCAATTGCCGGGCGGCAGGCTGGATGCCGCAGCCGGCGGGTGTGGCCGCCTGTGCGCCAGTGTGTTCGATCAGTTGCGCGGCCGAAGTGATGTGGTCGGCGTGAGCATGCGTCTCGATCGTCCACAGCAGGCGGGCGTTCTGATCGCGGATCGCGGCAAGGTCACGCTCCAGCTGGTGATCGACCGGGTCGATGATGACCGCGTCCCCGCTATGCGGATCAACCAGCAGATAGGTGAACGTGGAGGATTCGGGGTCGAAGAGCTGGATCGGTTGCATGGCGATAACTGTTTGCGGAAGACGCGCCGCCGGTCGGCGTTCAGTATGATCGTATGTGCTGCAGCGCAGCTGCCGCGATGGCATACGATTACTGATCCGTCGTTGAAATCATTATGCACCCTTACATTTTCTCCTTTGCCGGCGGCCTGCTGATTGGCGCGGCGGTGTGGTTGCTGCTCATCGGCCTCGGCCGCGTTGCCGGCATCAGCGGCATCATGGCCGCAGCGATCGCCCAGCCGCGCGCAGGCACTTGGCGCATCGCCTTTCTCGCCGGCCTGATCGGCGGTGGCCTGCTGTTTGCCCGCCTGTTCAACGTGCCCAGCGTGACAGTGACCTCGACACCCTTGTTGATCGTGGCTGGTCTGCTGGTTGGCTTTGGCACGGTGGTGAGTGGTGGCTGCACCAGCGGCCACGGCGTGTGCGGCCTTGGACGGCGCTCGCTGCGATCACTGGTGGCAACGCTGACTTTCATGATCGCCGGCGCAGTGACCGTGGCCATCGTGAGGGCGATGCAATGAAGCCGCAATCGACTTCAGTGCGCCCATTGCTGATCGCGGCGCTGGCGGGCGTGGTCTTCGCTGCCGGCCTCGCCCTCGGCGGCATGATGGACCCGCGCAAGGTGCAGGGTTTTCTCGACGTGGGCGGCATCGGCAGCGGTCGCTGGGACCCAAGTCTTGCCTTCGTGATGGGTGGCGCGCTGCTGGTGTCGCTGATCACCTTTGCCCGTGTTGGTACGCGCGAAATGTCGTGGTCAGGCGATCCGATCGCGCTGCCGACGCGGCGCGATATCGATGGCCGTCTGGTTGGCGGCGCGGCGCTGTTTGGCGTGGGTTGGGGTTTGTCCGGTTACTGTCCGGGGCCGGCGGTGGCCTCGCTGCTGATTGGCGGGCTCGACGTGGCCTGTTTTATTGGTGCGATGGCGGCGGGCATGCTGCTCGCGCGCTGGTGGCAGACTCGTGCAGTCGACAGTCAAGAAGCGGATGCATGATGCCGCATCACAACAAGGTTGAGGCACGAGACATCGTAGTCGTGCAGAGCATGCGCAACACCATCATGGTCGCCAGCGTGCTGGCCTCGGCAGCATTGCTTGGCGTGATGGCTTTCGTCGGCGCCACGCATGGCCTGCGACCCGATGGCAGCAACACGGCGGTGCGCTTCATCGTGGGCGGCATGGCGTTGCTGGCGGTCGCTTTCTCGGTGCTGGCGCTGGTGCTGCTTTCACACGCGAGCCGCGAATCAAATGTGCACACGATTGAGCGCGACTGGCATCGCGCGCACCGCTGCGTGATCATCGCCGGCGTGGCTTTTGTGCTGTTCGCGTTCGGTGCGCTTTGGGTGGCGCTGTAGCGACTGCGTCAGTAACCGGCAAACTCAACCGGCCTTGTTGCGCATCCAGTCGGCCGTACCAAACAACTGGCTCATCAGCCATTCCGACAGCGCTGCGTCAATCTCGCGGTCGCGCAGCGCGTCGCGCATGCAGGCGAGCCAGGCATCGCGCTCGGCTTCTCCAATCGGGAACGGCAGATGGCGGGCGCGCAGCCGTGGATGCCCAAAGCGTTCGATGTAGAGGCTCGGGCCACCAAGCCAGCCGCTCAGGAACCAGTAGAGTTTGTCGCGCGAGCTGTCCAGCGTGTGCGGATGTAGCTTGCGAATACCCTGATACGCCTCGTCGAGATCCATGTGGTCGTAAAAGGCATCGACCAGCGCGCGGACTCCGGTGTCACCGCCGAACAGTTCGTACGGGGTCTGTTGCGCCGTTGTGGCGCTCTCTGCTTCAGTCATTCTGTGTTCCGTGCAGCAGCACTTCGCGGAAGGTGCGCAGCATGCCGGCAGTGGCGCCCCAGATGTAGCGCTCGCGCCACGGCACCGCCCAGTATTCGCGCCGTTTGCCATCACGCATGAAGTTGTCACGCCGCCAGTTACGGTCATCGAGCACGTGGGCAAGTGGCACTTCGAATACGTCTGCCACCTCGAAGGGATCGACGCGATATTGCTGCGGCGCCGACGTGGCAACCACTGGCGTCACCTCGTAGGCAGTGACCGTCACATAGTTCGGCAACGTGCCCACGACCTCAATGCGCGAAGAATCAGTGCCGATTTCCTCGGTCGATTCGCGCAGCGCGGTGGCGACGATATCGGCGTCCTCTGCGTCCTGACGGCCACCGGGGAAGCTGATCTGACCGGCGTGATCGTGCAGATGCGCGGTACGTTGCGTCAGCACAACGTTGAGCGCGTCATCGCGTTCGACGAGAAGGATCAGCACGCCAGCCGGGCGAATGGTACGCCCGAGCACGGCGTGCGCCTGCCGCCGCTCGTGGGTGGACATGTCGCCCGCCTCGCCCAGCGGCGTGCCGCGCCAAACCTGCGTGGCGGCAATCTGCCTGCGGATGCGTTGCAGTTCCATCAACCCTCGCGCAATACCTGAATCGGCGGCGTGGTGAGCACGCTGCGGGTGCCAAGCCAGCCGGCCAGCAGTGTAAGCCCGGTGGCGAGCGCGAAGCCGACGATCCACACCGTCGGCGAGGCAATGAAATCAATCTTCAGAATGCGCGACGCCAGTGCCCAGGTCAGCACCACCGAGCCGGCAACGCCGAGCAGCCCTGCGGCACCACCCAGCGTGGTGAACTCGGCGATCAGCGAGCTGCGGATCTGGCTGCGGGTGCCGCCCAGCGTGCGGATCAGCGCGGTGTCGTAACGCCGCTCGTCCTGGGTGGCGATCACGGCGGTGTAGAGCGTCAGCAATCCCGCCAGCAGCGTGAAGGCAAACACGAACTCCAGCGCGCGCGCCACCTGATCGACGATGCTGCGCACCCGCGCCATCATCTCCGACACATCGATGGCGAGCACGTTGGGGGCGGCGTTGACAACGGACGCCAGCGTCTGCGTGTCGCGCTCCGGCAGGTGGAATGCCGTGATGTAGCTCTTCGGCAAGGGTGCGAGCGTCGCCTCCGGGATCAGCGCGAAAAAGTTGACGCGGAAACTGTCCCAGTCCACCTTGCGCAGGCTGGTGATGCGCACTTCGACCTGCTCGCCGGCGACGTCGAACGTGACGCGATCCTCCAGCTTGAGGTTGAGTGTGGTGGCGATGCCTTCCTCAATGGACATCACACCGCGATCATTGGCGCCGTAATAGTCGCCCGCGATGATTTTGTTCGCTGGCGGCAAACTCGCCGACGCCGACAGGTTGAACTCGCGGTCGACCAGCCGTTTGGCGCGTTCGTCCGGAAAGTCTTTGGCCGTTACCGTCTTGCCGTTCACGGCGACGAGGCGACCACGAACCATCGGGTACACCGCGACCGGCTTGCCGTTGGCGGTCTTCGGCACCAGCGACTGGATAGTCTCGATCTGGTCCTGCTGGATATTAATCAGGAAGCGATTCGGCGCATCGGGCGGCAGTGACTTTTGCCATGCGCTGAACAAGTCTGTACGCACAAAACCGACGGTGATCAGCGTCATCACTCCCAGGCCGAGACAGGCAATCTGCAACGCCGTGGAGAGGCGCCGCCGATCAAGGTTGGCAAGGCCATAGGCCCAGCTCTGCGGCCCGCCGAGCCGCGCCATGCGACCGCTGCGCACCAGCCGGCGAATGCACCAGAGCAGCAGCGCCGCCAGCAGCGTTGCGACGCCCACCAGTGCCACCAGACCGCCAACAAAGATGGCACCAGTCTGCCAGTCCTGCGACTGCATCAGCACCACCGCCAGCACCGCCACGGCACCGAGCACGGCGGCGAGCACGCCACCACTACCAACGGTCGGCATGTCGCGGCGCAATGCACGCACCGGTGGCGTCGCCGCCAGTGCCACCAGCGGCGGAATGGCGAAGCCGAGCAGCAGCACCAGGCCGGTGGCAAAAGCCTTGGCCAGCGGCAACCAGCCCGCCGCCGGCAGAGCGGACGCGAACAGACCGCGCACCGCCCACGCCAGCGCCGCCTGCGCCGCGAAGGCGAGCAGCACCCCAAGTACGCAGGCGATCAGCGCCAGCACGAAGAATTGCCCGACGAAGTGCATCAGCGTCTGCCGCTGACCGGCACCCAGTGTGCGAAACAGCGTTGCGGTGTCGAGCTCGCGTTTGAGGTAACGGCGCAGTGCCAGCACGATGGCTACCACCGCGAGGAAGACCGCAAACGACGCTGCAAGCCCGAGAAACTGCTCGGAGCGTTCCAGTGTGGAGCGCACTTCCGGCCGCAATTCGCGGATCGTCTCCAGCCGCTGGCCGGGCCCGAGTTTCGGCTTGATGGCAGCGGCGAATTCCTGCGCGCGCTCGCCAGCCACCTGCAGTCGGTAAGTGGCGCGGCTGCCGGGGCCAAGCAGTTCGCTGGCAGCCACGTCGGCGCTGGACATCAACACCTTCGGCGCCGCCGAGAGAAAGTTGCCGGCAACCTCCGGCTCCTCGGCGAACACCTGCGCAATGCGTGGCGTGTTCTTGCCCACTTCGAGCACATCGCCCGCCTTGACGCCCAGCCGCGACGCCAGCCGTTCATCAACAAACACTTCGCCCGGCTTGACCTGCGCGACCAGCGGCACCCGTTCACCCCTCGCGTCGCGCGCCTCCAGTGTGCCGCGCAAGGGATACGGTGCGGCGACTGCCTTGACATCAGCGAGCACTGATTGTCTTGCCGTTGCTGAAGCTGCGTCCTTGGCCGCGGCACTGATCATGCTGCCGAAGCGGGACGACTCGGTCACCTTTAGGCCCATCGCAGCGGCCGTCTGCGCGAAAGTCTCAGGCAGTGGGCGATCGCCAGAAATCATCGCGTCCGCCCCGAGCAGCACGTTGGCCTGGTTGGCGAACGCACCCTTGACGCGGTCGGCGAACATGGCCACCGCACCCACGCTGGCCACCGCCACCGCGAGTGCCAGCACCAGAATGCGTGCCTCGGTCGAGCGCAGCTCGCGGCGCACGAAACGCAGGACGAGATTCACGAAACCACCTTGCCACGGGCCAGCCGCACCACGTGGCCGCAGCGTGCTGCCAGCTCGGGATCATGCGTCACCAGCACCAGGGTGGTGCCCTGTTCGCGGTTGAGCGAGAACATCAGCTCAACGATCTCGGCACCGGTGTCAGTATCGAGATTGCCGGTTGGCTCATCGGCAAAGACGATTTTCGGATCGGCGACGAAGGCTCGCGCAATGGCGACGCGCTGCTGCTCGCCGCCGGAGAGCTGCTTCGGAAGATGATCGACGCGTTCGCCCAGGCCCACGCGGGCGAGCCAGTCGGCAGCACGCTTCTCGGCGTCGCGGGCGCCGGCCAGCTCGAGCGGCAGCATCACATTCTCCAGCGCCGTCAGCGCCGGCAGCAACTGGAATGACTGGAACACGAAGCCGATCGCACCCTGCCGGCGTTTCGCCAGCGCATCCTCGCTGAGCGAGCTGACCGCCTCGCCGTGCCAGGCCACGCTGCCACTGTTGGGGCGGTCGAGGCCCGCGAGCAGGCCCAGCAAGGTGGTCTTGCCCGAGCCGGAGGCGCCAACGATGGCCAGCGTTTCACCAGCGGCCACGTCGAGCGACACGCCCTCGAGGATGGTGAGCTGGCGGTCACCCAGCGGCACCACGCGGGTGAGCGCGTCGGCACGAATGGCCGGGGGCTGGGACGACAAAGTGTTGGCAACTGGCGAAGGCGTCAGGGTGGCGGTCATATGGTGAAACGCGGTGCTGCCCCCAACTGCCAATCTGGCGGGGCGGGCAGGCCCGGTGGGTATCCCTAGAATGGTTGTGATGATGACAGAACAGATGGCTTTCTGGTTCCAGTCGCCCGTGCAGCGCGCGCTGCGCCGGCTCGCGGCATGGCTGCTGGCAACACTTGCCGTGCTGGCGACGGCCAATCCGGTTGCGGCAAAACCGGCGCAGATTCTGGTGGTCGGCGATTCATTGTCGGCGGGCTATGGCTTGTCCGCTGGCGAAGGTTGGGTCGATCTGCTGACTAAAAAGCTGGCCCGCGAAAAAATCGCAGCACAGGTGATCAATGCCAGCATCAGTGGCGACACCACGGCCGGTGGCCTTGCCCGGCTGCCCGCGCTGCTGGTCAAGCACAAGCCGACGCTGGTAGTGATTGAGCTCGGTGGCAACGATGGCCTTCGTGGATCGCCAGTGGCAGCGGCGAAGGCCAATCTGCTGAAGATGGCAGAGCTGGCCAAAGCCTCCGGCGCCAAAGTGCTGGTGGTCGGCATGCGCATGCCGCCGAACTTCGGTCCGAGCTACACCACGCAGTTTGAAGCGATGTATGCCGAGGTAGCAAAGGCGGTGGGCGGCGGGCTGGTGCCGTTCTTCCTTGACCGCATCGGCACCGACCTCTCGAAATTTCAGGCCGACAAGATCCATCCCACGGCTGCTGCGCAGCCGGAGCTGCTCGACACCGTGTGGCCAGCGCTGGCGAAGCTGCTGAAATGAGCGTCCGCCCCGATCTGGTCGCTGCCACCGACATCGACCGCTGGCTGACCGCTGGCGCCACCATCATCGACGCCCGCTCGGAGGGTGAGTACGCCGAGGACTTTCTGCCCGGCGCCATCAACCATCCGGTGCTCAACAACGAAGAGCGCGCACGCGTCGGCACCGTTAATAAAGTGGAGTCACCGTTCGCTGCCAAGCGGGTCGGGGCGCCGCTGGTGGTGCGCAACGTGGCCGACATGATCGAGAAGCATTTCGCCGGCATGCCGAAGGACTGGGCGCCGCTGGTCTATTGCTGGCGCGGCGGCAAGCGCTCCGGCACGCTGACCTGGCTGTTGCGCGAGATCGGATTCGATGCCCGACAGCTTGCCGGCGGCTACAAGGCGTTCCGGGCGCGGGTGAACGCCGAGCTGCCGCAACTGGCGCAGCGCTTCCGCTATGTCACTATCTGCGGCTGCACAGGCACAGGCAAGACCGCGCTGCTGACTGCATTGGCCGATGCCGGGGCACAGGTGATTGATCTGGAGGGGCTGGCCAATCATCGCGGCTCGCTGCTGGGGGCGCGCGACACACCACAGCCATCGCAAAAGCGCTTTGACACGCTGCTGTGGAACGCCCTGCGCACGCTGGACCCGGCGCGACCGGTGTTCGTTGAATCGGAAAGCAAGAAGATCGGTCTGGTGCAAATGCCCGACGCGATGCGCGAGCAGATGAGCGTGGGTGAGTGCGTCTGGCTTGAGGTGCCGCTGGCCGCCCGCGTGGCGCACATCGCAACCGAATACGCACATTTCGTCAGCGATCCGCAGGCGCTGATGGAGAAGCTGCAGCCGCTGAAGGAGCTGCGGGGAGCAAAGCAACTGCTGGCCTGGCAGCAGATGGCGGATCGCCGTGATACCGATGCGCTGTTTGCGTCATTGATGGTTGACCACTACGACCCGCTCTACACCACGGCAATCCGGCGCAACTACACACGGCTCGATCAGTCACCACAGATCGCAATCACGACCTTGACCGGTGCCAATCTTGCCGCTGCCGCCGCCGAACTTCGCGCGCAATTCGATCCTGCGTGAACGGCCCATGCCAGCAGCTTTTCCCAGAAATGCCCGTTGCCATTGGGCTCAGATCATGAAAATGCTGATAGTCGACTTTGCGGCGAAATGGCATTAGAGCCCCGTTCGGATAGGGTTTTTTCCGAAGAGCCGCTAGCCAGCCCAACAGTGCAGACGGGTACCGCAACGGACGCCCCGACGGGTGAACGGCTGCTTGCCATCGACATCGCCCGCGGCCTCGCTCTGCTCGGTGTAGGCGTGGTGAACGTGCTGGCGTTTGCGCAGGTATGGTCGTCGGTGCACGCGCTCGACATGGCTCACACCGCGGTCGATGTCGTCGCCGAGTACGCGGTGGCGATGCTGTTTATCCACCGTTGCTATCCGTTGTTGGCTTTCCTGTTTGGTGTCGGTCTCGCCTGGCAGTGGCAGCAACTGGCGGAGCCGCGCAAAGTTCGCCGTTTGCGGCCACGGCTGTGGGCGTTGCTGCTGATTGGCGTTTGTCATGGCCTGTTGCTGTGGCCGGGCGATGTGCTCTCCACTTATGCCATCGTCGGACTCTGCGTCGTTGCGCTGGCGGGTGCGTCGGCACAGCGCCTGCGCCGCTGGGCCATCGCCGCCTATGCGCTGGCGGCGATCTTCTACGGTGCTGCCGGGGCCATGATGTGGCTGTGGGCCGGACCACCGAGTCTGCTGCCGGAGGTGCCGTCCTCGTTTGCGCAGTCAACCCTGCGGGTGGCACTGGCGATGCATCCCGGCGAATTTCTCGAACGCGGACTGGCGCAGACACTAGCCCCCGATCTCTGGGCGCATGTGCTGTTCGGCATGTGGGCAGCGCGCTCTGGTGCTCTGGTGACCTTCCTCCGCCCCGCGCCAACCGCCGGCGCCCGGTCACGACTGCCCTGGCATGTCGCTGGCGCCACTCTGCTCGCCGGGGGTTCGATCCTTGAAATCATCGCCGCCGGCCACGGTGGCTGGGCGGCGCGCAGCAATCACGACCTCGGTCTCGCGCTGATGACACTGGCGGCGGTGCCAGTCAGCGTTGGTGCGATCTGGGCATGGTTGGCGCTGGCAACGCACTTGGCGCGGGCGCAACCATCGCTGCTGCGAACACTCGCGATCGCCAGCGGCCGGGCGCCGCTGACCCAGTTCATCGGACAATCCCTGCTGTTCGCCCTGCTCTTCAATGACAGCCTGTTCGGCTGGCACGGTGACGTTGGGCGAGCGACCTGTGTGGCGATCGCCTTGCTGGTCTGGCAAGTGCTTTCTGCCGGCATCGCCCAGTGGTTTGCCCGCGGTCACCGCCATGGTCCGCTGGAAATCGTCTGGCGCGGCCTCACCCGACGGCTCACCCGCGCCTGACTGCCCTTTGCCACCTTCACTTTGACTGCATCATGACCGCTACCGCAACGACTTCCCCGCTCAACATTGACATCGTTTCCGACGTCGTCTGCCCGTGGTGCTACATCGGCAAGCGCCACGTCGAGGCGGCAATCACGCAGTTCCGTGCGGCACACGCCGACATTGAAATCACCATCCGCTGGCATCCGTTTCAGTTGAACCCGGACCTGCCGCCCGAAGGCACCGACCGCAAGGCCTATCTGGAGGCCAAATTCGGCGGCCCGCAGCGAGCGGCGGAAATTTACGCACGGGTCAGCGCAGCCGGCCGCAACGCCGGGCTCGCGCTCAACTTCGACGGCATCCAGCGACAGCCGAACACGCTGATGGCGCACGCCCTCATCGCCTATGCACAAAGCATCGAAGGCGGCGGCCATGCCGATGCCATCGTCGAGCGACTGTTCAAGGCTTACTTTGTCGATGGCCGCTTTGTCGGCGATATCGATGTGCTGGTGGCGATCGCGGCTGAATGCGGTCTGGATGCAGAGGCAACGCGGGCGGTGCTGTCGGAACCCTCCACGCTGGAGCAGATCGCCGCACTTGACGCCAGCGTTCGTCGTCAGGGCATCAGTGGCGTGCCGTTCCTGATCTTCAACCAGAAGCTGGCACTGTCTGGCGCCCAGCCGCCCGAAGTGATGCTCGACGCGATGACGAAGAGCCTCGCCTGAACACGCGCAAGCGCCCGCCGGTGTAACCGCTAGCGCAGGTAGCCGCCGCTCGCGGCGTCGATGCAGGCGCCGTTGACGTACTCCGGTGCGTCGAGCGCGAGCCATTCGATCACTTTGGCAATCTCGTCGGGTTCGGCGAAACGGCGCGCGAACACCAGCCGGTTGAACTCGTCAATGCGCGACTGCGGCAGCTGGTCAAACATGGCCGTTTTGGTCGGCCCCGGCGCCACCGCATTGATCAGCACACCCTGCGGCCCATAGAGTTTGGCCAGGCTCTTGGTCATATTGAGGATGGCGCCCTTGCTGGCGCCGTACCAAACGTCCGGGTGCCCGCCAAATCCGGCCACCGAGGCGATATTGATGACACGGCCGCGCACCGGATCGCCGTTGCCGGCAATCATCGGCGGCACCAGGCAGCGGATCAGCTCGGCCGGTGCTTCGATGTTGGTGGCGATCAGATCGCGTCGGTCTTTCGGGGAGTACTGCCCGAACGGCTGCGCGGTGAGCATGGCTGCGTTGTTCACCAGCACGTCGATTGGCCCGAGCCGTTGGCAGAGCGCAGCGATATCGTCAATGGCACGCAGGTCAAATGGTACCCGTTCGCAGCGCACGCCGGCATCGCCGCCATCCAGATCAAACCGCGTGAAATCCCGCCCGAGGGCGAGCACATGCAGCTTTTCTGCGGCTGTTGCCTGCCGTTCGTCGTTACGCGCCAGCAGTCGCTTCGCCGTGGCGTAACCTATGCCGCGCGTTGCCCCTGTGATAAGAATCCGCTTCATTCCAGCAGTGTAGCCACGCAGAGGGCGCCGACACGGCAACGCTAGGGTAGCTGCATCCCGACAACGACAACAAGACAGACCGAGAGCGATGTTTCCAGTACTAGAGCTTGACGGCGAGCCGTTTGCGCGGGGCATGGCCTGCGGACGCGCGGCCCGCACCCAGATCGGCGGCTCGGTCCGCTGCTATGCGGCGATGTTCGCCAGTTGCGGTATTGACTGGACGACAGCACAGCAGCGAGCGGCAGAGTTCCGCGACATCATTGAAGGTTGTGGCGGCGGCATCATTGAAGAAATTGAAGGCCTCGCCGCCGGCAGCGGGCTGAAGGTCAACGAGATCCTCGCGCTCAACTGCCGCACCGAAATCCTGCCGCCGTCATTCCTGGGCATGGAATACGCCCACAGCGACGTCGCCAAAGCCCGCAATGCCGCGATGGGTCTGTTCGACATTGGCGAATGCACCAGCGTGGCCGTGGCGGGCACGCGCTGCGCCGACGGTCACACGCGCGTCGCGCAGAACTGGGACTGGGTCGGCTTCCAGCGGCAGAACGTGATCGCGCTGCGGGTGCATCGCGACGGCTGGCCCGACTATGTGACGCTGACCGAGGCTGGCATCGTCGCCAAGATTGGGGTCAATGAGCACGGCGTGGGTGTCGGGCTCAACATCCTGCGCGCCACCGACGACCGCGAAGGCCTGGGCATCCCGGTACACATCTTCCAGCGCATGGCGCTTGACTGCGCCGACGTGAAGTCGGTGGTTGCGCTCGCGCGCTCGCTCAAGTTTGCTGCGTCATCCAATGCCATTCTCGGCGACCCTAGCGGCCATGTCACGTCGCTTGAGTACAGCCCCAGCGGCGCCGTTGCGCTGTCACCCGATCACGGTGTGGTAGCGCACACCAATCACTTCTGCGATTCTCGGCTCGCCGAAAGGCAGGCACCGCTGACACAGATGCTGACCACCGAGCCACGTCTGCAATGCGCTGATCGGCACATCGCAGACTGGCCGGACCTGATCGATGACGTGCATCTGGCGATCCTGCTGCGCGACGAATCGGGCGACGGCGTTGCCACCGGTACCGACGCCAGATATGGCGCCATCTGCCGCCACCCCGATCCGGCATCACCGCCGGAGCTGCGGGTGGAAAGCATCTTCGGGGTCATCATCGACTGCGACGAACGCAGCATGGTAGTCGCACCTGGCATCCCTTCACAGGTGGATTTCGAGTTGCTGGCGCTCTAGCTCTCCAAGACTTCCTGCGCCGTTCGTAGCGGTCACAACCGCGACGCCACGCAAACCGGGTGACGAAGCCCAGCGAATCACGTAGCCTTCACGTTTCGCTTCCCGCCGGTCGCCATCATGCCCTCCCGCTACTACGCCTTCGCGATTGCCGTCGCCGTGTTCATCGGCAGCCTGGTTCTGGAGTTTGTGTTTCGCGCGCCCTGGGTGACCTGGCCACTGATCACGATCAGCGGGTTCCTGTCGCTCGTGGGCTTCATCGACGTGACGCAAACCAGGCAGGCGATCCGGCGCAATTACCCGATCCTGTCGCACTTCCGTTTCTTCTTCGAGTACATCCGGCCAGAGATCCGGCAATACTTCATCGAGAGCGACAACGAATCCTCACCGTTTTCGCGTGCTTCCCGCTCGCTCGTCTATCAGCGGGCCAAGAAGGAATCGGACAAACGGCCCTTCGGCACCCAGCTTGATGTCTACGAACCTGGCTACGAGTGGATCAATCATTCGGTGTCACCCGCCGCCCCCTCGACACCGGACTTTCGCCGGACTATCGGCGAAACGAGCAAACAGCCTTACTCCGCCTCGGTGTTCAACGTCTCGGCGATGAGTTTTGGCGCGCTTTCGGCCAACGCGATCCGCGCGCTGAATCAGGGCGCGAAGATGGGCGGCTTTGCCCACGACACTGGCGAAGGATCGATCTCGCGCTATCACCGCGAGATGGGCGGCGATCTCATCTGGGAACTGGGCAGCGGCTACTTCGGCTGCCGCACCGCAGACGGCAAGTTCGATCCCGTTCGCTTCGCCGAGCAGGCGCAGGATCCGCAAGTGAAGATGGTGGAGCTGAAGCTTTCGCAGGGCGCCAAGCCCGGCCACGGCGGCGTGCTGCCGGGGCCGAAGGTGACGGCCGAGATTGCCGAGGCGCGCGGCGTGCCAGTGGGAGTTGACTGCGTGTCGCCGGCGAAGCACAGCGTGTTCTCGAATCCGGTCGAACTGCTCGAGTTCATCGCGAAGATGCGCGAGCTGTCCGGCGGCAAACCGGCCGGCATGAAGCTCGCGATCGGTCATCCGTGGGAGTTCTTCGCGATTGCCAAGGCGATGGTAAAGACGGGATTGACGCCCGATTTCATCGTGGTTGACGGCTCCGAAGGCGGCACTGGCGCGGCGCCGGTGGAGTTCACCGACCACGTTGGCGTGCCGCTGCGCGAAGGCCTGATGCTGGTGCACAACACGCTGGTCGGCATTGGCGTGCGTGATCGCGTGAAGCTTGGCGCGAGTGGCAAGATCGTGTCCGCCTTCGATATTGCCAAAACGTTGGCGATGGGTGCCGACTGGTGCAATTCGGCTCGCGGCTTCATGTTCGCGCTCGGCTGCATTCAGGCGCAGAGCTGCCACACCGGCACCTGCCCGACCGGCGTCACCACCCAGGACCCATTGCGGCAACGCGCGCTGGTGGTGCCAAGCAAGGCCGAGCGTGTGAACGAGTTCCACAAGAGCACGCTGCATGCACTGTCCGAGTTGCTGGCGGCGGCGGGGCTCACGCACCCCGATCAGTTGCGGCCCGAACACATCATTCGCCGCATCAGCTCAACCGAGGTCACGTCGCTGGCGACGCTGTACAAATTCCTCAAGCCCGGTTCACTGCTACAAGAAGCATCCGGCCATCAGGTGTTCGAGTACTACTGGAAGCGGGCGCGGGCGGAGTCGTTCGCGCTGGCGTCCTAGCAGGCTGCCAGCGCCAAGACAATTTACTTCTTCGCTTTGCCCGCAGGCTTTGCCGCTGCCGACTTTGCGGCAGCGGGCGCCGGCTTGATCAATCCGTCCAGTTGCGTCTCCATCGCCGACTGGATCGGGCCCTTGAACGCCGCCATCAGCAAGCCGAGCTTCACGTCCACCTGAATGTCTTTCGCGCTGACGGCCAGCGTGCCGTGCAGACCGCTACGGTCAAAGTGCAGCACATCGCCATCCCAGTTCGAGCGCAGGTCATAGTCCTTGGCCAGTTTGGCTGCCACCTTGTCGGCCGTCTTTCTGGCGTCGGCCACGGTTGAATGGTGAGCGCGCTTGATCGAGATATGGGACACAGCGATTCCTCCTGCAAATGGTTTGCGCTATTGTCGCCACATGAATCCACGCCTGCAACTCGCGATGACATTGGCCGACGAAGCGTCGGTCATGATTCGCCGCGCGTTCGCCGCGCGACGGCATACGCTCAGTGAAAAATCGGCCAACGACTTCGCGACCGATACCGACCGCGAAGTGGAGACGATGATGGCAGCCCGCATCGCGGCGGACTTTCCGGGCGACGTGCTGCTCGGCGAAGAAGGGGGCGAGCGTGTCCTCGGCGATGTGCCAGCAAACAATGTGCGCTGGATCGTCGACCCGCTCGATGGCACCTTCAACTTTGTGCATGGTTTCCCTTACGTCGCCACCTCGATTGCGGTTGAGGTTGACGGCGAGGTGCAGGCTGGGGTCATCGCCAATCCGGTCAGTGGCGAGGTGTTCTGCGCCGGCAAGGGTTTCGGCGCCTGGCTGCACAGGGTTGACCAGCCACCCGTGCGCCTCGCAGTCAATTGCGAACACGCACTTGCCAGCGGCCTGATCGGCTCTGTGCTGCCATCAGCGGCAAGCAAGAGCTTCGAGCGGGTGCTGCCAGCGTGGCTTGACGTTGCCCGCCGTGCCGGCAGCATCCGCCGCACCGGCGCAGCCGCGCTGGATCTCGCACAGGTGGCAGCGGGCCGGCTTGATGGCTTCTTCGTGATGAGCCTCAGTGCCTGGGACGCGGCCGCCGGGGCGTTGCTGGTGACGGAGGCCGGTGGCGTGGTGTGCGACTTCACCGGCGGCAATGACTTTCTGACGAGCAATCAGGTGATTGCTGGTTCCGCCGTCGTTGCAGAGGAGCTCGCTGCGGTGCTGGGTCAGTACGCCATCAGCGCCTGCTGAATCCAATGTGGAAATTTTTCGCGCCAAGGCGTCCTCAGTCAGGTAAAACAGCGCGATAAGTGGTGGCGTAGCTTCGGGGGAATCTGTGCTCAGTCAAGACTTGCGATCACGCCGCTTGCGGCCTTTACTGTCTGCGACACTGATACTGCTGCTGGTCAGCGCGTGCACTCAGATGCCGGCGCCAGTCGTCGAGCCCCCGGTGGACAGCACCGATCGCTTTGCATTGCCGAATGACGCCGCGGTGGCACCCTGGCATGCGGTCAACATCCGTTTCAAGACGCCAACGGCCTACAACACGGGCTCAATGGCAGGCGTGCCCTGCATTCATGCCATCTCGAACGCGGCCTGGTCGTTCTGGGTGGCGCCCGTGCCTTCCGCCTTCGCCGATCGGTCAACGCTATCCTGGCGCTGGTTCATCCCGGCGGCCATTCCCGATGCTGATCCGTCGGCGATCGGCAAGGACGATGCGCCGGCGCGTGTGGTGGTCTCGTTCAAGGGCGACCGCAGCAAACTCGACGCCGCTGAGCGCGCCACCATGAGCCTCGCACGAGCGCTGGGCGGGCTCGAGCTGCCTTACGCCGCAATCCAGTACATATGGGATGCGAAGACCGAACCCGAAACCATCCTGCCCAATTCCAACACCAGCCGCATCAAGAAGCTGGTCGTCAAGCGCGGGCCCGACGGCCTGGCAGACTGGCAGTCGTTCAGCCGTGATGTTCGGGCTGATTTCCGGCGCGCCTTTCCGGGCGAGGAGCCCGGCGAGATCGAAGGTGTCGGCCTGATGACTGACACCGACAGTCTGGGCGGCAAGGCTGAGGCCTGCTACGCCGACGTGTCGCTGCGTTGAGCCGAACGTAGAGCAGGGCTAGGCGCTCGCCCGCTTGAAGGTGGCCAGCGCTGTCGCTGCCGCAACGAACAGCCCGCCGAACAGCCGGTTCAGGAACCGGATCTGCGCTTCCGATCGGAAAAACGCCAGTACCCGAGCGGCGAACGCGGTGTAGATCGCCATCGCAACAAAGTCGGTGCAGGCCATGGTGGCCGCAATCGCCAGATACTGCGACCACAGCGAGGCATGACCGTCAATGAACTGCGGCATCACCGCCATCATGAACACGAGGCCCTTCGGATTGGTGGCGTTTACCGCCCAGCCTTTCACCATCAGCGTCCGTGCGTTGACATTGGGTGCATCGCGATCGACGGCGGCCATCGGCACCGGTGCCGCGCGCCATTGCTTGAGGCCAAGATACACCAGATAGGCCACACCCAGCCACTTGAGTGCAGTGAAGGCATGCGTTGACGTGCTGAGCACTGCACCAAGGCCCACCGCCACCACGGCCAGCGCCGTCATGATGCCTGCGATCAGGCCGAACGTACCAATGAAGCCACGACGGAAGCCGTGATTCAGACCGCAACTCATCGCGTAAATCGCACCCGAGCCGGGCGAGAACGAGATGATCCAGGAGGCCGCAAAAAACGCGAGCCAGGTATCGAGTGCCATACGTGTAGTCACCAACTCCCGCCAGTCGTGCCGACAGCGTTGTTGCTGCCGAAAGTGTGGGGATGTCAAAGTCAGATTGTTTCGATAATGCTACAGTGCATGCCTCTGTTGATCCGGCGCCCGCACGTCCATCCCTTGGAAACGCTTGATCCTCGTTCGATTGGGCTAACGCTATCAATTTCGGGTTTCGCACTCACTGCCGTGTTGTGGGCTGCGCGGCGCGATGGCGACACCATGGCCGGTATCAACGCGTGGGTGCTCAGCGCAGCGTCGCTGGCAAGCGGCATCGGCCTTAATTCGCTGCAGGACGTGCTGCCCGACCTGCTCACGCGCGCGGTTGGCAACACGCTGATGATCACGGCTGTAATGCTTGCCTGGCATGGCGCGCGCGCGTTCCGTGGCGTCACCACGGGTACCACCACATTGCTGGTGACCATGTTTGTCGCTCTGATGTGGAATCTGGCCGTGGTTTATCTCTGGCCGATCCCACGCTGGCGTGTTTTTGGGTTCTCGCTGTTGATGGCGTTCGCCTGCCTGTTGGCCGGCACCGAGTTTCTCCGGCAACAGCAGCCACATCTTCGGGCGGCAGCGCGCTTTGGTGCTGTGCCGCTTTTGTTCTTCGCGCTGCTGATGCTCGCCCGCGGCATTGACGCCTTGCGCCGCACCGAAATCGCCACCGCGCTGACACCGACACCGGTCAACGTGGCGACCTACCTGCTTGGCAGCGTCGTATTGCTCGCCAGTGTCGCTGCAATGGTGATGAGCGTGAATGCCATGCGCGCCGCACAGGTGCGCGAACTCGTTTACCGCGACGCGCTGACTGGCGCTCTCAGTCGGCGAGGACTTTACGCCGCGTTACCGCGCTGGATGCAGGAGCATCAGCCTGGTGCGACGATTGCCGTCCTTGATGCCAACGGATTCAAACGAATCAATGATTCGCTCGGCCACGAGGTCGGTGATCGCGTATTGCAGGCTCTGGTTGAGTGCTGCCGACAGCGATTGCCAGCGTCCGCGCTGGTCGCTCGCTTCGGAGGTGATGAATTCGTTTTGCTGCTGCCGCCCGCCATCCAGGTCGACAACGTGCTGAGCGATGTCGCGTCAACCTTCGTGCAAACGAGTCAGGCGTTGCTATCTGCCAACGACGAGTACCTGGCACCATCGGTCGCGGTCGGGCATGCGCCCATACCCGCTCCTGATCTGAACGCGTTCAAGCAGGCGCTACGTGATGCAGACGCCGTGATGTACGAGAACAAACAGCAGCAACGCTGAGCGTTGCTCAGCTGCCGGTGGCCGCGGCAACGACGAAACTATCAGCGAAAAAGTCGGCTTCAGGCAAATTGCATTGCGTCGTGAAATCAGCTCGTGCTGAATCCACCACCACTGGCGCGCCGCAGGCGTAGACCTGATGGCCGGACAGGTCGGGATAGTCCGCCATCACCGCGCGATGAACAAAGCCGGTGCGGCCGGGCCAGTGGTCTTCGGGTAGCGCATCACTGACCACCGGCACATAGCGGAATTGTTGCGGGTGCTGCGCGACCCAGCCTCTGGCGAGCTCATGCAGATACAGATCTTTCGGCCGCCGACCGCCCCAGTAGAGCGTGACCGGACGCTCGTTGCCGGTGTGGATCATGTGTTCGACGATCGCCTTGATTGGCGCGAAGCCGGTACCGCTGGCGAGCAGAATGATTGGCTTGTCACTGTCGTCCCGCAGATAGAAGCCACCGTGTGCGCCTTCAAAACGCAGGATGTCGCGCACTTTCAGCGCTGGTGTCGAGACGCCGAACACGCGATCGGTGAACAGGCCGCCGGGCAGGTGACGGATGTGCAGTTCGATCAGCGCATCGTCGTGCGGGGCGTTGGCCATCGAGAAGCTGCGCCGCTTGCCATCTTTCAGCAGAAACTCGATGTATTGCCCCGCGCGGTATTGCAGGCGTTCATTCGCTGGCAGCTTGAAGCGCAGGATCATCACGTCGTCAGCCACCCGTTCGAGCTGCTCGATGCGGCACGGCAGGGTTTTCAGCACGATGTCGCCCGCCTTGCGCACATCGCGCGCTTCGATGGTCACATCACCCTTTGGCCTGGCCACACAGAACAGCGCGCGGCCCTGGGTGCGCTCCAGCTCCGGCAGCGTGGTGGCCTGATGCGGACCGTGTTCCACTTCGCCATCGAGCACCCGCCCCTTGCACGAGCCGCAGGCGCCGTTCTTGCAACCGTAGGGGATCAACAGGCCAGCCCGCAGCGCTGCTGTCAAAATAGTCTCATCGGCGTCGCAGGAGAAGACGTGGCCGCCGGGCTCGAGGGTGACTTGGGGCATGAAACGGAACGCGTTGTACGCAGGAAAACGGTGAAAAGACGAAGGCTGAGGATATTGATCGTTGGCGCGGGCGATGTGGCGCGGCGGCTGGTGGCCAGCGTCAATTCGCGCCCCGGCGCCAGCGACGCGATCCGCTGGCTGGGTCTCGCACGTAGTGCGGAAACCGCCCGAACCTTGCGGGAAGACGGAATTTTACCGGTCGATGGCGATCTCGATTTCCGGCCGGGTCTGCGTCGTGCCGGCGCGCTCGGCCGCAGCGCCGCAGCCGTGCTGATGCTGGCGCCGCCGCCAAACGACGGCAACGACGATCCGCGCATGCGACGCTGGCTGGCCGCCGTTTCCAGGTGGCCGCCGCCGGACGCGGGCAACCGCGCCCGCGCGCGCGCTCAGCGCCGCCGGCATGCCGAAGACGATGCCGCCGCCAGCCGGGTCATTGCCGCGAGACGGTTGCGCCATCACCGGCATGCCTTGCACAGCGTCTACATCAGCACCACCGGCATCTATGGCGATTGTGCCGGTGAGCTGATTGACGAAACCCGTCGCGCCCGCCCTGCGAGTCCCCGCGCCAGACGCCGCGTCGCCGCCGAAGCCCGCATTCGTGCTGCCCGCTCACAACGTGTTGCCATCCTGCGGGCACCCGGCATCTACGCGGCCGACCGGCTGCCGGTAGAGCGTCTGCGCGCTGGCACGCCGGCGCTGGCGATGGAAGACGATGTTTACAGCAACCACATCCACGCCGAGGATCTGGCGCGCGCCACCTGGCTCGCCATCTTTCGTGGCCGCAGCCGGCGTGTCATCAATGTGGTGGATGACAGCGAGCTGCTGATGGGGCAATACTTCGACCAGGTGGCCGATGCCGTGGCCCTGCCACGCCCGCGCAGGCTGCCGCGCGCGCAACTGATCCGCGAGGTGTCACCGATGCTCTATTCATTCATGAGCGAGTCGCGCCGCATCGACAACGCCCGCATGAAACGCGAGCTGCGTCTGCGCCTGGCCTATCCGACGCCCGCCCACTTCCTGCGCCAGATGAAGCCTGCCGCCGCGCTGCAGCGAACGCTGCTGTGAACAAACCCGACCGATCATGACCACATTGAGCCTCGGCCAGATCAAGACCAAACTCGACGCCTACGAGCGCCTGATCCGCCTCGACAAGCCGGTGGGCTTCATGCTGTTGATGTGGCCAACGCTGTGGGGGCTGTGGATCGCCACGCGTGGCGCACCCGACGTGCGACTGGTCGCCGTCTTCGTGCTGGGCACCATCCTCATGCGCTCGGCCGGCTGCGCGATCAACGACTGGGCCGACCGCGAGTTTGACGGCGCCGTGAAGCGCACGGCGATGCGGCCGCTGGCCGCCGGCGAGATCAGCGGACGCGAGGCGCTTTGGGTGGGCGCGGCGTGCGCACTGGCTGCCGCGCTGCTGCTGATCCCGCTCAACTGGCCGGCACGTTTCTGGGCGCTGCCGGCGCTGGCAATCGCCGCCATCTACCCGTTCACCAAGCGCTTCTTCTCGATCCCGCAGGCCATCCTGGGGGTCGCGTTCAGCATGGGCATTCCGATGGCGTTTGCGGCGGTGCGCGGCGAGGTGCCGTTGATCGCGGCATGGCTGATGCTGGCCAACTTTTTCTGGGTGCTGGCGTTCGACACCGAGTACGCGATGGTGGATCGCGACGACGACATCCGCATCGGCATCCGTACCTCGGCGCTCTTTTTCGGGCGCTTTGACGTGCTGGCGGTCGCCTGTTGCTACGCCGCATTCATTGCCATGATGGTGCTGATCGGCAACGCCGCCGGCCTCGGCCCGATTTACTACTTCGGCCTCACCCTCGCCGCGACGCTGGCGCTGCATCATCTCTGGCTGATCCGCGATCGCGACCGCATGCGCTGCTTCGCTGCCTTCCGCGGCAACAACCTGTTCGGGATGGCGGTCTTTGTCGGCGTCGCGCTCGACTACGCGGTACGCACGGGTGCGTGGCCGCGCTGGTACGCGTAACCGGAGTTCGTTCACGGCTTTTTGCTGAAACCCTTGTTGAATAAGGGCCCGGCGCAATATAGTTTAAAAGTCGACTTTGGCGCTATTCCGGCTTTCGGCCCTTTGCCGGCGAGCGTCCATGGAAAAGCTGATGGTTAAAACGGCCGTTGCCCGCCGTCGGTAGTCACTACGCTGCAATGCGCTCAGAGCGTCAGTTCGAGGTTATCGAGCAGACGAGGCGTGCCCAGCCGCGCGGCGCCCAGAATGACCAGTTCGCGGTCCTCGTCTTTTGGCGGCAGCAGATCGGCACGGCGGCGCACGGTGATGTAGTCCGGGCGCCAGCCGTGGCGTTCGAGCTCGGTCATCGCCTCGGCCTCGATCGTCGCCCATGAGTGTGTGCCGGTGCGCACCGCGTCGCGCACTTCCTGCAGCACGCGATAGAGTCGAGGTGCCTCTGCGCGCTCAGCGGCAGACAGATACTGGTTGCGCGACGACAGTGCGAGGCCGTCCTCCGCGCGCACCGTCTCGGCAAGGATGATCTCGACCGGCAGCGCCAGTTGCCGCGCCATCGTCTGCAGCACCAGACACTGCTGGTAGTCCTTCTTGCCGAACACCGCGGCATGCGGCTGCACCATGTTGAAGAGCTTCAGCACGACGGTGGCAACACCGCGAAAGTGCCCCGGACGCACGGCACCTTCCAGGATGTCCTCAATGCCGGACGGCTGCACGGTGTAGGTCTGCGGTTCCGGGTAGAGCTCCTGTTCGTCAGGTGCAAAGACCACGTCGCAGTCGATACTTTCCAGCTTCCTGCAGTCATCCGCCAGCGTGCGCGGGTAGCGGTCAAAGTCCTCGCGGGGCCCGAACTGAAGGCGGTTCACAAAGATGCTGACGACAGTGCAGGCACCGCGCGGCGCTGCTTCCTCGACCAGGCGCAGATGGCCCTCGTGCAAATTGCCCATGGTCGGCACGAACACGTTGTTCGGCACGCCCTGCAGATACTTGCGCAGTTCGGCTACGGTGTGAATGACTTCCATCGGGACCTCCTGTAACGATGATCATCCGGTGCGGCACGGCGCACGACGCCGGACGATCAGGCGATGGAGTGTACGGTGTGGATCAGTTGCGCCGGGGAGTCAATGATGCGCCGCGCGCCGGCGTTGTGCAACTCGTCATGGCTGCCAAATCCCCAGAGTACGCCCAGCGAATGCGCCCCTACGTGCAAGGCGGCCTCGACATCCTTGTCGCGATCACCGATCATCACTGCATTGACCGGCGCCACCTTGTAGTGGCCAATCAGATGGGCGAGCAGATCGGTCTTGTGATCGAAGCGCCCGTCGAACTCGGGCCCATGGATGCCGTCGAAGTAGCGGGTGAGATCGAAGTGATCGATGATCTTCTCGGCAAACACCCGCGGCTTGCTGGTGCACAGCGCAATGGTGAAACCCTGCAGGTGGAGCTGGCGAATGGCGTCGCCCATGCCTTCGTAGAGGCTATTCTCGGCCCAGCCGGTGTGCTCGTAGCGGTGGCGGTAATAGTGCAGCGCCGCTTCGGTGTCGATACCGGGAAAAGCACGCGGCAGGGACTCGCGGAACGGCGGCCCGACAAACGGCATCACCTCGCTGTCGGCCAGTTGCGGAAAGCCAAGCTTTTCCAGCGCGTAATTCAGGCAGCGCGCAATACCGTCAAAATTGTTGGAAACGGTACCGTCGAGGTCAAAGAACAGCGTGGTAACAGCCACGTAAAATACGTCCTGGGCAGAGGATCGGGGATGTCGTGAGCGAGAAGTTTATCGAAGGCCGCATTGTCGGTCGCGTGGATTACACCGATTCCCTGTTTTCGCTGCGCTTCGACGCCCCGCTGGACCCGTTCGTCGCCGGCCAGTACTGTCGTGCCGGGTTGATATTGCCCGGAGCACGCGGCGCTGAGGTCGCCATGCGGCCCTATTCGATGGTCAACGCGCCCGACCAGCACCCCCACGAGATTCTTCTGACCCTGGTGCCGCAGGCTGTGGGCGGCATCGTGTCCCCCGCGCTGCATCAGCTGCGGGTGGGCGACGCCATCTGCATCGGGCCGAGAGCCAACGGCTTCTTCTCGATGCCGGAGGTGCCTGATGCCGAGGTGCTCTGGTGCCTCGCCACCGGCACCGGCATCGGGCCGTTCATGTCGATCCTGCACACCGCCGCACCGTGGCAGAAATTCCGCCGTATCGTGGTCGTCCACGCCGTCCGCTACGCTGCCGAGCTTGCCTATCGCAGCGCGTTTGAATTGCTGTCGCAGAAACACAACGGTGCCTTGACCTACGTCCCCTTCGTGTCGCGTGAGGCGGCGCCTGACGCGCTTTCTGGCCGCATCCCCGCCGCCATTGCCGATGGCAGACTGGAAGCCCGGGTTGGCATCACCCTCACGCCTGAAAACTCCCATTGCATGCTCTGCGGCAACCCGCAAATGGTCACCGACACCATGGTCACCCTCGAAAGCAAAGGTCTGCGCAAACATCGCCGCCGAACGCCTGGGCAGATAACGACGGAGGCATACTGGTAGTTGCCGATGAAACAGCAGTGTTGCTGCCTGTTGCTCGCCCTACACTCCCCTATCTCATTCACCAAGCCACAAAACAATCATGGCCGCCTATCTCGTTGTAGACACCCTGCTCGACAATCCGGAGCTCTATGAGCAGTACAAGCTGAAAGCCAAGCCGCTGGTCGAGCAATACGGCGGCGAGTACCTGGCGCGCGGCGGCGCCTTGACGCTCAAGGAGACCGCGCTGTGGTCCCCGACGCGGCTGGTGCTGGTGAAATTCCCTGATGTGGCAACCGCCAATCGCTTCTACGATTCGCCCGAGTATCAGGAAGTGCTCAAGATCAGTCAGCAGTCCGCACGGCGGACTGTGGTGCTGATCGAAGGCATCTGAACGCCGCGCTGGCGCTAGGGCCTGTTCACACTATTTTCGAGAGATGCGTTGCAACGAGACGGCGATGGGTGCAAGGAGCCCTGCGAAGGCCGTGGTTGTTCCACGGCCAAGCAGGGCGACGCGGCAGACGCGCCGTATCGTTGCAACCCTCCGGGGCGTATCCTGTTTTCGCGCCCGGTGTTGTTGCGAATGCCTTGTGGTGCCCGCACCACGGCGGCCTTCGCGCCTAACCGTGCATCGAAAACAGGATCGCCGCACTCGCGAAAATAGTATGAACAGGCCCTAGTTCTCGCCGAGAAAGCCACCGCTCTGATGCGCCCACAGGCGCGCGTAGAGCCCGTCTTTCGCCAGCAAGGACTTGTGATCCCCCTCTTCGACGATACGGCCTTCGTCGAGCACGATCAGGCGGTCCATCGCGGCGATCGTTGACAGTCGGTGCGCGATGGCCACCACCGTCTTGCCTTCCATCAGTCGATAGAGGCTTTGCTGGATCGCCGCTTCAACTTCGGAATCGAGGGCGCTGGTCGCCTCATCTAGCAGCAGGATGGGCGCATCCTTCAGCATCACTCGCGCAATGGCAATGCGCTGACGCTGCCCACCGGACAGCTTGACGCCGCGCTCACCGACGTGAGCATCGTACGCCGTGCGGCCTTTCGGGTCGGTCAGACGCTGCACGAAGTCGTGCGCCTCGGCACGCTTCGCGGCGTGCACCATGTCCTCATCAGTAGCGTCTGGTCTGCCATAGACAATGTTGTCGCGTACCGAACGGTGCAACAGTGACGTGTCCTGCGTGACCATGCCGATATTGCTGCGCAGGCTGTCCTGTGTCACCGTGGCGATGTCGGTGCCATCGATCAGGATGCGGCCGCTGTCGATGTCGTAGAAGCGCAGCAGCAGGTTCACGATGGTCGATTTGCCGGCGCCGGAACGACCGACCAGGCCGATCTTTTCACCGGGCTGGATGGTGAGCGACAGATTCTCGAAAATCGGCTTCAGCGTCTGTGGTCTTGTGGCCTCCGTCGTTGCGTCGCCTGCAGATTTTTCGCGACGATCCTGTGCGTAGCTGAAGGTCACGTTCTCAAAGCGGATCTCGCCGCGCGTCACAGTGAGCGGCTTGGCCGTCGGAGCGTCCACCACAGTCTGCTGTTTCGACAGCGTATCGAGGCCGTCACGTACGGTGCCGATGTGCTCAAACAGACCAGCAAGCTCCCACATGATCCAGTTCGACATGCCGTTGAGGCGCAGAGTCATCGCGGTCGCCGCCGCAACGGCGCCGACGCCCACCGCGCCATCAGACCATAACCAGATCGTCACCCCGACGGTGGACATGGTGAGCAGGATGATCAGCACATGGTGCGCCATGTCGTAGGCAGTGATGTAGCGCCACTGCTTGTACACCGTCGACATGAACTCCTGCATCGCGTTCTTGGCGTAACCTGCTTCGCGCTGCGCGTGCGAGAACAGCTTGACGGTGGCGATGTTGGTGTAGGCGTCAGTGATGCGGCCGGTCATCAGCGAACGGGCATCGGCCTGCGCCTGCGAAATCTTCGCCAGGCGAGGCACGAAATACCAGCAGGCGCCACCATAGGCAATCACCCAGGCGATGAAGGGCAGCGCGATGCGCCAGTCGAAGCCGCCGGCACCAATCACCATGGTGACGAAGTAGATGATCACAAACACCATCACGTCGGCGAGGATCATCCAGACATCACGCACCGCCAGCGCGGTCTGCATCACCTTGGTGGCGACGCGACCGGCAAATTCATTCTGGTAGAAGCTCATGCTCTGTCCGAGCATCATGCGGTGAAAGTTCCAGCGCAGCCGCATCGGGAAGTTGCCCATGATGGTCTGGTGCTTCACAAAGGCGAAGGCCGACACCATGATCGGGCTGATCGCCAGCAGGCTGAACAACAGGATCAACCCGCCCGCATGCTTGTCCCAGAGCTGCGCCGGTTCGGTTTTCGCCAGCCAGTCGACCAGCTTGCCCATCATCGCGAACAGCAGCGCCTCGATCAGGCCGATGACGCCGGCGGTGACGGTGACTGCTGCCATGTACGGCCGCAACCCCTTGGTGCAGGACCACAGAAACGACCACAACGACTTTGGCGGTACCGCCGGTACTTCAGCCGGATAGGTGCTGACGAGTTTTTCGAATACCTGAAACATGCAATCAACCCTGAATTGGTAGCGAGGCCGGCTTGGGCAGACTGCGTGTCCCCATCATCACCGTGCTGCGCCACGCGAAAATTGTCAAAACCACCGCGCTCAGACCGGCCATCGCTAGCGACGCACGCAGGCCGATGTGTTCGCCCACGTAGCCACCGATCAGCGCACCGGGACCGGCACCGATCAGGATCAGCCAGCGCATGGTGCTGGTCATGCGGCCGAGCAACGGCTCAGGCGTGACCGCCTGCCGGAGCGACAGGAAGTTCACGAAGATCAGCGTCGCGCCGCCGGAGAAGCAGGTCAGCATGAAGCCGAACAGCACCACGCCAAACACGCTCGCCGGCGCTACCGCCAGCGCCAGCCAGCCCACCGCACTCACCGCGAAGCCTGCCACGATGGTGGGGCCGGGGCCAACACGTTCGCTGACCCGTTTGCCATACACGCTGGCGAGGATGGTGCCCACGCCCATGCCGACGTAACACATGCCGATCGCCTGCGCCGTCATGCCCAGCTCGCGCGTCGCCACCAGAATCTGCACCACGCTAGCCATGTGATGCAGCAACTGCCAGCAGCCCACGAACAGCGCGAGCATCCACAGCATCCGCGTGCGGAACACAAAGCGCAGGCCATCACGCAGCTGCCGCATGAAGGTCGCCGCCGGGCGATCTGCCAGCGACTCGTCAACGCGAATGCCGCGCAACAGCAGCACCGACCCGGCAATCAGCAACGCATCGAATGCAATCGCAATCGGCGCGCCAAGCAGTTTGATCAGCGCTCCCGCCAGCCCGGGGCCAGCGATCTCCGAGCCGGAGACAGCGAGCGCGTTCTTGCTGTGCGCCTCAACCAGTCGTTCGCGTGACACGATCTGCGTCAGCACGATCTGCGCGGCTGTGCCGCCAAACACGTGCACGCAGCCAAGCACAAAGCCCACCACATAGAGCCAGGTCATCGACAGCACGCCGGTCCACGCCGCAATCGGCACCGTGGCGAGCGCGAGCGCGAACACCGATTCGCCAACCACGTAGACCGGCAGCTTGCGCACGCGGTCCAGCCACACGCCCGCAGGCAGCGACAACAGCACGAAGGGCACGATCTCGGCCGCCATCAGAAAGCCCATCTGGGTGGGGGTGGCATTGAGCACCGTGGCCGCCGTGAGCGGCAGCGCCAGCATGGTGATCTGGGCGCCGAAGTGGGTGATGATGACCGAGGCGAAGATGCGGCGATAGTTGCGGTCGTGCAGCAGATCGCCGGCCGGCAGCGAGGGCAGCCGCAGCATCGAACGCAGCGCCTCTCCTATTCGTTCAGACAGACTGGACAAGAAACTCAAAATGGTTTGCATCGCAAACTCCGGAAAACTTGGGGGCCCTGGGCAACAGTGACCCGCGGCAATGGAGACGAAAATAGCAACTGGCGCCGGACACCGGCGCAACAGCGGCAATGACAACAACCAGCGGAGGTTGAAACGGGAGCGAATCAGGCGCTAGGAAGCGTCTGCCTGCTCCGGACCAGACAAAGCGTGCGGTGCTCGCAAATCCTGCCGAAGGCGGGAACGGTGCGGCCCTTGCGAAGTGCTCCGAATGATCGTCGAGTCAACGCGGGTGTTTCGGGAAATAAATTCCCGGGACGGACAACAGTGGCGAGGCTGGAACCCCGAGCCCTGCCATCACGACGCCGGTCACGCCGCTGTTTGCACAGGCGCGAACGAGTTGGGAGCGGGAAATCGTGGTTTGCATCGCGGCGTCCTTTCTGGTGCGGGGACAGGCCCGTTGGTTTGCGCTGTTGGCGCGACGGGCGGGTGCACAGGTAGTAATGCTACAACGCCGAAGCGGGGCTTGAACAGCCCCGTTTCATCAGAGAAGTCCTGCCTATAGGCTCAATTCGGTCCAGAACAGCCCGCGCACACCGCAGTGGCGCGCCAGATGGCTGGCAATCAGGTTCCAGTTGTTGCGCGTAGCGCCGGGGCTGAGCCGGATGCCGCTCAGTGCCCGCGAATCGTTGAAGCCGAGCAGGATTCGCGTCAGCAGCAGGCCATCAATCAGCGGGTGATATTGCCCGTCGCCGTCAAGGTCGGGGGTACATGCCGTGTAGCCAAACGGCCCGCCCTGATAACGCGCCAGACAGGCACTCTCCAGCATGCCACCCACGTTGCGCTGGCAACCACCCGCGAGCACCAGATTGCCGTCCGGTTGCAGCAGCATGGCGTAAGCGCGATCGTTGCTGGCACCGCTACCAAACGCAGTGGCAATGACACCAGTCCCGTCGGTGTTGCCAGCGATGGCGCGATCCTGTTGCCCCTCCGGCAGCAACCGGACCCAGCAGAAATCCTCCGCCGTGGTCGCGTTGCCCATACCGCAACTGCCGGCGGCGATGATGCGGCCATCAGGCTGCACCACGATGCTGCGCACGACGTCGTCGAGCGCGCCAAAGCCCATTGGAAGCGTCAGCTTGCCGGTTCCGTTGAAAGTGGTATCGAGCGTCGCCGTCGCCGGATCAACGCGGATCAGGCAGAAGTCGAAACCGGTCGCCGCCTGCGCGTAGCAACTACCGCCGAGCAGCACCTTGCCGTCCGGTTGCAGTGCCATCGCGTAGGCGTAGTCGGCCGCGTTGCCCGGGCCGACAGCGAACGAGGCCTTGCCGCCGGTGCCGAAGCTGGTGTCGAGTACACCATCGGCGCTGAAGCGCATCAGGCAAAGGTCAACGCCCGTTGCGGTCATGGTGTCGCAGTGGCCGCCGGCCAGCAGCCTTCCGTCGCCGAGCTTGATCAGTCCAGTCAGCACGTCACTCTGGCCGCCTGGTGTGCTGGCAACGTAGCTGGTGAAGGTGAGACCGTTGTTGCCGAAACTGCGGTCAAGTTTGCCGTCGCGCTCGTAGCGGGCGAGGCAGAAGTTGACGCCGGTCACCGTCGCATAGTCGCAAGGTCCGCCCAGGATGATGCGTCCGCCCGGTTCGAGCACGATGGCATTGGCGCTGTCAGCATTGGCAGGGCTGACCGAGGTGGTAACCCAACCGCTCAGGCCAAAACCGCCATCAAGGGTGCCAAAGCTGTCGAGGCGCACCATGCAGAAGTCGGCGCCGGTGGCAGGCATTTCGCACTGCCCGGCGACCACGAGATTGCCTGTCGGCTCAATCGCGATGGCGTTCGGTATCGCGTAGCCGCCGCCATTGGTCGGACTGATACGCACGCGGCCGCTGTTGCCGAACGGCAAGTCAAGACTGCCGTTGGCGTTGAAACGCGCAACGCAAAAAAACGGTTGCGACAGATTGAGCGTACAGGCAGCAGCGATCACCAGCCTGCCGTCGGGTTGCCGCACCATCGCACGCACGCTGACGATGTCGTAGCCCAGCGTGTCGATCACTCGCCCGCCGGTACCGAATGTGGTGTCCAGCTCGCCGGGCAGAGCCAGTGCGACGGCGCCGCTGAAAGCGACTACCAGCCCGGTGAGCGTTTGCAACAGGTGTAGCAATAGCGGGGAACGGGAACGCGTGGTTGGTTTCATCATCGCAATGTCCTCGCGGCGCTAGGGTGCGACGCCGAAGCCACACTGTTCGATGGCGTGGCGACGAATGAGCGCTGCGCTATTGCGCACTGCCGCCGGCGGAAAGTTGATGCCCTGCACAGCAGCGTTGCTGCTGACGCCGAACATCAGGCGGGTGAACAGCAGCGCATCGGTGTCAGCGCGGGCGACACCGTCGCCATCGAGGTCGAGGCTGCAGCGGCGATAGCCAAGCGGGCCACCGGCCAGCGCGATTACGCAGGCGTCGGCGCTCAAGGTTCCGGTGTTGCCACAGGCTGCTGCGACCAGCAGGCGTCCGCCCGGCTGCATGGCCAGCGCGAACGCCGCCTCCTGCAGGGTGGCGCTCGGTGACGTCGGATAAATGATCGCGACGCCGTTGCTGCCAAAGGAGGCATCCGTCTGCCCCTCGGGCAGATAACGGGCAACGCAGATGTCGGCGTCGGCCGCTGGCGTGACTTTCTGGCAAATGCCGGCGGCGACGATGCGGCCATCAGGTTGCAGCACCAGCGAGCGGATCGCACTGACGGGATGGGTTGCGGGCGCGGTCACCACCTTGCCGCTGGCAGCGAACGCCGCATCAAAAGTCGTGTCGGGGCTGCCGTTACCTAAGTAGCGGGCCAGGCACAGGCCATACACATTGGGTGAGATGCGGCAGCTACCGGCAGCGAGCAGCTTGCCATCCGGTTGCACCAGCAAGGCATTGGCGGCGTCGTCCAGTTTGTCGGCAGCGAAACTCGTTGATACCCAGCCCGTGCCTGGTCCGAAATTGGTGTCGAGCGCGCCTGCTGCGCCCAAGCGCGCGACGCAGAAGTCGAGCGCGGTATCGAGGTTGGGGTGGCAACTACCGGCCGTGTGCAGACGGCCGAAGCGGTCAGTCGCCAGCGCATTGATCGACTCCTGTGCCGCCGGATCGCCCGACATCCGGAAAACTTGAATGCCGCCGGTGCCGAACGTGGGCCGCGGCGCGCCCGTGACTGCATCGTAGCTGGCCAGACAAGAGTTGCTCGGCGCGCCACACTGACCGGCGACGACGATGTTGCCGGCGGGGTCTAGCGCAACGGCGTGCGCCAGATCAGAGCCAGTGCCGGCCGAGAGCGCCGTCAGCACGCGGCCGGCGTTGCCAAACGCGGTATCGGGCGTGCCGTTGGCGAGGTATCGCACCACACAGAAGTCGTAGCCGCCGGTGTCGCTGTTGCAGGTGCCGGCGACGACCACCTTGCCGTCAGGCTGCAGCAGCATGGCCTGCGGAATGTCGCTGCCGAAGCCGGGCGTAACGTGGGTCACGGTGAGGCCGGCGCTGCCAAAGCTCGTGTCGGCCTGACCGTTGCCGAGCAGCCGCATCACGCAAAACGCGGTCTTCTGCACCGAGATGCCGCGGCAGCCGCCGGCAAACAGTACCTTGCCATCGGGCTGGCTGACAATCGCCTGCGCCTGACTCAACTGGCCGCTGAGGCTCAAGAACCAGCGCGAGACGCCGCCGCCGAAACTGGCGTCATAGTCGGCAGGCGCCGCATGCGCGACACCAGGGATGGTGATCAGCGACACGTCGAGCATGGCGACCATGCAGGCAACGCGCGCCCACCGTCGCCAAAAGCAGTTTTTCTGATTCATGCCGGACAACAACGTGAACGGCGGCAGTTCTTGCTCACGCCACGCCATCACGCACCAGCCGCGCCATGCCGTGACAGTGAACATCGCGGCGACGCTGATAGGCAAATTGCGACCCGACCTCCGGCGCGCAGGGAGTGGCGACCAGCGCAAGGTTTTCCATCACCAGCAGCGTGCAGCGCTCGTATTCGGCATCGGAAAAATCTGCAACCACCAGCACGCGCAGGCGGCAACAGCTTTCTTCGTAAAGTGCCATTTGTATTGGGATGTCAGCGCCAAAATGCTTGAAGTCGGGTTTTTTCAAAACAGGCTCCCGTGCCCAATGTCGTGGTCGTTTCAGCAAAAAGCCGTTATGCTTTTTCACCGCTTGCTGCAGTGATGGCGCGCCGCGCTTCGCGGTAACGTCCATGCCAATGTCCATTCACTTGCGCCTTTGTTTGCATCCTTGTCACTGCAAACGCGGGACGCCGTCAGAATTGCTCATTTCACCGCCCGATCACGGGCCAACAGGTTGCCCTTGAACGATCCCGCTCCGCCCGTTTTCAACTTTGATGCCGCCGATCCGGCTGCCGCCTATCAGGCGGTATATGCCGAGCTCAAGCGGGTGGCGCGCAGCCAGTTGCGCAGCCAGTCAAATCTGACCGACCTCCCGGCCACCGTGCTGGTACACGAGAGCTTTGCGCGCATGGCGAAGCTCGGCTCCACGCTCTCGCGCGAGGCGTTCTTCAGCTACGCCGCCCGTGCCATGCGCAGCGTGGTGATCGACTATGTGCGGGCACGGCAGACCGACAAGCGCGACGGCATTGATGTCAGCCTCACGCTGGCCGGTGAGCTCGCGGCCCCGACGCTGGACAACGACCGCATCCTTGCCGTTGATCGCGCCCTGCACGAGCTGAAAGAGATCGACCAGCGCGCACACGATCTCGTCGAACTGCGCTACTTCGCCGGTTTCACGCTGGAAGAATGCGCCGAGCAGCTCGGCATCTCAATGGCCACCGCCACCCGCGACTGGCAGAAGGCGCGCGCCTTTCTGGCCGACGTACTGGAGCCTGGCGCACGCTAGCGGCTGGCCATCGTGCGCCGCGCGATGAGCAAATCGGTACCGTTTTGACGTTCTTTCAAATGGCGCAGACACCACGACGTTTGCTGCCCGTCTGTCTGAACCTCAAATTGGGAGCCGTTCCAATGCCAACCAGATACCTGCGGCGATCCACGTCGCCATTCACCGTTGCGCGCCAGTCATTCGCCGCACTGCTTGCGCTGGCAGCGGGTGCTGCGTACGCCATTGCTGGCAGCACTGACACTTCGTTCGCGGCAGGCGTGGGGCGTTACGCCTTCAACTTCAACAACTCGGCGGCGCAGGAGGCAAGAGCCTTGGCCGTGCAGCAGGACGGCAAAATCATCATCGTCGGCGGTTGCCATAACGGCATCGACAGCGACTTCTGCATTGCCCGCCTGACTGCCAACGGCGCACTCGACACCACTTTCGTCGGACCGCAGGGCAACGCTGGCGGCAAGTTCCTGCTGCCGATCGGCGATGGCAACGACGGCGCCGTCGCCGTGGCCGTACAACCTGATGGCCGAATCATCGTGGCCGGAACCTGTACCGTGGGAGCGGTCAACAAGTTTTGCCTCGCACGCCTGCAAGGCGATGGCAGCCTCGATACCAGTTTCAATGGCCCTGACGCCGCCGGCACCGGCGAGGGCAACGGCCAGGGCCGCTTCAGCTTCGGCGTCGCTGGTAGCGGGCCGGAGTCGCTGGTTGCGCTGGCGCTGCAGCCGGACGGCAAGATCCTGGTCGCCGGTACCTGCAGCCCGACGGGCGTTTCCCTGTTCTGTCTGGCCCGGTTGAACGCCAGCGGCAGCTTCGACAGCAGCTTCAACGGCCCCGACGCTGCGGGCACTGGTGCCGGTGCTGGCCACGGCAGATTTGCGCTGGCGGTCGGCGGTGGCCACAACGCGGCGTCGGCGATGACGCTGCAGGCCGACGGCAAGATCATCGTCGTTGGCTCCTGTCAGAACGGCGCCACCGCAGTGGATTTCTGCGCGGTGCGGCTGATGGCAGCCGACGGTCGTTTCGACCTCTTCTTTGACGGCGGCGACAACATCGTCACGCTCAATGGCAATGGCAAAGTCCTCATGCCAATCACGTCCGGTTCGAGCAACGACTTCGCCTCGACTGTGGCGATACGTCCCGATGGCATGATCTACATCGTCGGGTCGTGCTGGAATGGCAGCAACTACGACTTCTGCGGCACCCGGCTCGAACAGGGCAGTGGCCGCAGGATGATTTTCTACGGTACCGGCTTCAACGGCTTCGCGCAGCCTGTCGGCACCGGTGACGACTTCGCTACCGGCGTGCTGTTTCAGACTGACGGCAAGTTCATCATCACCGGTCAGTGCCTGAGCGGCTTGGTGTACCAGTTCTGCGCCGCACGCTTCCATGCCGACGGCGGGCTCGACGTATCGTTCGACAGTGTGCTGAATGGCGCCGGCCGCATTCTGCTGCCACCAATCCTTGCGGATGATCGCGCCAATGCCAGCGCATTGCAGGTGTCGGCCACCGTGAGCGGATCATCGAACTATCGGACTGAATACCGGCTGCTGCTCACCGGCAAGTGCACCCAGGGCAGCATCAGTTTCTTCTGCGTGACGCGACTGCTGCTGGGTGACAACGGCGCGCAGCAATGCGCGCTCGATATCGACGGCGATGGCCGCATGCTGGCCACGGTTGACGGGCTGATCGCGACGCGTCTGATGCTGGGCATCCGAGGCCCGGCAGTCATCGCCGGGATTACCTTTCCGGCCGGTGCAACCCGCAGCGACTGGCCAGCGATCCAGCGCTACCTGAGCAGCCAGTGCGGCGCGGTGCTGAGTCCTGATCTCGCGGCGCAGTAAGCGCTCGTACGCTTGCCGACGCGGCGCGCCACGATCTCTGCCTAACGGTGCCGGCGACGCTGGTGCCAGGCTGCAACAACAAGCAGCAGCGTCAGCATCAGCGCCGCTAACGACCCGCCAGTCGGCACCGCCACCGCAGTTGCCAGCGCGAAGGTCGCGGTCACCGAGCAGTTCGCGTTCACCACCCCGGTCACGTACTTGCCACTGCTGCTCAGCGTGCCGGCGCAGCCGGTGACGCTGGCAATCACGTAACCCGCGTCCGGCGTCACCGTCAGCTCGGTACGTCCGCCCTGTGCAATCTGGAACGGCGCGGCCGGCGAAATGCGGCCATGCGCGCCCGCGATCGGCGTGATCGTGAACTGCGGCGTGATGGCGGTGAAGCTGACGGTGATCGAACAGTCCGCCGTCACCGGGCTGGCGGTGGTGAACTGGTTGCCGCCGAAGGTAAAACCGTTGACGCCGCAGGTGGTCTGCGCGCTGGCGCGATAGCCCGGATCCGGCACTGCGGTGAAGCTCACATAGCTGCCGAACAGGATCGCTCGCAACCCGATCGGCGTGACCGTGCCCGGACCGGTGCTACTGATGGTCACCGCGAACATGGTGTTGTCAAACACCGGCGCCACGTTGCAGTTGGCGTTGATGAACACGATCGTGTAGCTGGTGCCCACCCATTGCCCCGCCGGGCAGTTGCCACCGACCACCACACCGTAGCCCGCATTCGGCACGATGGCGAAACTGGCGCCACCGTTGACACCGGCGAGCTGCGGCGTACCGGGGAATATTTCGCCATTCGGCGCTGCCACTGGTGTGACGGTGTAATTGACGCTGCAATCACGCGACCACGGCGCAACACCCGTCGCGGTGTCCCACGCCGCATCGCTGCTCACGGTCAGCGCATTCGGGCACAGACGCGAGTTGTTGGCGGTAAGGTTGTTCGGCGACGGCACCGCCGGGATGGTGCCGGTCAGCAGGTTGTTGCCGACGTCGATACCACCCAGACCGCTCAGCCCTGCGAGCGACGGCAAGGCGCCACTCAGTCGGTTGTTCTGTAGCGACAGGGTTTGCAGTTGCGCCAGTCCGGTCAGTGTCGGGATATTGCCGCTCAGTTGATTGCTCGACAGATCGACGCGTTGCAGATTGCCGAGTCCGGCAAGTACCGGAATGCTGCCCGACAAACGATTGTTGTTGAGCGCCACGGTGCGCAGTGCCGCCAGCCCGGTAAGCGCAGGAACGCTGCCGGTCAGGCGATTGTTGCTCGCCAACACAGTCTGCAGCGATGTCAAACCGCTCCACGAGCCGATGTTGCCATCAAGCTGATTGCGGCTCAGATTAAGCGTCTGCAATGCCGTCATGCCGGTGAGCGTCGGGATGCCGCCGGTGAGCCGGTTGCCGTCGGCAATGAAACTGCGCAGGTTGCCGAGCTGATTGATTGACGTGGGCAGCGTGCCAACGAGATTGCGTACGCTCAGGTTGATCTCCAGCACCGTCGTCTGCCCGGCATCGCAGGTCACGCCGCCCCACGCGCATTCGCTGCCAGCGGCGCCCGTCCAGGCTGGCGTGACGCCAGTCCAGCCGGCGCCATTGGTGGCACTGTAGAGATCAAGCAGCACTTGCCTTTCGGCGGCCGGGATGGCGGCAACGGCGCCCCACGTAATGCCGGCAAACGCCGTTGAAAGCAGGATTCGTACGAGGCGGCCAACCATCGACGTCGCACGCGGGACTCGGCCGGCACCGTCGAAATGTTGTTCAGGGGTGCGGCGACTGATCATCATCTTTTTAATGAAATCCTTATTGGATATGGGCTAAGAGCCAAAAAAGCACAATATCGACTTCCATGCCAATCGGGCAGCAAGCCCAATTTGAATAAGGCTTTCATCCAAAAGTCATATCGAGAAGTCCGAGACGGCTGCACGCTGCCCGATTCGCGCAGAGCTATTGGTGCAAACGCATTGCTGGCGAGAACTTGCTCAGGGGATGCGACGGCTGACGCCGTGCGCCGGTGACAACGCCCGGGAACGCGTCGCTATCGTTGCAGACGAGTGTCTGCGGCTGCGGTGGTGAGCACGTTGCGAAATATCTGTTCCGCTTCGCGACGCGCTACAGCGGATTCGTCGCTGGCTCCCAGCGTATTTGCTGCCTGCGCGATGACCAGCAAAAGATCGCCACGCCACAAGCACCGTAGCGGATCGTATCGCTGATGCCGCTGCAGATAGTCAAGCGCGTCGCGCGCACTTTTCCGCCCCAAAGCGGCATCGCCGGCCGCCAGCTGCAGGCGACTGCGTTCGAGCAGCAGCGGCGCGTAGTAGGGGCTTGGCGCGGAAACGTTTGCAGCAATCTCGCGAACGCCGGTTTCTATCGCCCGCATGGCCCTGTCGGCCTGCCCCGCTGCACGGGCGCTGCTCGCCGTCACCCAGTGCCGGCCGACGACCAGCTGTGGCGCCCGGTGCGCAACTTCGAAATTGCGGGCAGCCTCTGCTTCCAGCTTTGACGTGCATGTCGCATCGCCCTGCACCATGCACAACTCAAAGTGAGCCAACGCAATGCTGAGCGGCACCGGTTTGGACCGGTCAAGACTCGCCAATCGGGCTTCGAGCAATTCGCGAGCCCGAGCCACATCTCCGTGGGTCGCATAGCTGCGAATGATGCGTGACAACAATTGGTTCGGCAGTTGTTGCAGCGGGACTTTGCTGTTGGGCTTGATCTGTTCTTCAATGAAGCGCACGGCCGATCCCGGATCGCGTGCATCCAGTAGCGACGTCAGCCGCGTCACGTGGTCGGAAATGGCTTCCTGACCATCAGTCAGCGCGGCACTGCGAAAAAGTGGCCACGACTTGTCATGGGCTGCCAGCGCATCCGAGTAGCGCATGGCAGTGTTGTAGGCGAGCGAGATACGGTTCCATGCTGCGATTTCGTCCGCCACCGACGCCGACGCGAAGCGGTTGCGGCGGGCGACCAATGCATCCGCAGTTTTACTGGCCAAAGGCGCATCACCGGTGATCGTCGCCACCATCGCCTGATCCTGCAGAAGGTTGTCTTCCAGTTCACTGCGGCGGGGGTGCCTGTTCGGAATTCTTTGCAGCAGATCTGCAGCTTCTTTCAACGACCTGCTTGCATCATCAGTCTTTGCAAGACGAATCTGGATGTCGGCGAGAAACGATGTTGCATCGACCAGTTGTGCATCATCGCCAGCCTTTCTGGCCTGCTCGATTGCCTGCATTTGCGCCGCCAGTGCGTCCTCGCCGTGACCTCGCACAGTCATCAGATGTTCTGCCAGGCGCTGCGTCATGCGGGAGGCCGTGACGGGATCGTCAGCAAATACCGTGGGCACCTTCTGAATGCCAATCTTGAGTAGTTCCGCAGTCGTGATTGGCTTGTCGCTGGGCGCGTACTGCGACAGCAAATGTGTCACAAAGTCCGTCATCTGGCCGCGCAGTTTTGCCTCCTGCTCGGCGCGCTCCTTTTGGCGCGTCGCTTCGATGGTCTGCACCACTGACAGCGACAACGCCGCGATCACCGCCAGCGTGGTGAGCAGACTGGCGCCCACTGCCAGCCGGTGCCGTCGCACAAACTTGCCGGCGCGATAGAGGGTGGTATCTGGCTGCGCGGTCACCGGTTCGTGATTGAGGAAGCGGCGCAGATCGTCACCGAGTGCGGCGGCGTTGACATAGCGCTCCTCCGGCGCTTCGCTCACTGCCTTGGCGATGATGCTGTCGATGTCGCCCCGTACACGGCGAGACCAGGTGCTGCGCGTCGTCGAGGTCGCCAGCCGCTCCGAGGGGCGGGTGTAGTTCTCGCGGCTTTCAAACGGCGCGCCGGTGAGCAGCTCATACAGCGTGACGCCGAGCGAATAGACATCGCTGGCCGTGGTCATGCCGCTGCCGCGCATCTGTTCGGGCGAGGCATAACGCGGCGTGTAACCGATGCCCAGCATGCGGGTGACATCGGCCGCGACCACCAGCGGCTCCTCGTCCTCATGCAGCAGTTTGCCGAGCCCGAAGTCGAGCAGTTTCAGCTCGCCGCTGGCGGTCACCAGCATGTTGCCCGGCTTGATGTCGCGATGCAGGATCAACTGCGCGTGCGAATAGGCGACAGCATCCACTGCCTGGCAGAACAGTTTGATGGTGGCCTCGATGCCCAAGCCTTCACTGGCGCAGTACTCGCCGAGCGCAACGCCGTCAACATATTCCAGTACCAGGTAACGCGCGCCTTCGTCGGAGGTCCCTGCGTCCAGCAGGCGCGCGATGTTGGGGTGTGACAGCCGCGCCAGCAGTTCGCCTTCGCGGGCGAAGCGCTGCCGATTGGAAACATCGTGCAGCAGCGGCGCACTCAACAGCTTGATTGCAACCTGACCGTGATAGAGCCCATCCGCACGTTCGCCCAGCCAGACGCTGCCACTGCCACCGCGGCCAATCTCGCGGATCAGCGTGTAGGCACCGAGCCTGGCCCCCGACGTGCCGGGGGCAGCAGCGTTACCGTCGTGACCGGCCCAGGGAATGGGTTGCAGGCTGATCGCAGGTTGCGAGCGAATGCGCTCGACCAGCTTCGCAAGCTCGGGCTGCTCTTCCTGCAGTTCGCGCAAACGGGCATCAGCCTCCGTGGCTGTGAGTGCCGACAGTTTTTCAAATTCCCGGAAGGCCTGTGACCAGAGTTCCCGCACGTGATTCCCGCAAAGTACGCTGTGACTACCAAAACGTCAGAGCGGGAATTTTCTGCTCATCGGGAGCGGATTTGTATCCTTGATTCCTGCCTGCGCCCAAAATCTGCACCAGCGACGGTCGCACCCCGATCCGTTACCTGATGACGGGTGAAAGCGTCTACACCAGCGTGTTCAGCGCACGCGTCTGCGCCTCGACGTCTTCACCACGCCGCCGTGCCAGATCGGCAAACTGGTCGTCGCCAATCTTGCCAACGGTGAAGTACTGCGCAGCTGGATGGGCAAAGTAGAAACCGCTGACACTTGCCGGCGGCGTCATGGCGTAACTCTCGGTCAGCCCCATGCCGATTGCCGCCGCGTCAAGTACCCGGAAGAGATCGACTTTCTCGCGATGATCGGGGCATGCCGGGTAGCCCGGCGCCGGGCGGATGCCGCGATACTTCTCGCGGATCAGCGCCTCGTTGTCGAGGTGTTCGTCATGCGCATAGCCCCAGAACTCCTTGCGCACGCGCTCGTGCAGGTGCTCGCCGAACGCCTCGGCGAGGCGATCTGCAAGCGCCTTGAACATGATCGCGTTGTAGTCGTCGCCTGCCTTCTCGAAGGCCGCGAGGCGAGCGTCGCCACCGAGACCGGCGGTCACGGCGAAGAGTCCGAGGTAGTCGGCATGACCGCTGTCTTTCGGTGCGATGAAATCGGCCAGCGCGAAGTTGGGCCGCCCGGCTTCTTTCGCAGCCTGTTGACGCAGTGTGTGAAAGCGCATGGCGACCTGTGTGTGGGCGCCATCGGCGAACACAATGATGTCGTCGCCGTCGCTCTGCGCCGGCAACAGACCATAGGACGCATTCGCGGTAAGCCATTTTTCCTGCACGATGCGCTTGAGCATCGCCTGCCCATCGCGGAACACTTTCTGCGCCTCGTCGCCGACGATTTCATCATTGAGAATCTTCGGATAGTTGCCCGCCAGATCCCAGACGATGAAAAAAGGCGTCCAGTCGATGTAGGGCACCAGCGCCGCCAGCGGGTAGTCGCGCAGTTGGTGCACGCCGAGATGTTGTGGTGTCGGTGGCGTGTAGTGCTGGTATTCGCCCGCAAACGGGAAGAAGCGGTTAGCCCGTGCAACCTCGAGTTCAAGCAGCGGCACCGCCTTCTTGCTGGCGTGGCGTTCGCGAATGACAGCGTAGTCCGCCGCCGTTTCGGCAACAAAACCGGCCTTCATGTCATCACTCAGCAGCGCCGTGGCCACGCCCACCGCGCGCGAGGCATCGACCACATGCACCACCGGATTTTTGTAGTTCGGCGCAATCTTCACCGCCGTGTGCGTACGCGAGGTGGTGGCACCACCGATCAGCAGCGGTACATGGAAGTCAAGCCGGTCCATCTCCCTGGCAACATAGGCCATCTCTTCAAGCGACGGCGTGATCAACCCTGACAATCCGATGATGTTGGCGCCGGAATCCTTCGCGGCGGCAAGTATCTTGTCGCACGGCACCATGACCCCGAGATCGATGACCTCGTAGTTGTTGCACTGAAGCACCACGCCCACGATGTTCTTGCCAATGTCGTGGACGTCACCCTTGACGGTGGCCAGCACGATCTTGCCCTTGGTCTTGGCTTCGGTACCGAGCAGGCGTTTTTCTTCCTCGATGAAAGGCACCAGGTGCGCCACCGCCTGCTTCATCACGCGGGCCGACTTCACGACCTGCGGCAGGAACATCTTGCCCTGACCGAACAGATCACCCACGACGTTCATGCCGTCCATCAACGGGCCTTCGATCACCTGCAGCGGCCGCTCGAAACTCAGTCGTGATTCCTCGGTGTCCTCGACGATAAAGGTATTGATGCCCTTCACCAGCGCATGCTTGAGGCGCTCGTTGACGGGGAGTTCGCGCCAGCCGAGGTCTTCGACCTTGGCCTTGCCGCCGCCCTTCACCGTCTCGGCGAAGGCCAGCATGCGTTCGGTGGCATCCGGCCGGCGGTTGAGGATTACGTCCTCGCAGTGTTCGCGCAGGGCGGGCTCCAGCTCGTCGTAGATGCCAATCTGCCCGGCGTTGACGATGCCCATCGTCAGCCCGGCCCGGATCGCGTGATAGAGGAAGACGGTGTGCATCGCCTCGCGGACATGATCGTTGCCGCGGAAGCTGAACGACATGTTGGAGATACCACCCGATGTTTTGGCGCCTGGCAGGTTCTGGTGAATCCAGCGCACCGCCTCGATAAAGTCGACGCCGTAGTTGCTGTGCTCTTCGAGGCCGGTGGCGAGCGCGAACACATTGGGGTCGAAGATGATGTCCTCGGCCGGAAAACCGACGGTCTCCACCAGCAGCTGGTAGGCACGCGCGCAGATTTCGGTCTTGCGCTGATAGGTGTCGGCCTGCCCCTTCTCATCAAACGCCATGACCACGGCGGCCGCACCGTAGCGGCGAAGCAGACGTGCCTGACGAACGAAGTTTTCCTCGCCTTCCTTCAGCGAAATGGAGTTGACAACGCTCTTGCCCTGCACGCACTTGAGCCCAGCCTCGATCACGTCCCACTTCGACGAATCGATCATCACTGGCACCCGCGAGATATCAGGCTCGGTCGCGATGATGTTCAGAAACTTCACCATCGCGGCCTTGCTGTCGAGCATGGCCTCGTCCATGTTGACGTCGATGATCTGCGCGCCGTTGGCAACCTGTTGCCGCGCCACTTCCACAGCGCCGGCATAGTCGTCGTTGAGGATCAGCCGGGCAAAAGCCCGCGAACCGGTGACATTGGTGCGTTCGCCGACGTTGACAAAGAGGGAATCAGGGCCGATCGCCAGAGGCTCAAGGCCCGAGAGGTGCATGACGTAAGACATGCGCCTATTTTCTCATCAGCGCGGCATGCCGCGCGCAGCGACGCAGGCGCTGCTATGTGCAACTACGCACGCGGAACTCCACGCGGCGGTCGATGGCATCGGTGGCGTCATTGGCGCCGGTACCGACGATGGTGTCCTGAAACCCGCGCCCAGCCGCCTTGAATCGGGCGCGGGCATCGCGGGAGGTTTGCGCAATCAGCACCACGATGCTCTCGGCGCGCTGCTGCGACAAGCGCTCGTTGTAGTCCGCCGCGCCAGACTTGCTGGCGTGACCGGTCACGTCGACGCAACGTTCCTTGCTGGACACCACCTGCCCGATGGACTTGAGCCAAAGACGGTACTGCGTTGGCAAATCACCGCTATCGACAAACGTCGTGGCGCCCACCTTGAACAGCAATTTCACCGACAGGCTGCCGGCGTCGAGGCTGGCAGCGACCAGCTCGGCAAAGGCCTGCTCGGCTTCGGCCGTGCGCCCCTGCTTCCAGTAGGTTTGATACAGGCCGGTCAACGCGGCCGGGTGATCCTTCGACATTGCCTTGGCGCGCACGAAGGCTCGCTCGGCGTCGTCATAGCGCCCTGCTTCATAGGCAGCAATAGCATCCGAAACGGCGGACTGCAGCAGTAACTCGCCATCAATCACCCGCCCCTGACCGCCCACAGCCCCCACGCGCTCCTGGTGGCGCTTGTCGGTAAAGTACATGGGCGCATCCTTGAAGAACGCTGTCGGCTCGGCATTGAACTGTGCCGCATCGAGATAGGTGCGCACGCGGGTCAGCACGCGACCGGTGCTCGATTCCACCATCGCCACCTGCAGGCGAACCCATTTCCCCGGTTGTGTGGTCTCACCGGCCGCCGGCGTGGTGTGACTGGCAAGCAATGCCCATTGCGCAGTGTTGGCGCTGGTGATGTCGAGCGGCACGAAGCGAAGCGGCGCCATCGTTTGCGTCAGTGCGTCGGCCAACTGCCGCTGCAAAGCGCGCCCGGAAGTGGTGATTTCGGCGGACTGCGCGTTGAAGAATTCCTCAACCGGAACGGTCGGCTGGTCGGGGCGTGGCGTGTTCACCAGCTGCTCGACGACGGTGCGCGCCAGGAACGCTACGGCGCTCGCAGTGTCGGCGTGATAGCGCGTCTCGATTGGCGGCAATGGCTTGGGACCCGGCGGTGGTGGCGTCTGGCAACCGGACAGCAGCAGGGTTACAGCAAGCAGAACAGCAGGAAGCGCTGCGATGGTGAACATCTTGTTACGGCGCACGGGAATCTCCCTCGTGTTCGGACAGTGTCAGCGGCAGGCACGCAGACGGGCGTGTTCAGCCTCGGTCAACGCCACCGTGCCCAAGGATAGCTTGGTCAGCAGGCGGTCGCAATCGGCGTCACGCGCCGGGCGCGAGGGTGAGGGCGACGCCACCGGGCTTTCGCCTTCCGCGTCGGTAGCGGCCGGCGGGCGGGCACCTGGCGCCGGCTTGCTCTCCGCGTTGCCCTTGCGCGCCGGTGTGGCTGAACTTGTCGGCACAGTCGGCCGGGTGGTGGACTCAACAGCGGCGGTTGGAGCGGGAGAAACCGCTGGCGCAGGGGGCACAGCAGTCTTTGCAGCCTTGTCGGGCAACGTAGCGGCTGGGGATGAAGGCGTAGAGATGCCGTGGCCTTGCGTGGTGGGCTCGCTGGTTGGCAGAGCACTTGCCTTCGGGGTCGTTGCGGCTGGTGACGCCGTCGTGGTCGGGGCGATGACTGGTGCCCCCTGACCGACGTTACTGTCGCTGCCCGGTTTGCGCGTCAGAAGAGCAATCGCCGCAGCCGAAGCGGCCAACAGCACGACTACGATGACCCAGTACGGGCGACGCGGGCGGTCCATCCGCGTTGTTGCGGTCACAGCCTCGGGAGCAGGCTCCACCGCTAATGGCTTGGCGATGGCGCCATCCGCCACTGACGACGATGTCTGCGCCACCGTCGCAGGACGCGCGGTTATCGCGGCTGGTGGAGCAGGCTCCGCCGTAACCACAGGGTCAGCCACTGGCGCAAAGTAAGTCTGCAGTGGTGGGATCGGCGCCCGCAGCGACCACCCAAGTGCATCGCACAAGGCATCGACGCTGCGCAAGCGGTTCTCGGGCCGCACCGCCAGCGCCTGCTTGACCGCAGCAACAAAGGTCTCTGAATAGCGTCCGCGAGTCGTCTCGTCGAAGCTCTTGAGGCTGTCAAACACCATGCGGTTGACGGCCTGCGGTGGCGGCGTACCCATCGCCAGGAAGTACATCACCGCGCCAAGACCATAGACATCAGTCCACGGTCCCTGCTCCAGTGAGCCGTCGTCGGCATATTGTTCAATCGGCGCGTAACCGGGTTTGAGCACCGTGGTCAGCGACTGGGTGGCGCCCGCCACGACCGATCGCGCCGCGCCGAAATCAAGCAGCACCGGCGCGCCGTTCGGCATGATGAGGATGTTGTCTGGCGACACATCGCGATGCAGGATGTTCTGCTGATGCAGCTCGCGCACTGCGTCGCAGACAGGCAGCAGGTACGCCTGAATCTGCGCCTCGTCGTATCCTGCAGCCGCTTCCGGCAGTTTGCGCATTTCGCGCAATGAAGTGCCGGGGTAATAGCGCATCGCCATGTAAGCGGTGCCGTTCTGCTCCCAGACGCGATAGACCTCGAGCAGTGCCGGGTGCGAGAACTGCGCCTGCAACCGCGCTTCGCGCATGAAGCTGTGCAGGCCGGCAACAAAGCCGTCGCGCTGGCTCTGCGAGCGCGGCAACACGGCCTGCGTGGCACCACGCGCAGCAATGGCGCTGGGCAGGTACTCCTTGATCGCGACGATGCGATCGAGGCTCTCCTCGCGTGCCAGGTAAACAGTGCCAAAGCCTCCCGCGCCGATGACCCCGGTCGTCACAAAATCACCGAGGCGCGTGCCGGTCGGCAGCGCATCGGGAAACGCGTCGGTAGGCTCAGTCATTGGCGGTGATTGTCGGCGCAGCGAAAGGTCGGCGCGCGCATCCTATCACCGCCAAGCGCTGCCGGCGATGTGTTGTGACGTATCGCGAGGTTACGCGACGAGCAGGCTGCGCCCGGTCATCTCAGCGGGTTGCGGCAACCCCATCATGGCCAGCAAGGTCGGCGCAATGTCGCGCAGCGCACCGCCATCGCGCACGTTGGCTGGCTCCGGGCCGACATACACCAGTGGCACCTTGTCGGTGGTGTGCTGGGTGTGCGCCTGATTCGACGCTGGATCAAACATCTGTTCACAATTGCCGTGGTCGGCCGTGATCAACACCTGCGCGCCCGTCGCCCGCGCTGCAGCAAGCACCCGCGCGAGGCAGGCATCGAGTGTTTCCACCGCCTTGACGGCGGCGTCGAGCACACCGGTATGGCCGACCATGTCGCCGTTGGCGTAGTTGCAGATGATCGCGGCGTATTGCTTCGATTCGATCGCTGCGACCAGCTTGTCGGTAACTTCCGGGGCGCTCATTTCTGGTTTCAGGTCGTAGGTTTCAACCTTGGGTGACGGCACCAGCACGCGATCTTCACCTGGATAGGTCTGCTCGCGTCCGCCGGAGAAGAAGTAAGTCACATGAGCGTATTTTTCCGTCTCGGCAATCCGCAGTTGTTTGAGATGGCTCGCCGCCAGCACCTCACCCAGCCCGTTAACAATGGGGTCGTTGCGGAACGCCGTGGCCAGATGCGCATAAGCGTCGCCATAGTGCGACAGGCAGACGAAGCGCGCAAGTTTGGGCATGCGCCGGGCAAATCCGGTGAACGACTCGTCGGTCAGCGCGGTGGTCATTTCGCGTGCGCGATCAGCGCGGAAATTCATGAACACCACGACATCGCCATCCTTGATCGGCGCGCCGTGGCTGATGACGGTGGGCCGCACAAATTCGTCGCTCTCGTCGCGGGCGTAGGCAGCATCAAGCGCAGCCTTCGCGGTAGGGGCATGATGCGTTGCGGCAGCCTCGACCAGTGCGTGATAGGCAGGCTCGACACGTTCCCAGCGCTTGTCACGATCCATTGCGTAGAAGCGCCCGCTGACGGTAGCGATGCGGGCACCCGTTTCAGCACACACCGCCTGCATCGCTTCGATAGACGGCGCTGCGCTTTTTGGCGGCATGTCGCGACCATCAAGGATCGCATGCACGGCAATCGACGGCACGTTGCGCGCCGCGGCCATGCGCACAAAGGCGTGAATGTGGCGTTCATGCGAATGCACGCCGCCGGGCGACAGCAAGCCAATCACGTGTACCTTGCCACCGGACTGTACGGCCGCGTCGCAGGCGCCTACCAGCGCGGCGTTTTGCGTGAATTCGCCGGTTTCGATGGCGTGGTCAACGCGGGTGAGGTCCTGATAGACCACCCGGCCAGCGCCCAGGTTGAGGTGGCCGACCTCGGAATTGCCGAATTGCCCGTCCGGCAGGCCAACATGGTGCTCCGAGGCGTCGATCAGGCCGTGCGGGCAGTTGCTCCACAAGGCATCCCAGGTGGGCTTGCGGGCGAGCGAGATGGCGTTGTCCGCCGCTGGCTCACGGTAGCCAAAGCCGTCCAGAATCAGCAGGATGACGGGGTGCACGGTGGGGGCGGTCGTCGGGCTCATGGTGGTCCGGAATGGCGAAACACCTAAAATTTTAGGCTTCCCCGACGCGGCCGTTGTGCGCCGCGTCAATTCAACTGTCGCTACACGTCAGGTTTTCGATGCAATTTCTCTACAACAACTGGATGCTCGTGCTGATCATGTTCATGTCGGGCGCGATGCTGCTGTTTCCGCTGGTGCAGCGCCGGGCTTCGGGCATGACCGAAGTCGGCAACGTGCGTCTGACCCACTTGATCAACCGCGAGGGGGCATCCGTGCTTGACGTCCGCGAGACGCGCGAGATGGACGCCGGCAAGATCGTGGGCGCCATTCACGTGCCGCTGTCGCAACTGAAAGACCGCGCCGATTCGCTGGGCTGCGACAAGGACAAGCCGCTGGTCGTCTATTGCGCCCGCGGCCAGCGATCGGTGATGGCAGGCAGCACCTTGAAAGCTGCGGGTTACACCCAACTTTTCAATCTCAACGGTGGCTTCAAGGCATGGTCCGAAGCGGGGCTGCCCGTCGAGAAGGTGTAAGCAGCTATGGCAAAAGTGATCATGTATTCAACGGGGGTCTGCCCCTACTGCATCCAGGCGGAGCGGTTGCTCAAGGCCAAGGGTGTGGCCGACATCGAGAAAATCCGCGTGGATCTGCAACCGGGGCTGCGTGAAGCCATGATCGAGAAGACTGGCCGCCGCACCGTACCGCAAATCTACATTGGCGAAACCCACGTCGGCGGTTTCGACGACCTTTCGGCGCTCGACCGCGCCGGTGGTCTCGATCCATTGCTTGCCGCCTGAAGTCGCCATAACGTGACCTGTCCCGCGTCTTTGCGCCCGGCTAGAATGTCGGGTTAAACCTCGTTTTCTGAAAGCACATCATGGCCGACGCGCCCGCACAACAACAAGATCCAAACGCTCCGCACTTCTCGATCGAAAAGATCTACCTGAAGGACCTGTCGGTCGAAAATCCGAACGCGCCGCAGAGCTACCTGTGGCGTGAATCGCCCACCGTGGAGATCGGCCTTGAGCAGGACCAGTCCACCATTGAAGACGGCTTCCACAACGTCTCGGTCAAGGTGACGGTCACCGCCACCATCGCCGACAAGACGATGTTCCTGGTCGAGGCAGCGATGGGCGGCATCTTCCAGATCCGCAACATTCCGGAACCCGAACTGCAACCGCTGCTGGCCGTGCACTGCGCCAACATCATCTTCCCGTACGCCCGCGAGCTGATCTCTGACGCCGTGCAGCGCATGGGCTACCCGGCGATCTATCTGCAGCCAATCAACTTCGAAGCGATCTACCAGGCCCGCGTCCAGCAGCAGCTCGAACAGGCTGCAGCGGCAACCAAGCAGTAGTCACCTCCGGGCGAACAATCGTGACCAGTCCGCGCCAGCTCTTGCCGCTCGTTCTCGCGTTTGGCCTGAGCGCGGCTGCCGCAGTGGCGCATGCCGACTTCCGTCAGACCGTCGACAACGCGACGGTCGGTTACGAAGGTCCGTCGGCCAAGGCGACACGGCAATTCCTGTACAGCCGTGGTACGCCAGTAGAGGTCCTGGTGAGCATCGAGGGCTGGGTCAAGGTTCGCGATGCGACCGGCACGCTGGTCTGGCTGGAGCGCAAGGCGCTCGCCGACCGCAGCAACGTGCAGGTCAAGGTGCCGGTGGCCGATGTACAGGCGGCCGCCGATGCCGCCAGCCCCATTGTGTTCCGTGCCGAGCAGGGCGTGCTGCTGCAGCTCGTCACCCCGCAGCCGCCCAATGCAGGCGCCTGGGCACAGGTGCGCCACCGCGATGGTCAGACCGGCTTTGTCCGGCTCGACGCGGTCTTCGGCCTCTAGCCCCGCCCATTCTCCATTAGCAGTTGTGTGCACACCGGATAACTCCGGTTGTGTTGCTGTCGCATGTCTTTTCAGGTGAATGGCGATTGACGTTGTTGCCGTCCGGAGGTAGAACCGCGGCAGACGCGGGGCATTCCCGCGCCGCCAACGACAGGAGGCTTTATGAGCGTCGCTCGTGTCACCGAGATCACCGCATCATCGAAAAAGAGCTTTGAGGATGCCCTGAATACTGGCGTTGATCGCGCCTGCAAGACGTTGAAGAACGTCGAGGGTGCCTGGGTGCAGGATCAGAAGGTGATCATCAGGAAGGGCAAGATCGTCGAGTACCGCGTCAACATGAAGGTGACCTTCATCCTCGAGGACTGATTAGGGTCTGTTCACCTTATTTTCGCGAGTGCAGCGGTCGTATTTTCGATGCACGGTTAGGCGCGAAGGCCGCCGTGGTGCGGGCACGGAGCGAAGCGACAAGCTTGTCGCAAGGCCTTCGCAACAACACCGGGCGCCGCTTTTGCGTGCTCCGTGCGACACGCCCCTTCGGGTTGCCACGAGACGGCGCGTCTGCCGCGTCGCCCTGCTTGGCCGTGGAACCACCACGGCCGGCGCAGTGCTCCTTGCATCCATCGCCGTCTCGTGGCAACGCATCTCGCGAAAATAAGGTGAACAGGCCCTAGCCAAAAAAAGAGCCCGCAAAGCGGGCTCCGAGGGGATCACGAGAAATACACGCGGGGGCGACCGGGGGAGGAAAACACCCCCGCGTGGTCAGACAACAAGACGTGCCGCAGATACGCGGTCACCCAGCGCCGCGAGCTCGCGAAGCGCCTTGCTCTCACCGTCTTCGGCTGATGCGCCGGATGCGGGAGCAACGGGCTCCTGAGCTCTGTTCAGAGCGAACTCATAGGTACTGGGTGCAAACATATCCATGACTAACCTCACTGTGACGGTTGCTCATTAGCGGCTTCCGTGCCATTCAAATAAATAGACGCTGTATCAATGACTTATGCGACATGAGTTGGCAAATTTCGCTGGCACGCCACAGTTTTTCGCAGAAAACCCAATGAATCTGTCGGCACCCTGCGACAGACAATCAGCGCGCTTTCAGCAAGTCATTGATTTAATTGATAAAACAGCGTCTCAAATCGACGACAGGAGTTTTCCGGCAGGTACTGGGCAGTGGCTGGACAACACCTTACGACGACCAGACAAACGGCCATCGGCTGCCGTTCATCGGCCTTACGCGCATCCCCCCTTTCACCAGCTCACGCTCGATCAGCAGTCGCGTGTCAACGGCAAACCCGCGCCAGGCGTAACAAGTCCTTACACACTTGCCGTCGCGCAGCCGTAGCAATCGCCCGTTGCGACAGTACGATTGCGGCGTACCTTTCCGCGCTGTCTCAGGACGGCGCCGACTCCCGGAGCACAGCCCATGTCCACCCGTCGCCAGAACACCACTCTCATCGCCGCTCTCGGCTGGCTGCTGATCTGCATCGTGGCTCTGCTGCTTGCCGCGAGCGTGGCAACGGCGCAGACGGCGCGCGACGATAGCCCGATGGGATTCGACGATGCACGCCATCTGCTCAGTCGCACCAGCTTCGCGGCGCAAACGGCCGACATCGAAAACTATACCCGTCTGACTCGCGCCGAAGCCGTTGACCGTCTGCTGGCGGAGACAAGGCGACACGCGGCCTATCCGGCACCGGCGTGGACCGCGAAATACGAACGCGTTTACCGCCCTGACATGACGCAGGAGCAGCGCATGCAGGCCAATCGCCGTGAGCTGATCGAACGTGGTCTGGAGATTCGCACCTGGTGGGTGGCCGAAATGCTGTCAACACCGACCCCACTCACCGAGAAGATGACGCTCTTCTGGCACAACCACTTCGCTACCTCACAGCAAAAGGTCCGTTCGGCGCAGTTGATGTACCGGCAAAACGTGCTGCTGCGCAGCTACGCCCTCGGCAATTTCGGCGCGCTGCTGCGTGAGATCAGCAAGGACCCGGCGATGCTGGTCTATCTCGATGGCGCCCAGAACCGCAAGGGCGCGCCGAACGAGAACTTTGCCCGCGAACTGATGGAGCTGTTCACCCTCGGCGAAGGGCAATACAACGAGGCGGACATCAAGGAGGTCGCCCGCGCCTTCACCGGCTGGAGCCTTGAGCCGGAAACTGGTGAATTCCGCTTCCGTCGCGGCATCCACGACGATGGTGAAAAGACGGTGTTCGGTGCCCGTGGCCGGCTCAACGGCGACGATATCGTCACGCTGCTGCTGCGCCAGCCTGGTACCGGCGAATTCATCGTCGGCAAACTGTGGCAGGAGTTTGTGTCGCCGGAGCTGTCGCCTGCAGCGGTCAAGCGGCTCGCTGCGCTATGGCGCGACAGCAACTACGAGATCAAGCCACTGATGCGCGCGATGTTGCTGTCTGACGACTTCTGGTCGCCAGCCAATCGCGCCTCGCTGGTGAAGTCACCGGTGGATTTGGTGATTGGCTCGCTGCGCCAGTTCCGCTTCTCCGTGGAAGATCCGGCGCCATTCGCGATCATCCTGCGTCAGCTCGGACAGGATCTGTTCGGTCCGCCCAATGTCAAAGGCTGGCCTGGTGGCGAAGCCTGGCTCAACACCACGACACTGCTCGCCCGCAAAGGCTTCCTCAACCGCCTGTTCCGGGCTGACGAGATGCTGAAGCCGACGCTTGCGGCCGGCGACGACATGGCCGGCAAGCAGGACATGGTCGCCCAGCCTGCGGCTGCGCTCATTGACCGCGACATGATGGGTGAGCGCCGTCAGCGCGCGCAGACGCGCCTCGCCGTGCGCGGTGGCGCGGCGGACCGCCTGCCGCCGTTCGGCGTCAACAACCAGTTGCGCGGCCAGTACTTCTTCAATGCGGACGAGTGGTTCAGGCAGATGCCCGCTGCGATGCAAGGCGGACGTGGTGGAGACGACGACAAAATCGTTCGCACCCTGCTCGCCGGGCCGCCCGTGCAGGCGCCACGCGAGGTGCCGCATACGCTCGCGGGCCTGCGCACGGTAGCGCTCGATCCGATGTACCAACTCAAGTAGCGAGGCTGCCATGACCATCAATCGACGTGAATTCATCGCCGCCCTGAGCGCCGCAGCCGCTGCTGGCGTTGGCGTTCTTGCAGCTCCGGGCGCATTCGCCCAGAGCCCGACCACGACGGCGACCAGCCTCTACAAACGTCTGCTGATCCTGGTCGAGCTGAAGGGCGCGAACGACGGCCTCAACACCTTTGTGCCCTACGCTGACCCGGCCTACTACGCCCTGCGGCCAACCATCGGCATCAAGCGCGATCAGGTGCTGCAACTGAATGACAAATTCGGCCTGCATCCAGCGCTCGACCTGCTGATGCCGATGTGGGCAAAGGGAGAACTGGCCGCCGTGACCGGACTCGGCTACCCGCAGCCCAATCTGTCGCACTTCCGCTCCATCGAGATCTGGGACACGGCGTCGAACGCGAACGACTATCTGGCCGAGGGTTGGCTGGCGCGCGCCTTCGCCACGGTCGCGCCACCGAAGTCCTTCGTCGCTGACGGTATCGCCGTTGGCGGCGGTGACCTCGGGCCGCTGGCCAATGGCAGCCGGGCGTTGTCGATTGCTTCGACCGAGGCCTTCGTGCGGCAGGCGAAGCTCGCCGACCCGCATGGCCGCGCCAGCAACAAGGCGCTACAGCACATCCTGCGGCTGGAAGGCGAGGCGCAGTCGGCGGCGCTCAACATCGACCCGAAGGTGACACTGAAAACCGAGTTCCCAACCCACGCCTTCGGCCAGCAGGTGAAGACCGCGATGCAGGTGGTCGCCGCGTCACCGGGCGTTGCCGCGCTGCGCGTGGGGCTCGGTTCGTTCGACACCCATCAGGGTCAACCGGGAACGCAGCAGACCCTGCTCAAGCAGCTCGCCGAAGGCATCAACGCGATCCGGCAGGCGAGCATCGAGCTCGGCCGCTGGCAGGACACGGCCATCGTCACCTATTGCGAGTTCGGTCGCCGCGCGAAAGAGAACCAGAGCAACGGCACCGACCACGGCACCGCCAACACACAGTTCGTCATCGGCGGCGGCGTCAAGGGCGGGCTCTACGGCAGCCACCCGTCGCTGACCCAGCTCTCCGGTGACGGTAATCTGCTGTTCACAACGGACTACCGGGCGCTCTACAGCACGCTGCTGACGCAGTGGTGGGGCTTCAGCGGCGCGCAGAGCGAGAAAGTGCTCGCCGGCAAATACGCGCCGCTGTCACTGTTCTCCTGATTCCGTTGCGGACGCGCGGCATTCGTGTCGCTGGCGCGGCGCTATCAACTATTGAGCAAAAAGCTCATTGATACTGGCTCTGCTGGGTATTTCGCCTGAAGTCGACTTATGGCATTTTGTGCCGGTTAGCCCAATGCAAACGTCTTTTCGCGACAAAGCTGACAAGACCAACCGGTGCTACACACTGCTCGCCAGCGGCAAACGCACGCGCGCCACAGTCCCGCCGCCCGACCGTGGCAACAGGTCAAAGCTGCCGCCATGCCATTTCGCCAGCCGCTCCACGATAGCTAGACCGAGGCCGGCGCCCATCGTGCCGCCGCGCGCATGGTCACCGCGCACAAAGGGCTGCTTGAGGCGTTCGACATCGCCCGCGCTGACGCCGTCGCCAGCGTCGAGCACGTCAATATCAACCATCGCGCCGTCGCGCCGAACCGCCAGCTCGACAGGTGGTTTGCCGTAGCGGTGCGCGTTTTCAATCAGGTTCATCAGCATGCGCTCAAACGCCGCCGGATAGGCGTTGACAACGAGGGCCTCCGGCCCCGGCTGCCAGGTCACCGGCAGATTGCGCGACGCGGCCTTGTGCGCGATGGCGCCGAGCACGATCTGCAGATCGGCCTGCTCGGGCGCCTCTTTCGGCGTGCCGCGCGCGAAGTCGAGGAACTGGGTGACGATGCGGTCGATCTCGTCAATGTCGGCCGCCATCTCGTCGCGGCTTTGTACGTCGTTGACCGAGATTTCGCTGGCCAGACGCAGCCGTGTGAGCGGGGTGCGGATGTCGTGCGAAATGCCGGCCAGCATGGTGCTGCGATCCCGCTCCAGTTGCTCCAGATTGGCCGCCATGCGGTTGACGTTGCGGGCGACACGAGAAATCTCCTCCGGGCCATCCACGGGCAGTGGATCGGGGCGCTTGCCTTCCGCCACCTTGTCCACCGCGTCGGCGAGCTCGGCCAGCGGTTTCGCCAGGCGGCGGGCGAACCAGTAGGTACCGGCCAGCAGCAGCAGCAGCACAGCGCCCAGCGTGATCCACAGGCGGGTGGGCACTTCGCCGGAATCGACGTTGCGGATCGGGAATCCGGCCCATACGCCACGCGTATTGCCCTCCGGCCCGACATTGAGGCGAATCCACACCACCGGCTGGTCCATGCGCATGCCGAGCCGCACCTCGGTGTCCCGACCCAGCTGCTCCTGCAGTTTGTCCACCAGCGGCTGCAGCGCCGGACCGCGTGGCATCTGTCCGATCTCGGGCCGGCGATCGACCGGCACCAGCAGCGCCCCGTACTCGCGGCCGACCATCTGCAGCCCCATGAACGGGCGCCCGGAGCGATCTTCAGCCGCCATTTTGTTTAGCGCGTTACGCAACGCCTCGATCTGCGCGATCTTGGCCTCGGAGAAGTTGCGCGCGATCAGCCCGGCGCGGTCCTGCCGGAACAGCAGCACCATCGCCAGCACGGCAATGGTCAGCGCCACCAGCAGCAGCGCCACCATCCGCCAGAACAGGCTGCGCGGCATCGCGCCCAGCTTGCTCATCGCGATGGGTCAATCCGGCACGAACACATAACCCCGCCCCCACACCGTCTGGATGTAGCGCGGCTTGCCAGCGTCCGGCTCAACCAGCTTGCGCAGGCGCGACACCTGCACGTCCACCGCGCGGTCGAACACTTCGTGCTCCTTGCCGCGCGCCAGCATCGACAGCCGTTCCCTCGACAGCGATTCATGCGGGTGGGTGACGAACACTTTGAGCATCGCAAATTCGCTGGTCGTCAGATCCTGAACTTCCCCGGCGCGAGTGAGCGTGCGGGTGGCGAAGTTGACTTCGCAGTCACCAAAACTGACTGGCTGATCAGTTGACAGGGGCGCACCGGGGGCTGCCTCGGCAACGCGGCGCAGCACCGCATGCATGCGCGCCACCAGCTCGCGCGGGCTGAACGGTTTCGGCAGATAGTCGTCGGCGCCAGCGTCGAGGCCGTCGATGCGCTCGTCCTCCTCACCCTTGGCGGTGAGCATGATGATTGGCGTGCGGTCACCGCCACCGCGCAGGCGTTTGCAGACCGCGATGCCGTCCTCATGCGGCATCATCCAGTCGAGCACGATCAGGTGCGGCGGATCGCGCTCCAGCCGCCGCGCCAGTTCGCGCGCGTCAGGCAGGCTGGTCACGCGAAAGCCCTGTTCGGTCAAAAAGCGCTGCAGCAAATCACGCAGCCGCTGGTCGTCATCGACGATGAGAATATGGTGCGATCCACTCATGGCGGAAACATACCAGAGCCGCGCAAGTGCGGTGTGTTGCGCTTACAAGCGCTTACAAATGGGTTGCATGCCGGTCATGGCGCTTCGGCCAGACAATTGCGGGACAATTGCGGCCTGCACAACAACAAAAGTCGGGACAGGAGGTTCAATGAATGCATTGCACAGGCAGACCGCACACTGCCGTCGCTGGCTGGCCGCATTGCTGCTGGCCGCTGCGACCACGCCTGCCATGGCACAGGTACCACCGGGCATGCCGCCGGTGGGATTACCCTATGGCAACTACTTCGCGGCGGTGAAAGCGAAGCTGAACATGACGCCGGCGCAGGACGCGCAGTACACCGTGGCCCTGAAGGCGACGGTCAAGGCCAATGACGCCGCCCGCAAGGCGCGCACCGCCGCGGCGGACGCTGCCAAGGCCGAGCTCGCCAGGCCGGAGCCCAACTTTGAGCGCCTGCTCAACATGCGCGAGGAATTCAGCGAACTGAGCGCGAACGAGCGCAAAGTCGCTATTTCGGAATGGGTCAGGTTTACCCAGATGCTGACTGCGGAACAAAAGGCACTGGTCAAGGGTCAACTCCTTGATCGCGTCTCTCGCGCAGAGAACCTGCGTGAAAAATTTCGGCAGCGCCGCGGGGGCTAGCGACCTTGGGGCGCCGCGGATGAGCCGCGGTTGATACGAATGCTCATGCCTTATCAGCCCGGCTCCGGCCGGGCTTTTTTATGTCCTTTTTGTGCCATTCTGGCGACGCCAGCACCACGCGGGCGCAGACAAGGCTAAGCTTCCGATCAATCCGACGGGTTTTCCCGAAAAAAGTGCTTGACAGGACTGTTCAGGAACCCTAATATGACATTTGCATACTTCAGACGACTTCTCTTCTAGGTGTGCCCCTTTGAGACCACCCCCTCGATACACCTCCGGTCTTATCAGGTCTCTCAGGACTCAGCCCGCGCTCTCCGCGGGCTTTTTTTTGCCCTGATCCGCAGCATCTTTTCGATGAAATCCGCTATCAAACAGGGCTTATACCTGAATTGAGCATGAAGTCGACTTCTTGCCGTTTAGCGCTTCCAGCCCAATTCAATTGCGGGTTTCAGAGAAAAGTCATTCGTATCGTAATGCCTCGATCGGCAGCAGGCGCGACGCCTTGCGGGCAGGGTAGTACCCAAAGAAGATGCCGACCAGCGCGGCAAAGCCTGCCGCCAGCGCGATAGTGGTCGGCGACAGCGCCACCCGCCAGCCTGCGATCGCAGCGATCGTGTAGCTGGCAATCACGCCCACTGCGATGCCAATCAGGCCGCCGACCAGCGCCACCACCATCGCCTCAATCAGAAACTGGTTCAGGATCGCACGCGGCCGGGCGCCCACCGCCATGCGCAGACCAATCTCGCGGGTGCGCTCGGTGACGCTGACCAGCATGATGTTCATGATGCCGATGCCGCCCACCAGCAGCGACACCGAGGCGATCGCTGCCAGCAGCAGTGACATCGCCCTTGACGACGCCTCCTGCGCCTGCAGTACTTCGCTCAGGTTGCGGATGCTGAAGTCATCCTCCTGCGTGTTGCCGAGCCGGTGGCGCTGGCGCAGCAGTTCGCCCATCTGCTGTTGCGTGGCCGCGGCATCGAAGCCATCAGCGACCGAAACCACCAGCGATCCGACCGCCCGCTGCTTGGCCTGATTGCCGGAGCCCAGCACCCGTTTGCGGGCAGTCGAGATCGGGATCAGGATCAGATCGTCCTGGTCCTGCCCGGCCATGATCTGGCCCTTTTTCTCCAGCAGGCCAATCACCTCGAACGGCACTTTCTTGATGCGGATGGTTTGCCCAACCGGATTGGCGTCGGCGAACAGCTGGCGCGCTACGGTGTCACCGATCAGCGCCACTTTTGATGCACTTGTCATTTCTGCCGTCTCGAAGCTGCGACCGACCGTCAGCGCCCAGCCGCGGGCGTCGAGATAGTCCTGCGTGGTGCCGTAGACAGTGGTTGACCAGTTGGCGTTGCCGAAAACGATCTGTGCGCCGCCGCGCAGCATCGGTGCCGCGACCACGCCCGGTATCTCCGCTGCCAGTGCTGCAGCATCGTCTTCGGTCAGCGTCCAGCCACTGCCGCCGCCCATGCGCACGCCGCCCGAGGTCAGATTGCCCGACATCACGATGATCAGGTTCGAGCCAAGGCCCCGAATCTGGTCCGCCACCCGTTCCTGCGCGCCGGCACCGACCGCAATCATGGCGATCACGGCGCCGACACCAATGATGATGCCCAGCATGGTCAGTATGCTGCGCAGCAGGTTGGTTCGTAGCGCGCGCAGTGCAACGCGCAGGGTGGTAACAAAGTTCATGCTGCAACCCTGGCGTCAAACGCCGCAATCTCGGCAGTGGCATCACGCGGCGTCTGTGGCTGATCGCCCACCAGCCGGCCATCACGAAACAACAGCAACCTTGATGCAAAGGTCGCCACATCACTTTCGTGCGTGACCAGCACCACGGCCATGCCCTTCGCGTTGAGCGACTGGAACAGTGCCATGATCTCCAGACTGGTGCGGGTATCGAGCGCCCCGGTCGGCTCGTCGGCGAGGATCAGCCGTGGCCGGTTGACGATAGCGCGTGCGATTGCCACGCGCTGCTGCTGACCGCCGGAAAGCTGCGTCGGCCAGTGATCGGCGCGACTTGCCAGCCCCACCTGTGCCAGCGCGGCAAGTGCACGCTCGCGCCGTTCCTTCGGCGGCACCCCGGCGTACATCAACGGCAGCTCGACGTTCTCGGTAGCACTGGTGCGAGGCAACAGGTTGAAATTCTGGAAGACAAAGCCAATCATGCGGTTGCGCGCAGCGGCCAGATCGTCAGCGTCCATCTCGCTGACGGGTTCGCCATGCAGTCGGTAGCGCCCGGCGCTGGCACGGTCCAGGCAGCCGACCAGATTCATGAAGGTCGATTTGCCCGATCCGGAGGGTCCCATCACGGCCACGCACTCACCTTCGCAGATGGTGACTGTGAGATCACGCAGTGCGCGCACCTCTTCCTCACCCATCACATAGGTTTTGCTGAGCCCCTCGGTTTCGATCAAAGCCTTGCGCACGGCATGCACTCTGGCGCTGCCTAAAACGGCATGCGCGGCCCGGCCGCCGGCGCGACTTTGGCCCCGTTGCGCGTGTCCTGGGTGCCGACGATCACCTCGTCACCCTCTTTCAGAGCACCGCTGAGCATTTCGCTCCAGGTACCGTCACTGAGTCCGGTTCGCACCTCCACCGGCTGCGGTTTGCCGTCGCCAGGCAACACGTAAGCATGACCCATCGACATTGCCGCGACGGCACTGTCGCGACCGCCGGTTGCCGGCCCCTTGCCAGCACTTCGGCCCTCGTCCGCCGGCTTGAAACGCAGAGCCGCGTTGGCAATCTTGAGCACATTGTCACGACGGTCTACCGTGATGCGCGTATTCGCCGTCATGCCCGGCACCAGCGCGAGGTCGGGGTTGTCCGCCGAGATGGTGACGACGTAAGTCACCACGTTCTGGATCACCTGCGCCGCCTTGCGGATCTGGGTGATGCTGCCGCTGAAGTTGCGGCGAGGGAAGGCATCCACTGTGAAGCTGGCACGTTGGCCCACCTTGAGCCGTCCGATGTCTGCCTCGTCAATCGAGGCCTCGACCTGCATCGCACGCAGATCCTGCGCAATGATGAAAAGATCCGGCGCCGACAAACTCGCTGCCACCGTCTGCCCCGGCTCCACCTTGCGCGCGATGACTACACCGTCCACCGGCGCGCGGATCGTCGTTTTCTCCAGGTCAACCTGAGCCGACTGCAGCGCCACTTCGCGCTGGCGCACGTTGGCCTGTGCCGACGCGACCTGCGCCTCCTGCGTGCGAATGCTCTGCTCGGCCAGCGCCACCTGCTCGGTCGCTGTCCGGAATGTCGTCTCGGCCTTGTCGAGCTCGGAGGTGCTGATGAATCCTTTGCCGACCAGATCCTTCTTGCGCTGCAAATCACGATCGGCATCGGCCAGTGCGATCTTCGCCTTGCCAAGCTCGATACGTTGGCCGGCCACACTGTTCTGCTGCACCCTTGTCGAGCTCGGAGGTGCTGATGAATCCTTTGCCGACCAGATCCTTCTTGCGCTGCAAATCACGATCGGCATCGGCCAGTGCGATCTTCGCCTTGCCAAGCTCGATACGTTGGCCGGCCACACTGTTCTGCTGCACCAGCGCTGCGCTGCGCGCTGCATCAAGGTCGGCGCGAGCCTGACTGATCCGCAGCTGGTAGCTCTCGGGATCAATGCGCGCCAGTACCTGCCCCGGTTTCACGTTGCTGTTGAAATCGACCAGCACATCCTTCAACTGGCCGGAAATCTGCGAGCTGACGGCGATGGTCTTTACTGCGTTCAGTGTGCCGCTGGCGGCCACCGTCGAGACGATTGTGCCGCGCTCGACCTTGGTCAGTCGATACTTCACCTGCGCACCATCGCCGTCGTCGCCAAGCCACCACCATCCGGCGAGTGCCAACAACACAGCCGACGCCACCAGGGCGGTCGGAAGAAAAAATTTCTTGCCATTCATGATTGAATCGATGTTGCCCGGCATGGGCTTGGCGCTACATGATCCGATTGTGCGGGAATTCAACGCCCGCTTCGTGACATGGCGCAGGGAAACAGCGTTTTGCCAGCTCCCGAAAATTGCCGCGCTGCCCGGCTGCTAGCTGCCGAGTGCCCGCAACAGCGCCACCGTGGCCGTGAACTGCTGGGCACGCAGCGAGAGTTCGCTGCGACGGGCGCTGTATTCAGCCGTCTGCGCGGTCACCACATTCAGATAGCTCACGGTGCCGGCCTTGTACTGATTCAGCGCGATGGTCAGTGATTCCTGCGCGGCCTTGACGGCCTGTTGCTGCACCGCCAGTTCCTCGGCGAGGATGCGCTGCGCAGCGAGGTTGTCCTCGACTTCGCCGATGGCGGTCAGCACCGTCTGCCGGTAGGCGGCGACCGTCTGGTCATACGCCGCTACCACCTGCGCCTTTGCCGCATCGCGGGCGCCGCCATCGAACAGCGAAAGCGCCAGCGCCGGCCCCACCGACCAGAAGCGGTTGGGCAGTGACAGCAGGTCCGACAGATTGGCTCCGCGCTGACCAAACGACCCGGACAAAGTAATCGACGGATAGTAGGCCGCGACGGTTACACCGATCTGCGCATTGGCGGCGGCGACGCGCCGTTCAGCGGCAATGACGTCCGGCCGCTTGCGCAAAAGCTCGGAGGGCACCGATGCGGCCACCGCGGGTAGTTTCAAGGCGTAGGTTTCGCTGCGTTCCAGCGCGAATGTGGACGGTACGCGGCCGAGCAGGATCGCGATGGCGTGCTCCAGCGCCGCGCGCTGGTTGTCCGTGTCAATCAACTGCGCCCTGGCATTGAGTAACTGCAATTGCGCCTGCGCGACATCGGAGCGCGCTACGACGCCGGCGTCGTAGCGGTTCTGCGTCAGTTTCAGCGAGCGCTCGTAGGCTTCGACCGAATCCTCCAGCAGCGCGCGCTGGGCGTCGAGCGAACGCAGATTGCCGTAGCTGGTGGCCAGTTGCGCCCGCAGGCTAAGTGTGGTGGCAGCAAGGTCTGCCGCGCTGGCGGCGGCACTGGCGTCACCGGCCTCAATGCTGCGGCGGACACGCCCCCAGAGATCAAGCTCCCAGCTCGCCGCCAGGCTGGTGCTGAGCGAAGTCGCCGTGCTGCGCCCCGCCGTGGTGGCTTGCGACGAACGCGCGGCCGACGCATTGGTGCTCAAGGTTGGCCACTGGCCCGCCTGCGTCTGCTGCAGACTCGCGGTGGCCTGACGGTAACGCGCCTCGGCCTGCGCGATGTTCTGGTTGCCGTTCGCGACCTCGGTCATCAGCGCATCGAGCCTCGGATCGGCGAACGCCTTCCACCAGTCGCTTGCAACGGTAGTTCCGGTTGCGGGTGTCGCCGGCTTCAGCAGCTTTGCCGCTTCCTTGTATTGCGCCAGCGGACCAGCAACTGCAGCCTGTTCGCTGACGACATTCGGCAACGGCGCCGGGCGCAGGTAGTTGGGCCCTAGCGGCGCGCAGGCGGACAGCAGCCCGAGCGCGGGAATCGCCAGCAGGGCGGCGCGAATGGCTGCTGGCAGTGAACGCACCTTCATCGTGTGCTGCATCAATCGTTTCCTTCAAGGGCAGGTTTGACTGCGACGCCCGTATCGTGCGGCCGGTGCGTAGGCTTGCGCATCACCCGGTTGCGCAGGCGGTCCAGTGCGAGATACACCACGGGTGTCGTGTAGAGCGTCAGCAATTGCGACAGGATCAGCCCGCCGACGATCGATACGCCCAGCGGCTGCCGCAACTCGGCGCCATCACCCGAGCCGAGCGCCAGCGGCAGGGCGCCGAACAGCGCGGCGATGGTGGTCATCATGATCGGGCGGAAGCGCAGCAGGCAGGCGCGGTAGATTGCCTCGCGCGGGTCAAGCCCTTCCCGCCGTTCGGTCTCGATAGCGACGTCAATCATCATGATCGCGTTTTTCTTCACGATACCTATCAACAGGATCACGCCGATCAATGCAATCAGGCTGAATTCCATCTTGAACATCATCAGCGCCAGCACCGCGCCGACGCCCGCAGAAGGCAAAGTGGAAAGGATGGTGATCGGATGCACGAGGCTCTCGTAGAGCATGCCGAGCACCAGATAGATGGTGATGATCGCCGCGAGAATAAGCAGTGGCTGGCTCGACAACGACTGCTGGAAGATCTTGGCGCCGCCCTGAAAACTCGCAGTGATGCCGGTGGGCACGCCAATGCGGGCGAGCGCAGTGTCAATCGCCTCGGTTGCCTGCCCGATCGACACCCCGGATGCGAGATTGAATGACACCGTGCTCGCGGCAAACTGGCCCTGATGGTTCACCGCCAGCGGCGTGTTGGTGGGTGACACGGTGGCGACCTGTGAAAGCGGAATCTGCTTGCCGCCGCTGCCGGTGAGGTAAATATTTTTCAGCGACTCGGCGTCCTGCAGGTACTTGCCGTCAGCCTCCATCACCACGCGATACTGGTTCAGTGCCTCATACAAGGTGGCGATCTGGCGCTGCCCGTAAGCGTCGTTCAGTGTGGCGTCGACATTGCGCACCGTGATGCCAAAGCGCGCCATCGCATCGCGATCCAGCAGCAGCGAGGTTTGCAAGCCCTTGTCCTGGGCGTCGGTGTTGACGTCAGTCAGCTCGGTCAGATTGCTGAGCGTGGCGCGGATCGCCGGCTCCCATTGTCTGAGCAACGCAAGATCGTCCGACTGCAAGGTGTACTGGTATTGCGCATTGCCGGATCGACCACCTGCGCGCAAGTCCTGCGCCGACTGCAGGAACAGCGATGCACCTGCCACCTGCGCCAGCTTCGGCCGCAACCGGTTGCTGATTTCGTCTGCCGTTGCAGCGCGCTCCTTCAGTGGTTTCAGCACCACGAACATTAAGCCCGAATTGCGCTGCCCGCCACCGGTGAACGCGGTGACGTGGGCTACGGCCGGGTCTTTCTTCACAATTTCGACAAACTGCGACACCTTGCTGCTCATCGACTGGAACGACGTCGCCTGATCGGCCTGAATGCCACCAATCATCAGGCCGGTGTCCTGTTGCGGGAAGAAGCCCTTGGGAATTTCGCGGTAGAGCCAGACGTTGGCGGCAATGGTCAAGGCGAACACGATCAGCAGCAGGGCGGGATGATTGAGCGCCCAGCCCAGCGATTTGGCATAACCGCGATGCATCAGGCCAAACGCTCCGCCGTGCTTGCGTGAACCGTCGTCGTGCGTTGCCGCCACGTGCCGGCCGCGCCGCAGCCAGCGCGCGCAGAGCATCGGCGTCACCGTCAGTGAAACCACCAGCGACACCAGAATTGCCACCGACAACGTCACCGCAAACTCGCGAAACAGCCGCCCGATGATCCCGCCCATCGCGAGGATCGGGATGAACACCGCGATCAGCGACAGGCTCATCGACAGCACCGTGAAGCCTACCTCCTTCGCGCCCATGAGCGCTGCCTCGACCGGCTTCATGCCCTCCTCGATGTAGCGCATGATGTTTTCGAGCACCACAATGGCGTCATCGACGACAAAACCGGTGGCGATGGTCAATGCCATCAGCGAGAGGTTGTTCAGGCTGTAGCCGAGCAGATACATCGCGATGAAGGTGCCCAGCAGCGACACCGGCACCGAGATCGCCGGGATGATGGTGGCGCGGCCGCTGCGCAGGAAGGCGAATACCACGATCACCACCAGCGCAATCGAGATTGCCAGTGCCCGTTCCACCTCGCGCAGCGACGCGCGGATGGTGGTGGTGCGCTCCATCACCACTTCCATGTCAATCGCATCAGGAATAGTGGCGCGCAGCCTTGGCAGCAGGTCCTTCACGCGTTCGACGGTCTCCAGAATGTTGGCGCCCGGCTGCCGGTAGATGATGAGCTGCACCGAGGGTTCGCCGTCAGTCAGGCCCATGTTACGTGCGTCCTGCACGCTGTCGGTGACAGTCGCGATATCGGAGAGGCGCAGCGCAGCGCCGTTCTTCCAGCTCACCACCAGCGGCAAATATTCCGCTGCCTTCTTGGCCTGATCATTGGCACCAATCTGCCACTGCCGGTCGCCCACTTCGACCACACCCTTGGGCCGGTTGACGTTGTTGTTGGCGATTGCTCCGCGCACTTCTTCCAGCGACACCCCGGTGGCGGCGACCGTGGGCAGATCGAGCGCAACGCGTACCGCTGGTAGCGCACCACCGCCGACGTTGACGTTGCCCACGCCCTCGATCTGCGAAATGCGCTGTGCCAGTACGGTGGATGCCGCGTCGTACATCTGTCCGCGGGTCAGCGACTTCGAGGTCAGCGACAGGATCATCACCGGCGAATCGGCCGGGTTTGCCTTGCGGTAAACCGGGTTGCCAGGCAGGCTGCTCGGCAAGGTCACCCGTGCTGCGTTGATCGCAGCCTGCACCTCTCGTGCCGCGCTGTCGATGTTCTTGCCGAGATCGAACTGCAGCGTGACGCGGGTTGAGGACAGTGAGCTTGATGAGGTGATTTCGTTGACGCCGGCGATAGTGCCCAGCGCGCGTTCAAGCGGCGTCGCCACCGTCGCCGCCATTGTCTCCGGGCTGGCACCGGGCAGGTTGGCAGTGACCGTGATGACCGGAAACTCCACCTGCGGCAACGGTGCCACCGGCATCAGCAGGAATGACAGCGCACCCGCGATCGCGACGCCCAGTGTCAGCAACGTCGTGGCAACTGGGCGTTCGATGAAGGGGCGAGACAGATTCATTACCGTGCTACCTGGTCCGCGGCGACTCGCACCGGTTCCTCGCGACGGAAGCGGCGCGCGAGACGGTCAAAAGCCAGATAGATCACCGGTGTGGTGAACAGCGTCAGCACCTGGCTCACCAGCAGGCCACCCACCATCGTCCAGCCCAGCGGATGCCTGAGCTCGCTGCCCATGCCACTTCCCAGCATTAACGGCAGGGCACCCAGTAACGCCGCCATCGTGGTCATCAGGATCGGGCGCAACCGCAGCAGACAGGCCTGACGGATGGCGTCGTGCGGCGCCTTGCCTTCGTCACGTTCGGCCGCGAGCGCGAAGTCGATCATCATGATGGCGTTTTTCTTGACGATACCAATCAACAGCACGATACCGATGATGGCGATCACGCCGAGGTCGTTACCCGATACGATCAGCGCCAGTAACGCGCCAATGCCCGCCGAAGGCAGGGTGGACAGAATCGTGATCGGATGGATGTAGCTCTCGTAGAGCACACCGAGCACGATGTACATGGTCGCGATGGCAGCGAGAATCAGCCACACCTGATTGGCAAGCGCGGCGCGGAAGGCCAGTGTCGCGCCCTGAAACTGTGTGCGGATGCTGGCCGGCATGCCCAGTGCCTGCTCGGTCGCCTCAATCGCCTGCACCGCTTCGCCGAGCGAAACGCCCTTCGCTACGTTGAACGACACCGTGGTGGCCGGGAACTGGTTCAGCTTGTTGACCTGCAACTCGGCCGGGCGTTCGGCCACGCGGGCAATCGAGGACAGCGGCACCTGCGAGGTGACGCCAGCGACGGTGCCCGGCACATAGATCTGCGCAATGATCTCTGGCCCGGTGGTCGGGTTACCGGATCCGGTGACCGGCTTCTGCGCTTCGAGCACCACACGGTACTGGCTTGCCTGAGTGAAGATGGTCGAAATCAGCCGCTGGCCGAAGGCGTTGTACAGCGCATTGTTGATTGCGGCCACCGTCACGCCCACGCGCGACGCGGCATCACGGTCAATCTCGACGTAGGCCTGCAAGCCACTGCGCTGCAGCTCGGTCGAAACATCAGTAATCTGCGGCAGCTGCTGCATGCGCTCGACCAGTTTCGGCGTCCATTCACCGAGCGCCTGGGTGTCAGTGCTGTCCAGCGTGAACTGGTATTGCGTACGGCTGACCCGATCCTCGATGGTGAGGTCCTGTACCGGTTGCATCGACACTGCAATATCGGGGATGTTGCGCACCCGGTCGTTGAGTCGCTCGATCAACGCGGTGGCGCGGACACGACCGCTCTCCAGCGGTTGCAGATCGATCTGCAGGCGACCATTGTTGATGGTGTTGTTGACGCCATCGACTCCGATGATCGAGGAAACGCTGCGCACGGCCGGGTCATCCATCAACGCATTCACCACCGCCTGCTGCTTCTCGCTCATGGCCGCAAACGACACGCTCTGTGGTGCCGTGGTGATGGCAGCGATAGTGCCAGTGTCCTGCACTGGGAAGAAACCCTTGGGCACGAACCAGGCCAGCAGCACAGTCACCGCAACGGTGGCGACCGCGACGATCAGCGTCAATGCCTGCCGCGCCAGTACCCAGTCCAGCGCGACGGCGTACTTCGCCTGCAAGCGGTCGAAGGCGTGACCGATCGCCGCGAGCCAGCGCGGTTCGTGCTGCTCGTGCTCACTCTTCAGTAGCCGCGCGCACATCATGGGCGTCAGCGTCAGCGACACGAAGGCCGAGATGATGATGGCGATGGCCAGTGTGATGGCAAATTCACGGAACAGGCGACCCACCACGTCACGCATGAACAGGAGCGGGATCAGCACCGCCAGCAGCGATACCGTCAGCGAGATGATGGTGAAGGCAATCTGCTTCGAGCCGTTGATCGCAGCCTCGAACGGCCCTTCGCCATCTTCAATGCGGCGCGCGATGTTTTCGATCATCACGATGGCATCGTCGACCACGAAGCCAGCGGCGATGGTGAGCGCCATCAGCGACAGGTTGTTGACCGAGAAGCCCACCGCGTACATCACCGCGAACGTTCCCACCAGCGACAACGGCACTGCGACACTGGGGATGATGGTGGCCGGGATGCTGCGCAGGAACAGGAAAATCACCATCACCACCAGCGCGACGGCGAGCATCAACTCGTACTGTACGTCGCGCACCGAGGCGCGAATGGTGATGGTGCGGTCGGTCAGCGTGGACAGCTCGACCGACGCCGGCAGGGCGGCGCGCAGTTGCGGCAGGATGGCCTTGATCGAATTGACCGTCTCGATCACGTTGGCACCGGGCTGACGCTGCACGTTGATCACAATCCCGGGCTGCTGCACGCGCTTGCCGTCGCGATCAAAGGTGGCCCAGGCCGCGAGCCGGATGTTCTCGGCGTCATCGACCACGGCCGCGACGTCACGAATGCGGATCGGCGCCCCGTTCTTGTAGGCAATGACCAGCTTCGCGTATTCGCTGGCGTCCTTCAACTGGTCATTGGCGTCGATGGTGCTGGCGCGCAACGGACCATCAAAGCTGCCTTTGGCCTGATTGACGTTCTGGTTGCTGACTGCGGTGCGAATGTCATCAAGCGACAAACCGAGCTGCGTCAGAGCGCGCGGATTGACCTGGATTCGCACGGCGGGTTTCTGGCCGCCAGACAGCGTAACCAGGCCGACCCCGTTGACCTGAGAAAGCTTCTGCGCGATGCGGGTATCGGCGAGATCCTGTACCCGCGGCAGCGGCAGCGTATCGGAGGTCAGTGCCAGCGTGAGGATCGGCGCGTCCGCCGGGTTGACCTTGTTGTACACCGGTGGTGCCGGCAGATCGCTCGGCAACAGGGTGGCTGCGGCGTTGATCGCAGCCTGCACCTGCTGCTCGGCAACATCAAGTCGCAAGTCAAGTGCGAAGCGCAACGTGACGACCGATGCGCCGCCGGAACTGGTGGACCACATCTGTTCCAGCCCCGGCATCTGGCCAAACTGCTTCTCCAGCGGCGCCGTGATCGACGATGCAATCACCTCCGGGCTGGCGCCGGGATAGAGCGTGGTGATCTGGATGGTCGGATAGTCCACCTGCGGCAAGGCGGATTGCGGCAATAGCCGGTAACCGATAACGCCGATGATGAACACCGCCAGCATCAAGAGGCTGGTGGCAACGGGACGCCGGATGAACGGCTCGCAGGGATTCATGCTGGCTCTGGCCCGCTATCGCTCAGGGTTTGCCGGCGCCTGGCGCACCACCAGCGGCCTCGCGCTGCTTGCGGCGCTCGGCCTTCTCGGCGTCACTCAGATCGGCCCAGGCTTTGCGCGGCGCGTCACCCGTGGCCCCTGCACTGGCCGGCGCTGCCGCTGGCGGTGTATTGCCTGGCGCGCCACCCGTCGCTTCCCGCTGCTTGCGACGCTCCGCCTTTTCGACATCGCTGAGATCAGCCCAGGACTTTTTTGGCGCGTCGCCGCTGGCCGCCGCAGCAGGTCCTGCGCTTGAGGCAGCTGGTGCTGAGGTCGCGGCACTGGTCGCGGGCGCGGAGCCCTTGCCATCACTCTGTTTGCCGTCACCGCGCTGGCGAGTGCGTACAGGCGGCGGCGCCTGCACCGTCGTCACCGTAGCACCATCGCGCAGTTTGTCTGCGCCATCAATGACGATGGCTTCGCCCTCTTTCAAACCGCTGGTGACGACCACCCGGTCGCCCGAAGTCACGCCAAGCTGCACCTTGCGCAGGCTGGCAGTTTTCTCCGGCGTCACCACGTAGACGTAAGTCCCCGGCGCGCCACGCTGCACAGCACTTTGCGGCACGGTGAGCGCACCGTCGAGCTGCTCCAGCTCAAGTTTCGCGTTGACGAACTGATTGGGGAACAGCCGGCTCGCCTTGTTCGGGAACACGGCTTTCAGTTTCACAGTACCGGTGGCGGCATCAATCTGGTTGTCCACCGCGAGCAGCTCACCGGTATCAAGCACCGTGCGGCCGTCGCGATCAATCGCCTGCACTTTCAGACGGTCTTCGGCGGTCTTCGCATTCAGCCGCGCCAGCACCGAAGGCAGCACCTCCTGCGGCACCGCAAAGACGGCGGTGATCGGTTGCACTTCGGTGATGATCACGATGCCGTTGGTGTCCGATGCACGGACCATATTGCCGGCATCGACCTGACGCAGCCCGGTGCGGCCGGTAATCGGCGCCTTCACCTGCGTGTAGCCGACGTTGAGCTGGGCGGTGGCGACCTGCGCCCGGTCGGCCTGCAGGGTGCCTTCGAGCTGCTTCACCAATGCCGCCTGGGCGTCTACCTGCTGCCGCGCAATGCTGTCCTGCTCCAGCAGCTTCTGATAACGCACGAGGTCGAGCTTGGCGGAGTCGAGCTGCGCCTGATCCTTCGCCAACTGGCCCAACGCCTGTTGTAGCGTCGCCTGAAACGGCAGCGGGTCGATCTGTGCGATCACGTCACCGGCACGTACCAGTTGCCCCTCGCGGAAGGAGACGCTTTGCAGCAGTCCGTCAACGCGGGCGCGCGCGGCGGCCGTCGAGCGCGCCGTCACGGTACCAATCGCCGTCACCATCACCGGCACGTCGCCAGCGCGGACCTGATCGATCACCGCCGGCACCGGCATGTTGCGCCGGCCGCCGGCACCACCCGGACCGGCCTGGCCGGGAGCCGCTGCAGCCTTGCCGTCAGCGCCAGCCTTGTCAGCCCCGGTGTCAACCTGCGACTTGCTCCACCACCAGCCACCACCGGCAAGCACGGCCACCAGAGCGGCCAGCCCGAGCCAGCGCCCGCCGGTCATCTTTTTGTTGTCAGCCATAGTTTTCCTACGTTACGCCGCGTTCCACATACGGCGTTCTTCTGCTCAGATTCTTGTCAGCTCAGCGCGCTTTCGCCCATCCAGTCTGGGCTTGGGGCGATTTCTTGCCAAAGTCGACTTTTCACAAATTTCACCCGTGAGCCCATTGCTGATGGGCTTTCCAGTGAAAAGTCATTCAAAAAGAGCGCGTCGTTCGTTCTGTCGCGCGACCTGCATTTCCCGCTTCAGCTCGCGAGCGCGGGCTTCGACGTAGCTCGCTTCGTAATAGTCGCCATCGCCAGCCTTCGATGCCAGCTCGAACTGGTCGATCGCGCCGCGCAGATTGCCCTGCCGGGCGTACTGTTCGCCAAGGAAGCGGTGCTGCCGCATCTTGTAGCCGGCCTCGGCCGACGCCCGCGCCGCGAGCTCCAGCAGTTGCACGTCGTCGGGCCGCTTGGCGAGACTTTTCTCCAGCGACGTCAGCGCACGTTTGGGCTCTTTCGACCGCAGCAGCACTTCCGGCAGGTCGTAGTGAAGCTGCCAGTGGGTGGGGAATTCGGCGATCGCGCGCTCGTAGTGGCGTACGGCAGCAGGAATTTCCTCGTTCTGCACCAGCACCTGGCCAAGCATCGCGGCGATCATTGGATGATGCACGCGCGCCGCCTCCAGCGTGGCTAGCTCGCGCTTGGCGCGCTCGAAGTCTCGCGCGCGCAGCAGCGCTGCCGCGAGTCCGTAGCGGGTCGCCGCTTCCGACGCGAACTTGCGGTCTTCCAGCGCGGACTCGAAGAATGCCACCGCCGTTTTCGGCTCGCCCACATAGCTGCGCAGCAGCGCACGAACATAATGGAAATCAAGGCTTTCGCGGGCCAGCTTGAATTCACTGTTGGCCGAGCGGGAACGGGCGTCGGCGATCCGCTCGACGGTCACCGGGTGGGTACGCAGGTAACCCGGCACCACGCCGGTATCGGAGAGCGAGGTGGAACGCTGCAGCCGCTCCATGAAAACGCCCATCGAGGCGGGGTCGAACTGTGCGCGCGCGAGATATTGGAAGCCGATGCGGTCTGCCTCCCTTTCGTTGTCACGCGAAAAATTGAGGTAGCTCTGCACCTGCGCCGCCTGGGTACCCAGCAAGGCGCCCTGCGCGGCGTCGCCCTTGCCTTTCGACGCCGCCAGCACGGCGCCAGCGAGCCCGGCAATGCCAATCCATGCGTTCTTGCGCTGGTCATCCATCATGCGCGCGTAGTGCTTCTGCGTGACGTGCGCCATCTCGTGCGAGAGCACGCTGGCCAGCTCACTCTCCGACTGCGTCAGCAGCACCAGGCCGAGGTTGACGCCGATGTAGCCACCGGGCATGGCGAAGGCGTTGACCCCCGGGTCACCCATGGCAAAGAACTCGAACTTGTCGCGAATGGTCGGATTGGCATCGAGAATGCGACGCCCGAGATCGTTGAGATAAGCGTTGACTTCAGGGTCATTCAGCCAGGCGCCGCTGGCGCGAATCTCGCGCATCGCTTCGGCGCCGAGCTTGCGCTCCTGCTGGCCAGTCACCAAAGCACCCGAGCTGTCGCCCAGTTCGGGCAAATTGGTCTGCGCAACTGCAGGCAGGACAGTGGCCACGAATGGCAATGAAAGGGTCAGTGCAACAGCCGCTGCGACAGGCTTGGCCAGAACCGGGAAGGGGAAACGCATGTTGCTAAGATAGCTGAAATGCCCCAGCGGTTCCTGACCGGACCGCAATTCGAGCGCGCCATGACCGAACCGTTACAAACGCTTACACATTTCGACGCGACCGGCCAGGCGCACATGGTCGACGTTGGCAACAAAGCAGAAACAAAGCGCGTCGCGCGTGCGACTGGTCGCATCACGATGCTGCCAGCCACGCTGGCACTGATCGAAAGCGGTTCGCACAAGAAAGGCGACGTACTGGGCGTCGCCCGCCTCGCCGCCATCCAGGGCGCCAAGCGATGCGCCGACCTGATTCCGCTGGCACATCCAATCCCGCTGACGCGCGTGGCCGTGGAGTTCGCGGTCGACAACGCCCGCAACGGCGTGCGCATCGACGTGACGGCAGAAACCGTTGGCCGCACCGGTGTCGAGATGGAAGCACTGACCGCCGCCAGCGTCGGCCTGCTCACCATCTACGACATGTGCAAGGCAGTCGATCGTGGCATGACGATCAGCGATGTCCGTCTGCTCGAAAAGCTGGGCGGCAAGTCGGGGCACTGGCAGGCGGAATAGCCGCCGCGACGGCAGATCGCCGGGCCGGATTGCCAATGCGCACGCTGCTGGTTTTGCTGACGGGCTGCGTCGCGGTTGGGCTGGCGCAGCTGGTGCCTGAACTGCCACCGCGCTGGGTATCGGTGGTGACGCTTTCCGGCGCTTCGCTGTTGGCAATCGCCTTGTTGTTTCGCAAGTCGCAGACGCCGTTGCTCGTGGCGCTGATACTCGCGATCGCCATTGGCGCCAGCTACACATGCCTGCGCGCCGAGCTGCGCATGGCCAGCGAACTGCCGCGCGAATGGGAAGGCCGCGACGTTGAACTGATCGGCGTCATCGACGAACTGCCCCAGGCCGACCAGCAGGGTGTACGTTTTGCCTTCGCGGTCGAGCGCGTACTCACGCCAACTGCAGTGGTGCCGCCGCGAGTCGCGCTGGGGTGGTACAAGGCAACCGTGCGTGAGCTGCAGAGCGAACCATTGCCCACACTGCACGCGGGTGAGCGCTGGCAGTTGACGGTTCGTCTCAAGCGCCCGCATGGCTATGCCAATCCGAATGGATTCGATGTCGAGGCCTGGCTGCTGGAAAACAGCCTGCGCGCCACCGGTAGCGTGCGCAACGACGAACCGAATCGCCTGCTGGCAACGAATGCCGGGCGGGCGATTGATCATCTCAACCGTTTGCGTGAACGGCTGCGCGAGCGCATGCAGCAGGCGCTTTCCGGGCAACGCTACGCCGGGGTGCTGATCGCGCTGGCGATTGGTGACCAGCGCGCGGTGAGCGAAGCAGACTGGTCATTGTTCAACGCCACTGCGGTCTCGCATCTGCTCTCGATCAGCGGCGCCCACGTGACACTGTTCGCCGGCTGGATGGGCTGGCTCACCATGGCCGGATGGCGCCGCTCACCACGACTGCTGGCGTGGCTGCCGGCACAGCAGGCAGCTGCTCTGGTCGCCGCCGTAGTCGCCGTCGCCTACGCCGCACTCGCTGGTTTCGAGGTGCCCGCGCAACGCACCTGCTACATGCTGCTCGCGGCGGCGTTTGCCCTGATGTTGCGACGGACGCTGTCGCCTTGGCTGATTCTGGTGCTGGCGCTAACCGTGGTACTGGCGATTGATCCGTGGGCGGTGCTCGCCGTGGGTTTCTGGTTTTCGTTCGGAGCTGTGGCCTTCCTGCTGTACGTCTCCGTCGGTCGTGTCGGTGGTCGACCCTGGTGGCATACCGTGCTGGCAACGCAGGCGGCAGTAACGCTCGGCCTGGCGCCACTCTCGCTGGCGCTGTTCCAGCAGGTGTCGCTGGTGGGGCCGCTGGCGAACGCGGTGGCCATTCCACTGGTGACGTTGCTGGTAGTGCCGCTGACCTTGCTGTGGCTGGTAGTTCCACTGGACGCCCTGCTGCTTGCCGCGCACCAGCTCATGCTGTGGCTGGTGCAGGGCCTGCAGTGGTTGTTGACCTGGCCGGCCCCATTGTGGATGCAGCACGCGCCGCCGTGGTGGGCAGTCGCCCTCGCGATTGCCGGCTGCGTCGTGATGCTGGCGCCACGCGGCTGGCCGCACCGGTGGCTGGGTGCGCTGTGGTGTCTGCCGCTCTTCACTGTGGTTCCGCCAGCGGTTCCTGAAGGCGAGTTTCGTCTGACGGCGCTCGACATCGGGCAAGGTACCACCGCCATCGTTCAGACTGCCAATCACACGCTGGTCTACGACACCGGGCCGCGCTGGACCGACAGCGCCGATGCCGGCTCGCGACTGATTGCACCTTATCTGCGCGGGAGCGGCGCCGGGCGTATCCATGGGCTGGTGGTTAGTCATCTCGACATCGACCACAGCGGCGGTGCGCGATCACTGCTCAATATGTTGCCGGTGGACTGGATGCTGACCTCAGTATTCAACGAAGCCGATATCGTGACGGTCGCCCGCTCACGCTCGGTGACGCCGATTGCCTGCATCCGAGGGCAGTCCTGGCAATGGGATGGTGTCCGCTTTGAGGTGCTGCATCCGGAGGCGGACAGCTACCTCGAAGCAAAGCTGAAGACGAATGACCGTTCCTGTGTCATCAAGGTCAGCAGCGCACAGTTCAGCGCATTGCTGACCGCCGATATCGAAGCACTCAGCGAACGGGCATTGGTCGAGCGCTACGCCGATCAGTCCACCATGTTACGCAGCGACGTGCTGCTGATGCCGCATCACGGCAGCCTGACCTCATCGACACCAGCTTTCATCGACGCCGTCGCACCCAAGCTGGCGCTGATCAACGCCGGCTACCGCAACCGTTTCGGTCATCCGCGCGACGCAGTGCTGGCGCGCTATCGCGAACGCGACATTGATGTGCTGCGCACCGACTGGCATGGCGCAATCGTGCTCGATTCGGTGCAAGGCGTCACCAGCGCGAGCAAATACCGCGACGTGCGCCGCCGTTACTGGCTGGATCGACCTGATCCCGCCGATCAGCGTCCTCTGGAATAGCAACGCTGCGGGGCCGTCAGCGCGAATATTCAGGCGCGGAAGCGACCGATACGCACCGCAGTCTGTCCGACCTTCGGTTGCGGCACCGGCATCACCATGACAGCATCGGCGTGCGGTGTGCGCACCTCAACATCACCATTCATGGCCAGCAAGGTGCCTGCGTACGGAAACACCTCCAGCCCCAGTAGCGGCCGGATCCATCGAAATTGTGGGTTGGCCACGGTCACCACGGCATCGATGTCAATCACGCGCTGCGCTACGGGCACCGACTCACCAACAGATGCAAGCGTTGAAGCGAGCTTCGCCAACGCTGCCGCATCCAGAACCTCGAAGTGGCGCAGAAAACGCAATGTGACATGACGCGCAACGTCGCCGACTGCGGCCTCCCAATGTTGCCCGCACTCCACCAGCAAGGCGCTGCGCGGATGCAGCGGATCGCCGAAGTCGGCGTAGTCGCGCAGCCGCTTGCCAGCGGCATGCCCGGAATCGACCAGGATGTGCTGCGGCGTACCAACGGCCCGGGCCAGCGCCAACCCCTTGTCGGTGTCGCCAGCCAGCGCAATCGGCGGTGCCGGCTCCAGCATCGAATGCAGGTCAAGCAGGTGATCGACGGTGTCGTAAAACGGCCGCAGTTCGCGGGCGCGTCGCAGCTCCCGGGAGTCGCGCGGGCCGTTCAGCGTAGCCACATCCCACAGGCGGTTGAAGTCCTCATCGACGCAACGTGATTGAAAGGGTTTCGCGGCGTCGAAGCTGTGATAGGCATCAACGTTGGCAAACGCGACAGATAGTGCGCCGCGTGCCGGACGCAACCCTGCTGCCAGCTCCCTGAGCAACCAGTCGCCCGCAATCGCGCCACAGACTTCATTGCCGTGCACCAGCGCATTCACGCACACATGCGGCCCCGGCGCGACACCGGTGTAGGTCCACACGTGGGGAATAGCCTCGTCACGCTCGTTGCCAGCGCGACCTGCGGCCCACGGGCGAATGTCAGGAAAGGCAGTTTCAATTCGTGCGTTCATCGGCGAGTGTCGTTGCGTTACTGCGCGAGCCAGGGTGTGGCGGCGCGGTCGGTTATTCTGTTGCTTTGCATTTCAGCCGTACGATCAGGGGGTCTCATGCGTTCACACAGAACTATCGTGTCGGGAAGGTTGCGCAGGATTATGGTGTTGTGCGGCGCAGCAGCGGCCAGCGCCGCGCTATTTGCGCAATCGATCACCATTGGACTGTCTGGTGACATCACGGCGTTCGATCCGCACTATCACAACGTCGGGCCGAACAATTCAGCTGCAGCGCACGTGTTCGAGCGCCTGGTGGCGATGGACGAACAGCAACGCCTCAAACCCGGTCTCGCACTGTCGTGGAAGCCCGTCGATGACCTGAACTGGGAATTCAAGCTGCGCAAAGGCGTGAAGTGGCATGACGGCAGTGACTTCACCGCCGACGACGTGATCTTCACCCTTGACCGCGTGCCGAAAGTGCCCAATTCGCCCTCGTCGTTTTCCACCTATGTGCGGCCGATCAAGGCGATCAGGGCGATCGATGCCCACACACTGGTGATGACGACCGAGAAGCCGCATCCGCTGCTGCCCAACGATCTGTCAACCGTCTATATCGTCTCCAAGAAAGCGGCTGCCAGCGCCAGTACCGATGACTTCAACAGCGGCAAGGCGGCCATCGGCACCGGGCCGTACAAGCTGGTCCGCTTTGCCAAGGGCGATCGCCTCGAACTGGCCCGCAACGATGCCTGGTGGGGCGGCAAAACTCCGTGGGAGAAGGCGACCCTGCGCATTCTGACCAATGACCCGGCCCGCGTCGCCGCCTTGTTGTCAGGCGACATCCAGGCGCTGGAAAACGCGCCGACGGCGGACATGGCCCGGCTCAAGAACGACAAGAACCTCTCTCTTGCCCGCGTCGGCTCGAACCGGTTGATCTACCTGCACCTTGATTCCAATCGCGATGTGTCACCCTTTGTCACCGACAAGCAGGGCAAGCCGTTGACCAAAAATCCGCTCAAGGATGCCCGGGTGCGCAAGGCGATTTCGCTGGCGTTGAATCGCGACGCCATCGTCAGCCGCGTGATGGAAGGCGAGGCCGTCGCCGCCGGCCAACCGCTGCCGGATGGCTACCCCGGCACGTCTAAAAACCTGAAGCCCGACAAGTTCGACACAGCGCAGGCGAAGAAATTGCTGGCCGAGGCTGGTTATCCGGATGGCTTCGGCATCACTATCCATGCGCCGAACAATCGCTATGTCAACGATGAACAGATCGCGCAAGCGGTGGCGCAAATGCTGAGTCGCGCCGGTATCGCGACGAAAGTCGATGCGATGCCGTCGTCGGTCTACTTCACCCGGGCAACCAAACTCGAATTCAGCCTGATGCTGCTGGGCTGGTCGGCCGGTTCGGGTGAAATGTCCGACAGCCTGCGACCTCTGCTTGGCACTTTCGATGCGAAGAAAGGCTGGGGTAACGCCAACCGCGGGCGCTACTCGAACAGCAAATTCGATGCAATGCTGGAAGACGCACTGGTCACCATCAACGACGCCAAGCGAGAGGCGCTGCTGGCGCGGGCGACGGAAATTGCGATGGCCGATCAGGGCATCATTCCGCTGCACTTCCAGATGAATGTGTGGGCGATGAAGAAGAACCTGAGCTATAGCCCGCGCACCGACGAATACACCTTCGCCTGGATGTTCAAACCGGTCGGCAAATAGCGCGCAAGCCATGAGCACCCATTTCATCGGCAATCGCCGCGTCGCTGGCAGCAGCGGCGAAACCATTCCGGTTCTCGACCCCAGCGACGGCCAGGTGTTTGCACACATCGCGCGCGGCAATTCGGAGGATATTCGCCGTGCCGTCGCCGCGGCCCGCGCGGCCGCTGACGGCGGGACATGGGGCCGCCTCGCACCGGTCGAACGCGGTCGCCTGCTGCGCAAGCTGAGTGACGCGCTACTGGCACATCACGACGAGTTGGCACATCTTGAAATGCGTGACTGCGGCAAGCCGGTCAAGCAGGCAATAGCTGATGCCACTGCGGTGGCGCGTTACTTCGAGTTCTACGCGGGCGCCTGCGACAAGCTGCACGGCGAGACCATTCCGTATACGCCCGGCTATGCAGTGATGAGCTTCTACGAGCCGCACGGTGTCACCGGACACATCATCCCGTGGAACTACCCGATGCAAATATTCGGGCGTTCGGTGGGTGGTGCGCTCGCCGCCGGCAATGCATGCGTGGTGAAACCTGCCGAGGACGCCTGCCTGTCGCTGTTGCGCATCGCCGAGCTGGCGGTTGAATGCGGCTTTCCGGATGGAGCCCTGAACATTGTCACCGGCTACGGCCACGAAGCCGGGCAGGCACTGGCCGATGCAGCAGGTATTGATCACATCTCGTTCACTGGATCGGCACGCGTCGGCACCCTCATTGCACAGAGTGCCGCCAGACGACATGTGCCGGTGACGCTGGAGCTGGGCGGCAAGAGCCCGCAGATCGTGTTTGCCGACGCCAATCTCGACGACGCGCTGCCGGTGATTGTCAATGCCATTGTCCAGAACGCCGGACAGACCTGCAGCGCAGGCTCGCGTCTGCTGGTTGAGGCCAGCGCCTATGAGCGCGTACTCGAAGCGGTGGGGGCTCGCATTGCCACCCTGAAGGTAGGCCCTGCCGTGCTCGATTTTGATGTCGGTCCCCTCATCCGTGCCAGCCAGTTGCAGCGCGTGGAGGGTTTTCTTGCTGATGCCAAGGCGTCCGCCATGCGCAGCATTGCCCAGGGCAGCATCGCGCCTGAATCCCCGGCCACCGGCTTCTACGCCAGGCCGACGCTGATTGCCGACGTGCCGATGGAAGCGCCACTGGCCTGCGATGAAGTGTTCGGCCCGGTGCTGGCCGCAATGCCATTTCGGGATGAGGCAGACGCCATCCGGCTCGCCAACGGCACCGAATATGGCCTGGTCGCCGGCGTGTGGACGGAAAACGGCGGGCGAGGATTGCGCATGGCCCGCGCCATCAGAAGCGGCCAGGTGTTCATCAACAACTATGGTGCGGGCGGCGGCGTGGAGCTGCCCTTTGGCGGCGTCAAATCGTCTGGCTATGGGCGCGAAAAGGGCTTTGAGGCGCTGTATGGTTTCAGCGTCATGAAGACGGTGGTCATCCGCCACGGCTAGCAAATCGTACGCCGGCGCCGCTCGCCGGCATGTGGCCCTGAAGGCCATGCTTGCAGCGCGCCCTAAAATGCCGGTGTGTACTACCCGCGCTCCCTGACCAACGTCATCCTCGCGTGCTTCGTGCTTTCCGCCGTGCCGCTGGTGGTGGCATTGGCCGAGCTGGCATTCGGCCTCGACGCACTGGCCAAGCGCTCGCAGCTTTCGGTGCGGGAAGCGGAGGCCGCCAGTTCAGCGTCGCGCGAACTGCGCGATGTCACCGGCAAGATCGAACGCGCCGTACGGCAATCCATCGTCCTCGAAGACGCGTCGCTGATCGACGGCTACCGCAAACTCGACGCCCAGCTTGAGCAAGCCTTGATTCGCAGCCAGAGCCTGCCGCTGGCGGACGACGAGCGCGCCGCCATCAAGCAGGTCAGCACGCAGCGCGTAGTGCTGGCTGCCGCGCTGCGCAACGGCGTGCCCGACGCCAGTGAGCGACCGCGACTGGCGGAGACTGCTGCCGATCTCGCCGACAGCGCGGCGCAGGCTGCGGCCATGCTGGGTCGTGTCACTGAGCGGGAAGTGGTGACGCTGCGTGAAATGGCCGCGAAAACCCGTGAAAACTGGCCGTGGTTCCTGGGTATTGCTGCCGCTACTGCCCTGCTGCTGGCGATCGGTTTTTCAATCCTGATTTCGCGACCGCTGCGCAATATCGACCGCAGCATCCGCAAGCTCGGACGTGGCGAATTCAATGAAGACATCTCGATCAATGGCCCCCGCGACCTGCGCTCACTCGGCGAGCGGCTCGACTGGCTGCGCCGCCGCCTGCTTGAACTGGAGACGCATCAGAGCCGTTTTCTGCGCCACGTGTCGCACGAACTGAAGACGCCGCTGACGGCAGTGCGCGAAGGTTCGGAACTTCTCAACGACCGCATCGTCGGAGAAATGTCGACGCAACAGACCGACGTGGTGCGCATCATCCGCGACAACACGGTGTCGCTGCAGCGGTTGATCGAAGACTTGCTGTCCTACCAGCAGCATAAAAGCGCGGCCCCGCTGAAGCTGGAAACTGTCGAGATGAAGCCGATCATCGAGCGGGTCGTACGCGAGCATCGGCTGGAGATGCTGTCGCGTGCGATTTCAGTCGAGGTTCGGGGCGAAGCGCTCACGCTCAAGGGCGATCGCGAGCAGTTGCGCGTGGTGCTGGATAATCTGGTGTCGAACGCCATCAAGTACACGCCGCGCGGCGGCAAAGTGCGGATCGTCAGCAGCATCGACGGTGGCATGGCCCAGATCGATGTCGAGGATGATGGCCCCGGCGTCGCCCTGGAAGAGCAGGAACGGGTGTTCGAATCGTTTTATCGTGGTGACGCCAGTGCCAATGGCAAGGTGAAGGGCTCCGGTCTTGGTCTCGCCATCGTTCGTGAATATGTACTTGCCCATCAGGGCCACGTGTTTATCGTGGAGCCAGGCAAGCCGGGCGGACGCTTTCGGGTTCGCCTGCCGCTGGATTTGACGCGTGGCGGCGCACCGCTCACGCTGACCGAGGGAGACTCAATTGCAGTTTAGGGAACGGCGAACACCCATCGCCGCAAGTGTCGTGACCATTGTCGCGCTGGCGGGCTGTGCCACGGCGCCTGACATTCCGCTGTTGCCCAAGTCGCCACCGCCGGCGGTGACGCAGACGGTGTACGTGCCGGTTTATGTTGAGGTCGAGAAGCAGGCGCCGCCGCCGCCGGCGCCAGAGCCGGTGAAACTGCCGGATGATCAGGAGCAGAGCCTCGCGCTGCTGGTGGAGATGGCGCGTGCCACGGGCGGTAGCGCCGACGATCTGCGCAAGGAATACAACGCTGCGCAAAACGCCTTCAACAAGGAGCGCACACCGGTCAATCGCATGCGCTATGCCTGGCTGTCCGCATTGCTCGGGCCGGGCGCCGGGGACGACGCGCGCCTGCAGGGCCTGCTGGAACCGCTGCTGGCCAAGAATGGCGGGCTCGCGGCGAACCACCCATTGCGACCGGTCGCCGACGTATTGCTGGCGCAGATCGCCGAACGCACACGTCAGGTGCGAGACGAGCAGAAGCGGGCAGACGCCTTGCAGCAAAAGCTGGATGCGCTGAAGGCAATCGAAAAGCAGTTGCTCGATCGAGAGCGACGGAGAAACTGAGCGATGGCAGCAGAGATCCTTCTTGTTGACGACGATCCCGATCTGCTGAAGCTGATTGGCCTGCGGCTTTCGGCAGCGGGCTATCGTGTCAAGACGGCGGAAAGTGGCGAAGCGGCGCTGGCGCAAATTGCCGTCACGCGCCCGGCGGTGGTCGTCACTGACCTGCGCATGCCCGGTATTGACGGCATGCAGCTCTTTGAACAGATCAACGCCCAGCATCCGACGCTGCCGGTGATCATTCTGACCGCGCACGGCACCATCCCCGACGCGGTGGCTGCCACCCAGCGCGGGGTCTTCGGCTTTCTGACCAAGCCGTTCGACCCGCAGGAATTGCTGAAAAAAGTGGCGCAAGCGGTTGCCGTCGCTGGTGAATCGCGCGAAGCCCATGCCGGCAGCGATGACGCCTGGCGCGCCGAAATCGTGACCCGCAGCGCCAAAATGGATGACCTGCTGCGCCGGGCTCGGCTGGTGGCCGACTCGATGGCTTCGGTGCTGGTGCTGGGCGAATCCGGCACCGGCAAGGAGCTGCTGGCTCGCGCGATTCATGCCGCCAGCAATCGCGCCGGCAAGCCATTCATGGCCATCAACTGTGCCGCCATCCCGGAGCAATTGCTGGAAAGCGAGTTGTTCGGCTATGCCAAGGGCGCCTTCACCGGCGCGGCAACCGCACAGCAGGGGCTGTTTCAGGCGGCTGACGGCGGCACCCTGTTCCTCGACGAAATCGGCGACATGCCGCTGTCGCTGCAGGCCAAGCTGCTTCGCGTGCTGCAGGAGGGCGCTGTGCGCCCGGTGGGTGCCACCCAGTCGGTCAACGTGGACGTCCGCATCATCTCGGCAACGCACCGCAATCTCGACCAGATGCGCGCCGACCGCACCTTCCGTGAAGATTTGTTCTACCGGCTCAATGTGGTGGCGCTCAAGCTGCCGTCGCTGGCAGAGCGGCGGGAGGACATCCCGCTGCTGGTCAATCACTTCCTGAAAAAGATCGCCACGCGCTACCGCAAGACCGTGCCGACACTGGCGCCGGACGCGCTGGCAGCGCTGGTCGCGGCACCGTGGCCCGGCAATGTGCGGCAACTGGAAAACCTGCTGGAGCAGGCCGTGGCGCTGTCCACCACGCACGTCATCCCGCTGTCGCTGATCCGGCACAGCCTTGACGACAGTGCGGCGCCGCTGGTCTCCTTCGAAGCGGCACGCAAGACCTTCGAGCGCGACTACCTGGTGCGCATTCTCAAGCTCACGGCCGGCAACGCGGCACAGGCCGCGCAGATGGCCGGGCGCAACCGTACCGAGTTCTACAAGCTGCTACAACGGCACAATCTCGAACCGGGCATGTTCAAGTCCTGAACCGAGCCCCCTATCGTCTTTCCGCTGCTCATGAAGATTCAGTTCAAGGTACTGCGCGAATCTGCGCGCCAGAATTTGCCAGCCTACGCGACGACCGGCTCCGCCGGTCTCGATCTGCGTGCCTGCATCGATACCGCGATTGAGCTCGCGCCCGGGGCCACCACCTTGATCCCGACGGGCATCGCCATCCACATCGCCGATCCTGGTTATGCGGCGCTGATCCTGCCACGGTCAGGCTTGGGTCACAAGCACGGCATTGTGCTTGGCAATCTGGTGGGGCTGATCGATAGCGACTATCAGGGCGAACTGATGGTGAGCTGCTGGAACCGCAACGCTGCCGGCAGTGCCGCTTTCACCATTCAACCGCAGGAGCGCATCGCGCAACTGGTGATCGTGCCGGTGCAGCAAGTGCAGTTTCAGGAAGTGGCCGAGTTTTCCGCCAGTGACCGCGGCGCCGGTGGCTTTGGCAGTACCGGACGCTCGTAATGACTCACAAGCCCCGTGTCATCTGCCTCGGTGTCGCAACGCTCGACCAGATTTTTCGTGTCGACACCATTCCGGAGGCACCGGCCAAATTCGGGGCACTGGAATTCATCGTCACCGGTGGTGGCATGGCCGCCAATGCGGCCGTTGCCGTCAAGCGCCTGGGTGGCGAGGCACAGTACTGGGGCCGCGTTGGTGATGACGATGTCGGCGACCAGATCTTGCGCCAGCTTGAGCGCGAAGGGGTCGATGTATCGCATGTGTTTCGCCTGCCCGGAGCGCGCTCGAAAACCTCGGCGATCTTGGTTGACAACCGCGGCGAGCGCCTGATCTGCTCAGCACCGGCCCAAGGCTATCCGGCTGACACATCATGGCTTCCGCTTGGGGAAGTGCAGCACGCCGACGCCGTACATGCCGATTCGCGCTGGAAACCGGGCGCCATCGCCCTGTTTGATGCGGCGGCGGCAGCCGCCATCCCAAGCGTGTTCGACGCCGATGCGGGCGACCCTGAAGAAGTGCTCACTATCGCGCAACGGGCGACACATCCGGTATTCAGCGAACCGATGCTGAAAAGTCTGGGGTTCGGCGCGCCAGACGTCGCCATTCCGCGCGCCTTCGGTGGCCGCAACGTGATCTGCGGTGTGACCCTCGGCGAGCGCGGCACCTGGTGGTTCGACGGTCAACGCCTGCAGCTCACCCCCGCACGCCCGGTGCATGCAATCGACACGCTGGGCGCCGGCGACACCTGGCATGGCGCGCTCGCCTTTGCGCTGGCCGAGAAGCAGCCGCTCCGGGAGGCGCTGCAGTTTGCCACCGACGTGGCCGCACTCAAGTGCACGCGGTTTGGCGGGCGCAATGGCATCCCCACTCGCGACGAGGTCAATGCGTTTCGCGCCACTTTTTGCTGAAAAGCAGTTGAACTTTTCTGCCCGCGCCACATCTTATGGTTGTGGCAAGACGATACGCAGTTGACCCCTCTGCTGCCGTGTCGTTGTCCTCCCAGGATGGGCTTCCCCCGGCTCATCCGTGGTGACGTTCAGGGCGACCGTATCCTCCGATAGGTCGCCCTTTTTTCTGCCCATTTTTTGCCGGTTGCGTCTCGCCGTGGCGACACGTCGGCCTGAAAGCGCCACTGGCGAGGGTTTGCGGCACCAATGACGGGATTGATCGTCTAATATGGCAAATGCGGGCCGGGTTCACGGCATCCGCACGGACAAAGAGGTGTATTCATGGGTGCTATGTGGCAAAAGGCGGCGTGGGTCGGTGCTGGTGCGACGATGGGTATCGCGCTGTCGCTCGCCATCACGGTTGACGCCAATCGCGATGCGAAATCAACCATTCCGCTCGATGAGCTGCGCACCTTCTCCGAGGTTTACTCGCGGGTCAAGAATGACTACGTGGAGCCGGTCAGCGACAAGAAGCTGATTGAGCAGGCGATCGGTGGCATGGTGTCCAGCCTCGATCCGCATTCCACCTTCCTCGATGAGTCCGCGTTCAAGGACCTGCGCACGACGACCACCGGCAAGTTCGGCGGCATCGGCATCGAGATTGGTACCGAAGACGGCTTCATCAAGGTGATCTCGCCGATCGACGAGACCCCGGCTGCCCGCGCAGGCATTCGCGCGGGCGATCTGATCACCAAGGTGGATGGCGAAACCACGCGCGGATTGACCACCACCAAGGCGGTCGACATGATGCGCGGCTCGCCGGGTACCAAAGTCAAACTCGAAGTGTTCCGCAAGGATGAGCGGGCCACGCACACCTTCGCACTGGTGCGCGAGCAGATCAAGATTCAGGGTGTCAAGGCGAAGATGGTTGAGCCGGGCATCTCGTTCATCCGTGTTCGTACGTTCAATGAAACTACCGTGGCCGATGTCGCGAGGGTGCTGACCGAACAGAATGCACAGACGCCGCTCAAGGGTGTGGTGCTCGATCTGCGCAATAACCCGGGCGGCCTGCTTGATGCGGCGGTTGGGCTGTCAGCCATGTTTCTGCCGAAAGATGCGATGGTGGTGTACACCGAAGGCCGCATGGAAGGCAGCAAGACCAAATTTTTCGCCAGCCGTGATTACTATGCCCGTCGTGGTGGCGATCCACTCGCCAACGTGCCGGAGATCCTGAAGACCGTACCGGTGGTGGTGATGACCAACGGCGCCTCGGCGTCAGCCTCCGAGATCGTCGCCGGCGCACTGCAGGATCACAAGCGTGCCACCATCATGGGCACGACCACCTTCGGCAAGGGCTCGGTGCAGAACATCATCCCCTTGTCGCAGACCACCGGCGTAAAGCTCACGACTTCGCGCTACTACACACCGAACGGCCGCTCGATTCAGGGCACCGGTATCGAACCGGACGTACTGATTGAGCAGCTGACCTGGGATGGCGTCATTGCGCCGAAGCTGCAGCGCGAAAAGGACCTTTCGCGCCACCTGATCGGCAAGAACGAGACCAAGGATGCCGCGCCCGAAGAGGACACCTCCGAAGACGCGCAGGAAGCCAAGCTGATCAAGGTGCGTGAAGACCAGAAGAAGCTCAAGGGTTTTGACTGGGGCAACGACAAGGACTTCCTCTTCTCGCAGGCGCTGAACAAGGTGAAAGGCCTGCCGGTCGTTCGCTCCACGGTCGAGGCGGCGGGCACCACCGCCAAGGCGAACGTACCCGCCCAATAAGTGGCGGGCGTCGCGTAGCGCCGATCACGGCGCTGCTTCTGTCAAGTCACGGCTCACAACTTTTCGCTGAAAGCCTCATTCAAAGAGGGCTAGGTCGGCCATTTGCCAGATAGTCGACTTTAGCCACTTTCGGCCTGTGAGCCCACGTCAATTGGGCGTTTCAGTAAAAAGGTGAATTGCGCGGCGGCCTCGTTAGCGTGACGCATCCATCCTCGCCCAACCGTTGCCCTGCCAGCGCCGGCAGGTGCCCTGGGCGTCCCGCGCGTAGGTGTAGCCACCCTGCTGACAGGTCTGCCTCTGGGGCAACGAGTGCGGCAGCATGGTCCGCTGACCGTTGCCGTCGACATAGGGGCTGACGCTGCGGATGGCCTGATTGGTGTAGTTGGCAACCACTGCCGATTGGCGCGCGCTGTTCTGCGCCCAGCCAGCGTTGTAGCTGGCGTGGCCCTGCTGCACGGTGGCATTGGCCCGCTGCAGGCCCTCGAACTGTCGCTGCTGCGCCTGCGCGGCGCCCCGCACGTTGGTGCCGCTGGCGGTCATCAGGTCCCAATAGGCGAACTGTTCGAAGCCGGCCGGATGGCGCGATGACCTGGTGACCTAACACCGGGTTACAGCGCATGCGTGAATAACGCCGGACGGTTGGCTGATCAGCTCGCCGGCGGGCGCTCCACGCGGCAAAGCGCGGCGGCCTGCTTCACTGCGGTTCGGAACAGCGCCGCATCGCGTCGTGCCTGAGCCAGCAGTGACCCGCCTTCGAGCAGGGCCACGGCCACCTGGGCGGTTTCTGCGGCCACACGGGAGGGCATGCCGTCCTGCACCAGCCGTGCTGCCAGCGTGTCGATCATCTGGCCGTAACCGGCCGACACCGCTTCGCCCAGCAGCGGCGATGCCGCCCGCTCGGCGACGAAAGATGAGTACAGCGCACAGATTTCGAAGTTGGTCTTCTCGGCCACTGTCACCAGTTGCTCGCCCACCTGCGACAGCAGGGTGTGGGCGCTGCGCGCGCGACCCGCTGTGAAGAGCGCAATCAGGCCGTCAGTCAGGTCATGGATCACGCATACGCCGATCTGCTCCTTGCCGCCCGGGAAGTGGTGATACATCGAGCCCTTCGGTGCTTGCGCCAGCTCGAGGATGTCGTTAAGCCCGGTACCGTGATAGCCGCGCTTGCGAAACAACTGCTGCGCGGCCTTCAGGATGCGGGTGCGGGTATCGGGCGTCGTTGCTGCGGCGGTACTGCCGCTGGCTGGAGCATGGCGGGTCATCGGGTGTCCATCGCGGCGCAGTGTTTTCGCCACTCCGGCGGCAACGCCACAAATAGAATATACGCTCTAGACCGACCGGTCTAGCGATCGCTACACTGCCACCGCATGAGCACCACCGATCTGCACCTCACCGCCGCCGACGGCTACCGGCTGACAGCCACCCACTTCGGCGCGCCGGGCGACCAGTGGATCGTGATGGCGAGCGCGACAGCAGTTCCGCGGGGCTTCTATCGCCGCTTCGCCGAATACGCCCAGCAGCAGGGTATCAACGTGATCACCACCGATTACCGCGGCATCGGCGACTCGAAGCATGGTTCGCTGCGGGGCTTCGAGATGGAATACGCCGACTGGTCGCGCTATGACCTGGCCGCTGCGGTTGACTACGCGCTGGCCCGCGGCAAGGTCTGGCTGGTCGGGCACAGCCTGGGCGGCCACGCCATCGGCCAGTTGCCGCATCCGAACGAGCTGCAGGCCGCCTATGTCTGCGGCGTGGGTGCTGGCTGGCACGGCTGGATGCCGCGCCCGGAACGCTACCGCGCCTGGGCGCTGTGGAACGTCGTCGGACCAGTGGTCACCCGCATCTATGGCTACCAGCCGATGAGCAAATTTGGCCTCGGCGAAGACATCCCCATGGGCGCTTACCGCGACTGGAAGAAGTGGTGCCATTTGCCGCACTACTTTTTTGACGATCCCGACGCCCGCGCCATCACTGACCGTTTTGCCGATGTGCGCGTCCCCATCGCGGCCGCCGTCAGCACTGACGACCTGTGGGCGCCACCGCGTTCGCGCGACGCCTTCTTCAAGGGCTACACCAGCACCGCCGTTGATCGGGTCGACTTCACGCCGGGCGAACTGAAGGTGAAGCAGATCGGCCACATGGGCTACTTCCGTGCGCAGACAGGCATTGAGTTGTGGCCCAGGATGCTGGCCTGGCTCGGAAAACACGGGCTCATGACCGGCAGCCACCGTTAGGCTCGCGCACGGGCGTACCACCACCCGGCGCATACACTGGCGTCTCCGCAACCACGGCGTCCGGCGCCGCCGCCACGTGTGATGAGACTTGCTTCTGTGACCATGATCAAGAACGACGGCGACATCGTCGAAGCGTTCGTACGTCATCATGCGATGCTGTTCGATCATCTGGTCGTGCTTGATCATTCGTCAACCGACAACACGCCCGCCATCCTGCGCGCCTTGCAGCATGAGGGTTTGCCGCTGACGGTGATGCGCGACGAGTCATTGTCGTTTCAGCAGGGGCTGCGCACCACCGAGCTGGCGCGGGCGGCGTTCGCCCGTCTTGGCGCCGATTTCGTGTTCCCGCTTGATGCCGATGAGTTGCTCAAGGTAGCGTCCCGGCCGGCCCTGGAGGCCGCACTGGCGGCGATTCCGCGGGGTCAATGCGGACGCCTGCGCTGGCAGAACTACATCGTCACTGCGGCAGACGACACGGCGCAACTCAACCCGGTCGCACGCATCCGCCATCGTGCCCAGACAGAACCCAAGGAGGAACACAAGGTCGTGCTGCCGCGCGGCTCGCTGGCCGATCCGTCCTGGCAGATCGCCTACGGCAATCACTTCCTCACCCGTGAGACCGCCGCCGGTGTCGAGACCGCGCTCACGCAAGACATCGACGGCGCAGTCCTGGCCCATTTCCCGGTCCGCTCACAGGAGCAACTGCACCAGAAAATCATTCTCGGCTGGCTCTCGGTGCGGCTGCAGAACCCGGTTGACTTCAAGCCGGTTGAGGCCGCAGCCAGCGCCGACACCCAGTTCTGGCACTGGCGGGATCTGTTCGCCAGCACGCTGCGCAATCCACGGTTCTCAGCGGCGGACCTGCAATGTTTCGCGCTCGCGCTCTACGTGCACAAATGCCGCATTGATGATCCCCTGCCACCGATGTCGCTGGTGGAGGACCCGCTACCGACTCCTTACAGTCTGCGCTACACGGCCCCGGCAACGGACGTGGCGCTGACCAGTCTGGCGCGCTGGACCGACCGCCTGCTCACCCGCGTCGGCGACATGCTGTAGCGGCGACACAGGACGTCCCCGCTGGTGGCGAATACCGATTGCGCTACGCTTCGCAGCCGGCAATCCTGTTCTGTTCAAACGCAATGAGCTTCCCGCGCGGTTCTTTCGCCGCTGTTTCAGTCCTCACCATGCTCGCCACTGGCGCCCAGCTTCAAGCCGCCCCGGTGACGGTCAACGGCGCCAGCCTCGAAGCCCCCGCCGACTGTCAGCCAGCCAGCAATGCTCTCGTCTGCAAGGTGGATGGCCAGCAGCTGGAGCTTTGGGTTAATCGCCGTCCGCGTGCCGCCAGCAGCGACGCGCCGGAGACCCTAGTGCAACGCATGGCATGGCTGCAGAGCACGCACGACGCGGCCGTGAAGAACATCATGCGCAGCACCTTCAATGACAAGTTGACGCGCTTTGACAGCTACGGCAGTTATCCGGCGCTCGGCAGTGCCATGCCGGGCAAAGGTTCGGCGTCTTCCCCGACCGTGCGCTTTGCCTCCGTCCTGCACGACGGTGAGTATTGGGAATTTCTCGAAGTCGCTGCTACGCGCTCGCCTGCCGTTGAAGCGATCAGTGCAATGGTGCAAAAGTCGCTGACATTACCGTCGGCGCCAGTTGCCCCAGTCACCTCACCGTCGGCCAACGGCAGTGTGGCTGAGAGCAAGTCGTCACCTGCCGCGCCGGCAACGCCGGACATTGGCAGCAGCCCACTGGCGGTCACTTTCGAAAGCCACGCGCTGACATTTCAAATCCCCGGCTACCTGGCAGCGACCGTGGAGCAGAATCAGGATGATCGCCTGCGCGTCAACTTCCAGCACAAGACGCGCAAGACTGGCGGTCCAGCCATGCAGCTGGTCTTGCAGCCGCTGGTCAGCAGTCGCTCTGCGGCCGGCATTGAGGCGGAGCAGCGAAAAACCATCGCCGCGGGCATGTCCGGGCGGCCCTCAGTCGTGGATGTGAGCAAATTGGGGGCGATCACCGGCAAGGGTTTTGCGATGATCGGCACCACCATTGCCCGCACCGACAGCCCCGCCGTTGAAATGCTGGAGACGTTTTTCGCAGCCGAGGTCAACGGTAGCACCCTTGAGCTGCGTCTGTCGGCCGAGCAGCAGTACGCTGGCGAGGCACAAAGCGTCTGGGCCATGGTTGCCTCCAGCCTGCGCCTCAACCGCTAGGCAGCCGCTCGCAGCGCACGGATCGTCATGACCGCTACGCCCTCCCGCATGGCACCCTGCCCCTGTGGCAGCGGCAAGCGCTACAAGCATTGCTGCGGCGCTGCCGCGGTGCAAGGGTCTAGCTCTCCGGCGTCACTTTTGCCACCTCACGCAGACCTCGAGCGTGCAATGGCGCTGCATCAGGCCGGACAGATCGATGACGCCGAGCGCTTGTATCGCGAACTGCTCACTCATACGCCTGAGCATGCCACCGCGCGGCACTATCTGGGGGTCTGCCACTACCAGCGCGGGCAACTGCCGGAGGCGGCCATTGAGATTTCTAGCGCGCTCCGGAGCAACCCGGCGGAGCCGATGGCGCTCAATAATCTGGGCCTCGTCTACAAGGCACAGGGTGACAACGCCGCCGCCGGACAGTGTTTCACGCACGCCATCGAACAGGATCCGCACAGTGCCGTCGCGCTCACCAACCGTGGCCTGCTGCTGCTGGAAAGCGGTCGTACCGAGGAAGCGATTCGCGACTGTGCAGCAGCAGCGGAGTACGCGCCGACGCTCGCCGAAACACACAACAACCTGGCCAAGGCGCTGGTCGCGGTGCGGCGCATCGTCGAAGCCGAAGCGGCATGGGCGCGGGCAGTGGCGGCCAATCCCGATCTCGCCGAAGCCCATTTCAACCGCGCCGAGGTTCTGGTGGAGCTGCGCCGCTTCGAAGCCGCGATCGAGAGTTATCGGTGCGCCGAAGCGTTGAATCCTGCCATGCCCTGGCTCGCTGGCGGTCTCATGCACGCGCAGATGCACGCTTGCGACTGGACTGACTTTGCGTCGCATGAAGCGAAGATCCTGGCCGCAGTGGATCGTGGCGACAAAGCCATCAAGCCGCTGCCGTTGATCGCACTGCGCTCCACCATGGCGCAACAGCAGCGCTGCGCGCGCGCGATCATCAGCGAAAAATTTGCCGGTCATCACCGCCGCCCGGTGATCGCCAACCATCGCCACGACCGTCTGCGTATCGCCTACCTTTCAGCCGATTTTCGGACCCATCCCACGTCGCAGCTGATCGCCGGCCTGATTGAGCACCATGACCGCGCCCGCTTCGAGGTGCTGGGCGTCTACGTCGGCCCGCCGCAACAGGACGAGTGGCGGGCACGCATGGAGCGCGCGTTCGACCGCTTTTTTGACTTCCATGGCAATAGTGACGAGGCCATCGCCACGGCACTGCAATCGCTGGAGATCGACATCCTGATCGATCTCATGGGACACACTCATATGGCGCGCCATGGCGTACTGGCGGCCCGCATTGCTCCGGTCCAGGCCAACTATCTGGGCTATCCCGGCACCGCTGGTGCGCCGTTCGTCGACTACATCATTGCCGACCCGGTGTTGATCGAGCCGGACGATCGCGATTACTACGACGAAAAGATCGTCACGCTGCCTTACACCTATCAGCCCAACGACGACAAGCGGGAGCTGCCAGGTGCCCCTGGCAGTCGGACGGACCACGGCCTGCCGGCCGAGGGCTTCGTCTTTTGTTGTTTCAACAACTCGTTCAAGATCACGCCGGTCGAATTCGACATCTGGATGCGACTGTTGCAGCAAATCGAAGGCAGCGTGCTCTGGCTGCTGCAGCCGACCGAAGTGGCTGAGCGCAATCTGCGTCGGGAAACTGCTGCGCGAGGCGTCGATGCATCGCGCCTGTGCTTCGCACCGCGGTTATCGTCCCTGGCCACGCACTTTGGGCGTCACCGCCATGCCGATTTGTTCCTCGATACCTTCAACTACAACGCGCATACCACCGCCAGCGATGCGCTGTGGTCGGGCCTGCCGGTGTTGACCTGTCGCGGTGACACCTTTGCCAGCCGTGTCGCCGCCAGCCTGCTCGGTGCGATTGGCTTGCCAGAGCTGGTTACCACTTCGATCGCGGCCTATGAAGCCCGTGCCCGCGAACTGGCCACCGACGCCACACAACTGCGAGGCATCCGCGACAAGCTCCATCGCCACCGGGATAGCCATCCGTTGTTCGACATCGCCCGGTTCACCCGCCACATTGAATCGGCCTACGTGGCCATGCATCAACGTGCGGTCGCCGGGCTGGCGCCCGATCACATCGCGGTCACTGCCTGACCGTCATGGGTCACGCTGCGCGCAACCTGGCCGGCGAGTCCTAGACAGTCACGCCGTCGGCCTGCCGGTCTGCGTGGTAGCTCGAACGGACCATGGCGCCCACGGCGGCGTGCTTGAAGCCCATCGCGTAGGCCTCGCGCTCGAACATCGCGAAAGTGTCAGGGTGCACATAGCGCAGCACTGGCAGGTGATCTTTTGACGGCTGTAGATATTGTCCGATGGTGAGCATGTCAATGTTGTGCTCACGCATGTCGCGCATGACGGCGAGGATTTCGTCGTCAGTCTCGCCAAGGCCCACCATCAGGCCGCTCTTGGTCGGCACCTGCGGAATCTTCGCCTTGAAATCACGCAGCAGCGCCAGCGAATGCGCGTAGTCGGAACCCGGACGCGCCTGCTTGTAAAGACGTGGCACGGTTTCCAGATTGTGGTTCATCACATCCGGCGGCGCCGCTTCAAGAATGGCCAGCGCGCGATCAACGCGGCCGCGGAAGTCGGGCACCAGCACTTCAATCTGCGTTTGTGGTGACTGCTCGCGCACCTGACGGATGCAATCGACGAAGTGACCGGCACCGCCATCGCGCAGGTCGTCGCGATCGACGCTAGTGATCACCACATATTTGAGCTTCAGCGCAGCGATGGTCTTGGCGAGATTCTTCGGCTCGTCGGCGTCGAGCGGATTGGGGCGGCCATGACCGACATCGCAGAACGGGCAGCGCCGGGTGCAGATATCGCCCATGATCATGAAGGTCGCGGTGCCCTTGCCGAAGCACTCGCCGATGTTCGGACAGCTCGCCTCCTCACACACCGAATGGAGGTTGTGTTCGCGCAAAATTTTCTTGATCTCGCCGAAGCGTGCGGCGTGTTCACCAGTCGGCGCCTTGACGCGAATCCACTCGGGCTTGCGCAGCATCGGCGCGCTGACCACCTTGATCGGAATGCGTGCGGTCTTGCCTTCGCCCTTGTGCTTGACGCCCTGAGCGTTGGTGGGCAGAGTTTCAGTGCTGGCGGGAGTTTGCTGCGAGTCCATGGCGTGATTTTCTCACCGTCGAATGACGAGCGACTGACAAGTCAACTTTTTCGTTAAAGGCCCATTTATCTGGGCTTGGAAGCGAAAACCGAACAAAGTCGACATTCCAGCGAATTGCTTCTCCAGCCCAAAGCAGACGGCTTTTTCATGAAAAAGCTGTACTCGTTGCCAACGACTGCTGTAACGCCCCGGCCAGCGCCACTGACACCGCGTCGTAGTCGGGCGCGGTGCCCGTGAGCGTAGCCAGATCGGTGACCGCAAGCCCGCTGTAACCGCAGGGATTGATGCAGGCGAACGGCGCCAGGTCCATCGCCACGTTGAAGGCGACCCCGTGATAGGTGCAGCCATTGCGCACCTTGAGCCCGAGCGAGGCGATCTTGGCTTCCGGCCGGTTGCTGTCGGGACGCACGTAGACGCCCGGCGCATCGCGTTTGCCATAAGCCGTGACGCCATGGCTGGCCAGCATTGCAATCACACCACGCTCGATACGCTGCACCAGTTCGCGCACACCGTATCCGGCACGGCGCAGGTCGAGCAGCACATAGACCATCGTCTGGCCGGGGCCGT